>JBOHVJ010000039.1:0-11666 GCA_050735075.1 Binatia bacterium
TGTGTCGTAATTCACCGTTCGCCCTTCGACGCGCTCAGGACGAACGGCTAAGTGATTGAATTTTGGTGTGTCGCCGTCCGTTCGTGGTGAGCTTGTCGAACCATGAACGGCCTTATGACACAGTCTCAAAGCGGGGAATAACATACTTGCCCCACAGCTCCAGGGTCTGGAAGGCCTCGGCGTCGCTCATGCCGCCAAAGTTGATCTGCAGCGAGGGCTCGAACTCGCCCAGCATCCGGCGCAGATAATGGATCTCCTCGACCACCTCGTCCGGCGTGCCCACCAGGGCCGTATGGCCGTCGATTAGCTTTGTCGCTGTCTGAGAGGTGATGGCCTCTACCGCCTTCTGGTAGCCCGCGTACTCGGCCGATTGGCGGCCCTCCCAGGAGGTCACTGCCTCAAATGCCGGCGCCCTGCTCGGGGCCTACTTGCACACGCCAGAGGGCCAGACAACTCTTTGGAAGCATGACGGGTTGGACCTCCATGTCTATCCTGAATCGAACATGAAAAGAGATGTGGAGAAGGTACGCGCAGCAGGGGGAAAGGTCGCCATGAACACACCACAGTGGCTGGCTTCTCTCAAGGGCTACCAGGAGACCCAGAAGGAACTGGAGAAAATTCTCCGGGAAGGCAGCAAATAGGCCCTGTCCACCTGTAAAGGGGTCGGTGAGCGGGGTGGATTCTTGACTTTTACAAATCGGGTGATAAAAGCCCTTTGTCTCGAGAGAGTTCACAGCAAAGTCAATAGCCTTCTTATGAAAGCCAGTAATAAGGCAAGGGAAGGAGACCGCGATGCGTAGGATTATCTGCTGGCTCTTAGCGGCGAGCGCCGGGATTTCCTTTTTCGCTGCAGTCGGACATGCGACCACGCATGATTTTTATAAGGGCAAGGTCATCCGCATCATAGTGGGCTTTTCTGCCGGAGGCGCATTTGATGCCTACTCACGCGCCCTATCAAGGCACATGCGAAAGCACATACCGGGAAGCCCGACCATAACAGTTGAGAACATGCCCGGCGCTGGAAGCCTGATTGCTGCCAATCACCTTTATAAAGCGGCCAACCCTGATGGCCTCACGATTGGCAACTTTATCGGCAGCGTCCTCATGGGGCAGGTTCTAGGGCAAAAAGGGGTCGAGTTCGATGCCCGCAGATTTGAATACGTTGGGACGCCGGCCAGGTACTATCCGGTTTGCGTTTTCAGTAAAGCGAGTGGAATTACAAACCTAGACAGATGGATCGCCTCTAAGACACCCGTCAAAATGGGCGGAATCGGCCAAGGCACCTCAGGCGACAACCTCATAAGGATCTTGCGGGCGACGCTCGGCCTTCCAATTCAACTGGTCTCTGGCTACAAAGGAATGGCTGAGATCCGGCTAGCAACGGAGGCGGGCGAGGTTGCGGGGACCTGTTTCGGGCCCAGAGCAGTTTGGCAGAAGGCCTTAGAAACAGAAGAGGTGATCCCCGTGCTGCAGGTGACGCCAAAACCAGCCCCGGATTTCCCAAAGGTCCCGCTTGCGATTGATCTTGCAAAGACCGAAGAGGCCCGCAAGTTGATCGAGGTTGGGGTTCATAACGACAACGCGATTGCGCTGATCTATGCGCTGCCTCCAGGAACACCCAAAGACCGGGTGGCCATGCTGCGCGGGGCATTTAGGGATACTGTCCGAGATGGGGAGTTTTTCGCCGAAGTGAAAAAGTCCAGGCTTGACGTGGATCCGGTGGGTGGCGAAGAAGTGGAAAGAATCATTAACGACTCTTTCAAACTGGATGCGGCTCTGATAGGGAAACTGAAGGACATCTTTTACAAGTAAAATGACAGTGCCTTACCCCATAGGGACTCGGCGACCTCTTCGCGTCGCCTCGACTCTGCCTCCAGGCCCCACTTTTTTATGGTAGCTCCTCAAGCAGGCGGCCGTAGCCTTTGACTGGCTGGCGAACATGGAGCCGCTTCTGCACGTCCCAGAGTTTCGCCGCTAGGGCGTAGATAACGGGCACCTGCAGATCCTGTTCGAGAAGCTTCACCACCTTGAGCAGACGCCAACCCGATCCCAGCATATAGATGGCTTCGACCTCACGATGTTTGAGGAAAGCCTTCTTGGTATGAGCATAGATCTCTTCTGGCGATAACCGCCCCACGTCCTTGAAGGGGACTTCGATCCCTTCCATGGCTGCAACATGAAATCCGGCCTGGGTGAAGTAGCGTGTGAATATCTGGTTCAGGGACTCTTTGAAGTAGGTGACTCCGACGAAGCTTTTAATCCCAAGGGCGCGGAAGGCTTCCACCTGAGTTCTTCCCGAGGTGGCTACGGGGATTTTATGTTTCTGCTCCAATTCCCTAACGATCTGATCTTCTCCTTGAAAACCGTGAACCATCATGGGCGGGGCGCCGCCTATGTGGATCAGATCAACTCCCAAAGCCGCAAGCTCAGCAGCTTTCTCCTTGTAAACCTCAAGCACCTGATGGAATTCTTCCTCTGTCCCGGATCTTATCCCCACGGTCAGTGGGATCACCCCGATTCCCTCAGGCAGAAGCCGGATGAAATCTTCTAACGAACCGGGTCTATAAGTAGGCTTGACGTCTCCGACGACTCCTCTCCAGCTCTCGAACATCTTTGAACTCCTTTCCGAGGGTTACATGCTGCGATCCGAGCAAGGTGCCAGCTTCAACGATATCTCAACTTGTACCTAAAAGACTTCCTCTCCCTCGATGGGAGAGGACAGAGGTGAGGGTGACCTGGAGTTCACGCTGCCCCCTCACCCTAGCCCTCTCCCGCAAGGGGGAGGGAAAGATTCACTTTGTGCACACACTGCTAATGACAAGAGATTGCAAATGGCAGATCTCAAATTGCAAATCTGAATCTGAGATCTGCAATCTTCAATCTGCGATTCCGAGCGCCAGCGAGGACATGCCCCGAGGGCGCTGTTTGGGTGTGAATCCGCGCTAGTTTCCTCCTACGAATTGCAGCGCCCTTCTTTTTCCAATTCCGCGACCAGCGTTGGATCGACGAGGTCCTGAGCTTTTATCCCCTTCACAGTGGGATGAACGGAGCTTGCCATCTGAATCCCCAGCTCGACTCCTTCTGTTCTAGGATGTGGTCGTAGAGGAATCACTTCCCCGACATAGATACGGTATAAGAACTCAAGAACAGCAGGGTCACTTTTCTGCACTGTTTTAGCTATGACCTCCAGCGCCTTCGGCTTATTTTTCCTGGCCAAGGATATGCCCTCACAGATGCTGCTTAAGAAACTCTTCGCTTTATCCCTATGGTTCTTAAGGAATGCGGCAGCGATGGCGTGGTCGGCCCCTCCTCCGGCGTAGATGTTCAGCTTCTTATTGTCCGCGAGAATGCGGAATTTCTTGATCTCGCCGCTTTTCTCCAGCTCGAATATAGCCTCCGATGTGACCAGAGTGCCGGAAACCTCCCCTGAGAGAAGGCCTACGGCGCGGGCCGCGCTTCGGGCTTCATCATAATGGACTAGAGTTACATCCTTGTCCGGGTCCAACCCCAACCTTCTTAGAGATAGACGCGTTAACTGGTAGGGAGTTCCGTCCAAGGCGCCTGTCCCTATCTTCTTTCCTTTAAGATCCTCGGGCCTCTTGATCGAGGAATCGACTAAGAACACCGAATAGTTGTGACCCGTATTGGCGACGATCACTAAATCGGTCCCAGCCGTTGCTCTGCTCTGCGCCACATGGTTGGAGCTGACCACATAGATGTCGCCTTCTTTGTTCTTCATGGCAGCGAGAAGATTCTTGTTCGAGCCGGGGCTTTTCAAGGAAACCTTCAAACGGTTTTTCTCAAAAATCCCTGTCTCCTGAGCGAGATACAAGGGAAGCTTGCTGACGTTCCAGATAGGATGATAAACGACCCTGATGGTCTCCTCCTGCGCAAGAACTGTCGGTGTAACGAGAAGAAGCTGCACCACAGCAAGCAGGGTGAGCATACCTTTTGATTTCCAAGTGCGCATAAAAAATCTCCTTATTGCTTGAAAGAGACAACGAGGTAGGCAGGAGACGACTTTGAGGCAAAGTCACCTTGACCGATGACCATAACAGTATAGGTTCCTGCATCCTTGATGGCTTGAGGCGGGATCGTCGCCTCAAGCTCGCTGCTGCTCACATAACGGGTCTCCAATGCCCTCCCATTAAGAGTCACCTTATGGAAACGATCAAAGCCTCTTCTCGTCGTGACCTTTAAGGTCGAAGGGCCTGAGCCCTGTGAAATGGATCGGGGAGAGATCTCTATTTCCCCGGGTGTGGGCCGCCAGGGCCGAACATTCGGGATCGGGTTTTTGTAGTTCGAATGAAAATCGGTATCTATAACCCTCCCGTTCAGGACGACCATCTTCACGTTCTGAACCACCCACATATCCTTTAACGGGTCGCCTTCGATGACAATGATATCCGCAACCTTCCCCGCCTCGACTGTCCCAAAGTCCTTATCCTTGCGGAACATCTTGGCAACATTGATCGTCGCTGCCTGAATCGCCTGCATGGGCGTGAGGCCGGCCTCCACAAACATCACCATCTCCTGATGCAGCCCCAGAGCCGGCAAGCCATTATTGGGATCAGACCCCGCCCTTACAATTCCTCCAGCCCGGACAAACCGACGCATGAAGTCCTCGATCTTCTTGTATCCTTCCCTCACCTGGCTCAGCTTCTCCGGAGAAAACTTCTCATACCGTTCATACTGCCCGAGCGTTTGCTCGCGCAAAACCGCGGGCATGGTGCTGGCTTTAGGATTGTTTAAAATGGACAATTCCCTCTCCTTAAAGCGCGCAACGCTGGGAGAGAGAGGTCGAAACCACGTGGCGATGGTAGGACTCCATGCGACATTCCTCTCCACCATCGCTTTAATGATCTTGTCGAAGTTCTCTGCCTCGTAGTGAATGGGAAGCTCCGCCGTATCGATCTTGCCGCTCATCCTTTCCTGATGAATCTGCCACCTCTTCTTGGGATCAGAAATGGAAGTCATGCCTGGAGCCCAATGATGCTCTACCCCGGCAAACCCAGCCTCAGCCGCAAGAAAAACATCCAGACAATGGCAGGTCACGGGAAGACCTAGACGGTTGGCTTCATCAGCAGCAGCCTTGAGGACCTCTGGAGAGACATATTCATTGAGCTTGATAACCTCGAGCCCCATCTCTTTCTTTTTTCTCACAATGGCGCGTGCTTCATCGGGAGTCTTGATCAGATAGCCGCTTTCCACTCTCCGTGCCCAGGGAGGAGGCGGACCGACCAGCCTTGTGCCGGTTGACCAGATCCTGGGGCCGCGAATTTTTCCCATGAGGGTTCCATCCCTCTGAGCCATAGTCCAATAATCGTCGTTCTGCGTGATATCCGGGCAAGTCGTGACTCCTAAATGGAGGTAGAGCTCACCCACGAAGTCCAGCAGGTGGCAATGACCATCGATGAAGCCCGGAAGAACAGTCTTCCCCTTGACGTTGAGGACGCGGCTGTCCTTGGGAATGAGAACTTCCCCTCTCCTCCCAACCGACTTGATCCTCTCCCCCTCAATCACTATCACCGCATCCTCCAGAGGTGGCCGCCCCGTGCCGTCGATGAGCGTTCCCGCCTGAATAACCAGAGTCCTTACTGAGCCTGTCTTTTGCGCTTCAATGCTAACTGGCAACAACGAGGTAGCCAGGAACAGACCGGCTACACTCAGCCCTCTGAGGGCAGAAAGATTCATGGTCCAACCTCTTTGTATCTATGTATCTATTCCGATCCGGAAATGGTATGAGCCGCCCGCTTTCAGTCTTTTTCTTTTTCCGCGGTCACGTGAGGGCCGCCGAAACCTTCAGAACGATTGCCGAAAAGGATCAGCGGGCCGCTACCCACATTGGTAATCTGATAGTAGTCCTTGGAGGCGAAGAAGACGACCTCGTTTTTCTCGATGATCCGCTCGTCGCCCTTGATACCTTTTACTGAGGCCTTCCCTTCGAGCACCAGAAAGGTCTCCGGTGATACGTGGTAGTGCATGTCCGTGCCATCGCCCGGCTCGAAGTAGAGCATCCACGAGCGAAATTGCTCAGTTCCGAAGAGCCGGTTCATTCTTTTCTTTTCCTTAATTCTTTGGTCCAGGTTGGCAAATTCCATCTTAAGCCTCCTTTGTGAATATCTTTGGATTCAAATTATCGGAACCAATGCTGATCTGTCAACCAGGAGAAATCCAGGGCGAAGAGATGAATGGGATACCAGGCAGAGTTAGACATTTTCTCCGCTTTGGAGTAATGGAGGTTTGATCTAATTGGACGAAGGAGACAGTCATGATTAGAACAAAAGGAGTTTATCACATCGGGATACCGGTTGATAATATGGACAGAGCGGTGAAGTTCTATACTGAAGTCCTGGGAATGAAACTATTCAAAACCGGGAAAGATGACATGGGAAAAATCTTGGCACGCACCGAGCTCAGATCAGGTGACGACATCGTCGTTCTTTTCGAGCGGCCACGCCCCGCCGAGAAGCATGCCATTGAAGAGGATGGCGCGACGCACCAAGCCTTCGAGGTGAACCGGGAAGATTTTGAGCTGGCCGCCCAGAACATGAAGGAATGGGGTGTAAAGCTCCATGTCACCCAAAGGGTCGATCGCGGTCGGGGCAGCGGTCTTTACTTTTTCGATACAGAGGGCAATCTCCTTCAGCTTTACGCACCACCGGCCGAATCATCATAGATCCGCTAAAGGACCGCTTGTCCGGCTCATTCTCGCCTTTGCTGCTCCGAGCCTCTAAGCGCCCGTGGAATAATCCATTCGGATGCCAGTTGACGGGCGCCACCGGGCGTATCGGGAGCGACTTGGGTCAGAAGCTTTTCCAGTTGCCTGGAATCGACCGTCAGCCGATCGTCCAAACATACTAGGTAGTCGTCATAGGTCTTGCCTGCAAGGGAAGGTGAGTGTCCAAAGTGGCCGCCGAGCATGCGGACGGTCTCGGCACGATGCGCCTTTAGGTAAAGGATGCCCTCGCTGTGGGCTTCCAGAAAGGCGGAAAAGTCCTGTGCCTTCTCGCGAAGAAGCTCTGCCGTGGTCTCTATCATCACCGGCAAAGGATCATCCACCACGTCCGGCCATCCTCCCATTCTCTTGAATCCACTTTCCTCGGCGATAAAGCCGTACGGCCGAGGCAGCAACGCCGCCTGGACTTCACCGCTCTTGAGCAAATCGAAAGCATCTTGGTCGCCCTCGGGCAACTTAAGAGCCACATCCTCGCCAAGCCTGAGTTGCCATCTTTTTTGAAAAAACTGAGCCAACGGCGAGATTCGAGCCGTGCTCTCCCTACAAGCAAGCGACCTTCCTTTTAGGTCTCCCATCTCTTTGACGGCGGGATTGACGACAAGATAATAAGGACAGCTATTCATGGAAGAGCCAAGTATTCGAGTCGTCTTGGAATCGAGAAAGTGCTTGAGAGCTGCGCGTCCGACCACGAAGGAGACATGGGCGGAGCCGCTTTCGAGCCTGCGGTAACGCTCCTCTGTGCCCTGCACATGCTGCCAGGAAACCTCAAGGCCTTTTCTGCGAAAGATGCCCGCCTCGAGAGCGAGGTATCCTGTAGGGTCGCGAGCAAATTTTCCCTGCGTGCCTTCAAGCTTCCCATAGATGATCTCTAGCCGAGAGAGGCCCATCTCAAACCCTCCTGATAAGATATGACCGGATATCGTTGCTGTCCAAATTAACTTTAAGCTTTCTCATCTAACCCCTCATCCTAACCTTCTCCCGCAAGAGACTGTGTCGCAATTCACCGTTCGCCCTTCGACGCGCTCAGGACGAACGGCTAAGTGATTGAATTTTGGTGTGTCGCCGTCCGTTCGTGGTGAGCTTGTCGAACCATGAACGGCCTTATGACACAGTCTCCAAGGGGAGAAGGAACACTTCGGACGAAGTGCGAATAGTTAAGTCAACGAACGTCCTCCTAATGGAGCTTCGGGAAAACTAACTTGGATAAAAGTGATTATATATAATGGCTCCGCACCGCAGACAAATCGTCCTTCCGCGCACGAATCGAGTTAAAAACGTTCAAGACGTTTTGAACGATTTGAACCATTTGAACGGCTTAAACCATTGTCGGTAGGCCCATCGGCCGCTGCCGTAAGACTCGCTCCCCGAAGGAGGTATGCAGAAAGGTCGAGCGGTAGGACAGTTCAGATTCTGAAAAAGCGGACAATTGAGATGGGATTTACCCACAGGGCATCCTTGACCCCACTGTTTTTTTAAAGTAAGTCGATGATGTAGCTAGGAGGAGGAGTTGATCATGCGATGCCTTATTCAAGGTCGTAAGGGACCTCAAGTTGCTGACTGAGTCCCTTTAACTCTCCGAGAGTGGAGGAGTGAAGTGGGATGCCGTTAGCACTTCGTTCTCGAGCGGTTTCATGCTCGATCTCTCCCGCCACATAGACCCGCTTCTGCCCCTTCTCTGGAACTGTGGACTTCAAGTCCCTGAGCAGCCTGTCCAGCTCCCGTTTGAATTCTTCAACGGGGCGAAAGCAGGAAATATCAATCGCCCCAAAGAAATGGCCTCGAACCCCTGTTGCAGGTGGAGTTAGACAAGCCACGGTGCCGGTCAGCACGCCACAAAGAATCTCGACCATAATGGCGAGACCATATCCTTTGTGACTGCCTCCGTCGCGGCTACTTCCCACAGGCAAAAGCTTGCGCGCTTGCTGAGCCGCCCGGGGATCCGTTGTCGGCTCTGATTTCTCGTCGAGGGCCCATCCCAAAGGGATGGGATTCCCGAGTCGCGCCGCGACTTCGAGTTTGCCGGCTGCCGCGGTCGTTGTGGCCATATCTAACACGAAAGGAGGCTCTTCGAGAGCTGGAGCGGCAAGGCAGACCGGATTCGTCCCATACTTGGCCTCTTGCCCGAAGGTGGGCACCACCTGACGTCCCGCGTTGGTCATCGAGATACCGATCATATCGTACGGTAGAGCGAGCATGGCGTAATAGGCGGACATACCAAAGTGGCGGCTGTTGCGTACGGCCACCATGCCGACTCCCGACCGACGCGCCTTTTCGATGGCGAGCTCCGCTGCGCGGTGACCTACAACCATTCCCATGCCGCCATCGCCTTCGATCAGGGCGGAGGCTGGTGTTTCGTTGACGATCCCAATTTGCGGATTTGGGTTGATGATGCCATCGCGCATCGCCTTGACATACCATTTGTCCCAACTGAGGCGGATCACGCCGTGGGAATCTACTCCTCGGAGATCAGCCATGACCAGAACTCTCGCTGTTAGCGTCGCATCCGCCACGGCCATTCCCAGCCGCTGGAACACCACGCTGACAAAGCGCTCCAGCTTCTCGTGCTGAACCCTTATGCTTCCGTCCATACGTTTCTAAGCGTAAGCTTGATAAATCCCTTCAAACTTGCCCAGCTTAATGCGGACCATGTGTTGCGCGCTTTCCCGCACCAATCGTTCAACAGCCTTGCCGTCCATTTGTCTAACCTCCACTAAGCAGAGTCTATCTTTAAGCTGACACTATCTCCTGGTCTCATCGCGATGATCACCCTTTAGTTCGGCTTTTTTGGACATGGTCATTTATGGGGGGCTAATAGCAAACGGGAACCGAACGCACTATATGCGCACGTCACCAGGCTGTCAACTTTGACACGGACGACTTCGCTCTCCAGTCCTATGACGCGCTACGAAATCTCTTCAGCCTGGATGGTAGCATCTCCGAGGATGGACTTAGGCTCGTCATCGAACAGGCCAAGAAGGCTGCCAAGATCACGCGCGAGGTCTCACCCTCTGAAGTCACTGATCTTACCTTTTTGCGCGAAGTGCAAAGGGAAGTGGGCATCAAAAGCCGCTAATCCGAACGGTTGGCAAGTTCATCTCCTGTAGAGGTTTGCAATGAAGCCCGCATCTTCCAGTTCCTTGACGAAGCGGACATCCACGAACTCTTTTGCATTCACCGCCGCTGCCTTGGGGTTGGTTGAGGCCATCTCCTGCAAGACAGTCTGGTATCCTTCCAGCGGAGGATAAGGGGCGTCGGGCATGTTGTCCGTGAACCAGGACCAAGCATGCTCGAGTATCTTTGGATCTTCCACTCGGGAATATTTACGCATGATGTGCATCGTTTCCTCTTTGCGGGTTTTGAAATAATGGATCGCCTCCACATAGGCCCTCATATAACGTCGCACCGTCTCCGGATGCTCTTTTATGAACTTTGCTGTAGTGGAAATCCCGCGCTGTGGAAAGGGAATCCGGAGCGAGATCAAATCGAGCAGGACGGGAAAGCCCAGCTTCTCTACGATGGGCTTCTCCGCTTCGGTAAGAACAGTAAACTGTACGATTCCTTTCTGCATCGCCGCGACTCGGTCGAGAAGGACACCGATCGAGCGTAAGCTCACGTCCTTCGCCGGATCTAGGCCCAGCTTTCTCAGGCTGACACGCAAGGCAAAATCGGCAATCGTTCCAGGGCTATGGTTTGCGCCTATTTTTCCCTTGAGCTCTTCGGGCCGTTTGATACCTGGCACTGTCACAAAATAGTACGTCAGAATGTTTACGCTCCCTGCGATCGCCACGACATCACTTCCGGCAAGGCGAGAGCCGGCAACAGCCGGCCCTGCGCTCTCCCCTATGGCAACTTCTCCCGCCAGAATCGCCTGAAGCGCCCGGACGCTGCTGGGAATGAGAATCGGTGCGACATCAAGGCCGTGCTTGTCAAACAGCCGCGCCTCTTTGGCCACCCAGATCACCGCCGAGGCTCCAGGAGCAGGGGAGAAGTAAGTCGTGTTGATTCTTTCTGCCGCTCTTAACTGCGGCGTGACGCTAAAAAATATGGCGCCAAAGATTAGGATCAAGCTGAGCCACTTTTTCCTATGAGTTTTATTTTCCTCCATAAGCCCTCCTTGTTTCAAAAAATGATGCCTGGCTGGAGCACTCCAAAAAATCCTTGCCAGTTGCTCCCCAATCTCCCTAATCTAAAATCGGCAATGTAAATTTCCCCGGACTTAGTCCGGGGGCCTGCTAAGGTGCATTAGAACGCCGTTGATGAAGGATGTTCTGCCTGTCAGCTTACGGACATTGGTAATCGGTTTTGGGCAAAGATAAGCGGATTTGAACTATCTCGCCTGAGCAGCCTCGACGCGTCCGAGGCGCTCCTCAAAACGCTTCATCTGCTCTCTCATGACCCTGACTTCAATAATCCAGCGTCTCATGAAGCTTCATGAACCCATCCACATGGGTGGCAAGTCGATCAATTCGATCCTCCATAACCGCGAATCTCTCGTTCATCTCCTTACGGAGACCTCGAAATTCGAATCGGACAAGCCTTTCAAGAGCTGTAAGGCGCTGATTGGTGGTTCGAGTCTTCTTCGCAGGATTCTTCTTCGCCATTTGCCCTACCTAGCTGCCTTAAGCCCGTATAAAAGTCAAGTTTAAAATCCGCCTCGCTTGATCACCCTGTCCGCCCGCCTTACGATTTTGGATTTTCGATTGCCGATTTTGGATTGTTTGATCATCGGATTACTCGATCTGCTCTGACCAAAAAATTCGGTGGAATCGTCAGACCGATCTGCTTGGCCGCTTTGAGATTGACCACAAGCTCGAACTTGCTCGGCTCGTCGACTGAAAAGTCTACAGGCTTGGTTCCCTTAAGAACTCATCCATGTACGTAGGGTGTCCCGGTACAGGTCGGCCAAGTTGGGCGATAAGCCATGACG
>JBOHVJ010000040.1:0-22927 GCA_050735075.1 Binatia bacterium
AGCAAGTGCATATCGTTGTCTTCCCATCCAGCGCCGAGTCCACCAGTATTGCTGCGTTAGAGGGAATGAGCATGGGGAAGCCGATTGTGGCCAGCGCCGTCGGGGGACACCCAGAACTGTTGGGTAACAACGAACGTGGCTTGCTAGTACGGCTGTTTGATCGCACTGAATCCGATTACAACGCTCCCATGACTTTGCCTCCAAAAAGATTGCAAGCTCTGGCGGAGGAGGTCGTGCGACTAATCCACGAGCCTGAGTTGGCAGAGGCTCTTGGAGAAAAGGCAGGCGACTATGTTCGGCGACACTTTGACTGGCAGGTCATCGCCAAGAAGGTTGAGACACAGTATTTGGCTCTCTCCCAGCGATGAAGGTTCTAATAGTCTTCGGAACTCGTCCTGAGGCGATCAAGATGGCGCCGATTATTAGGGAACTCAGGAAACGTAGGGATGAGCTAGCGGCAAAAGTTTGTGTTACCGCTCAGCATCGGGAAATGCTCGATGAAGTATTGCGTCTATTCTGCATCACTCCTGATTATGACTTGGATGTCATGGAGGAAAACCAAAGCCCTGCTCATGTGATGTCAGGGGTCCTAAACCGTCTAGAGGGAATCTTGCAGAAGGAAAAACCTGATT
Source organism: Binatia bacterium (assembly GCA_050735075.1). Lineage (GTDB taxonomy): Bacteria > Desulfobacterota > Binatia > UBA9968 > UBA9968 > JAHFAO01. The sequence goes on from JBOHVJ010000040.1 coordinate 633, forward strand.
GGGTATTAGTCCAGGGAGATACCACGACAGTAGCGGCTGCGTCTATGGCTGCTTTTTACAACAGAGTACAGATTGGTCACGTCGAAGCAGGTCTGCGCACTTATGATAAGTGGCATCCCTATCCGGAAGAGGTCAATCGCCGGATTGTCAGCATTACCGCTGATCTGCACTTCGCACCTACGGAATGGGCCCGTCAGAATCTCGTCTCGGAAGGGATTTCTAAAGATCGCATCTTAGTCACTGGCAACCCTGTTATCGACGCTCTTCTTTGGGTAAGGAGCCGACCTCCGTCGGCGGCAACAAGCCTCTGCCTCGATCGACTTGGGCTGAGTACGAACGGGAAGGGTAATCGTAAGCTGGCTCTCGCGACTGCTCATCGCCGAGAGAGTTTTGGTGAGCCCTTACGTCATATCTGCTTGGCCCTTCGAGAGCTGGCGACTCGCTATCAGGAGCTCCAAGTTATCTACTCGGTACACCGCAACCCAAACGTATGGAATCCCGTTCATGAGTTGCTTGGCAGGGTTTCCAACATTGTCCTAGTCCCGCCACTCAATTACGAGGCAATGGTACATGTTATGAAGCTGTCGTCTCTCATATTGACCGATTCTGGGGGGATTCAAGAGGAAGCCCCCAGTCTCGGTGTCCCAGTACTCGTACTCCGAGAAGTAACCGAGCGTCCGGAAGGAGTCGAAGACGGAACCGCAACGCTTGTGGGAACGGAGCAGGAACGAATAATTAGAGAAGCCTCTAGACTCCTTGAAAACCCTTCAAAGTATGCTCGCCTGACCAAAGCAGCGAACCCTTATGGAGACGGTCATGCAGCAGAGCGGATAGTTGCCGGGTTGTTAAGGTGGGAGGCTGCTGAGGATTGAAAAGGACAACTGCACGAGTTTGTTTCCTAGGGGGCGCCCGGTACAGCCAGCCTCTGGATGCCACAGCCGAAAAAAAGTTTCGGGTGTTGAGGGCCCTGGGGGAGATCTTCGTCATTGGCTTTTCTCAGGATCTATTCCCTCGAAAGTTTACTCAACATGCGCACTTTTACCTGCTTCCGAAACTTCCTTTGCCAATCCTCCGTTACGCCGAATTTTTTGCAGTTGGACTAATCCTTACCCTCTGGGTTGTATTTCGACACAGAGTTCAGATCTTGGTTGCCCAAAGCCCTTATGAAGGCCTCGCCGCTGCCCTGGCGAAGAAAGTCGCCAACTGGTTTGGACGGAAGATCGTGCTGGTCGTGGAAAGCCATGGCGATTTTGAACAGAGTCTGTTTTTGCAGCGCCGCATCCTGCTTCCTGGGCTTTACCGTTTCCTGATGCGCCGTGCCGCTTGTTTTACCCTCAGACATGCCGATTTATTGCGAGCCGTTTCTAACTCTACCAGGGAGCAACTAGCGCGATGGGCACCTGGAAAGCCGATTTTCCAATTCCCTACTTGGACGGACATAGATGTCTTTCTCCAAGCCGCCCTCGACAAAAACGAAGGCTCTTTCCAGGACATACTTTACGCGGGTGTCTTAATCCCACGCAAGGGCGTTCACCATCTGGTCAACGCCTTTGCCTGTGTCGCCAAGGATTTCCCGCAGGCCCGTTTGGTCATTGTGGGCCAGCAAGAAGACAAAACCTACAGTGCTGGGTTGAAAGAGCAGGCCAGGCGGATCGGCTTGGATGGGCATGTGCAATTCGTGGGAGAGGTGGCTCAGCGGGAGGTGGCCCGTTACATGGCGCATACCCGTGCCGTTGTATTGCCGTCTCTTTCAGAAGGATTGCCACGGGTCGGGATAGAGGCGATGGCGTGTGGCACACGTGTAATCGGTAGCCGAGTTGGTGGTATCCCGGAGATGATTGAAGATGGAATTACTGGCTTTCTGGTGCCGCCGGGCAATGAGGCGGTGCTTGCGGACCAGCTTCGTTGGGTCCTTGAGCATCCCGGTGAGGCTTGTGAGATGGGGCGGCGTGCCCGTGCCTTCGCCAAGCAGTTCTTTTCCACGGAAGCATATGTTCGGGGCTATAGGCAGCTTTTCGAAGCGGCTCAGGCTTTGCTGAACGAGCAGGGGGAGCATGCGCATTCTACTCTTTAACCTTGCGACTGATGCTGACGACCCAATCTTGGGTTTCGCTACGCGTTGGATTTGGGCGCTGGCAAAGCGGGTGGAGTTCATCCATGTCATCACAATGCGAGCGGGGCGGGTTGAGGTGCCGGGCAATGTCGAGGTGTATTCGGTGGGTAAAGAGAAGGGTTACAGCGAGCCGCGCCGGGCGATAGAGTTTTATCGGCATCTGCTTCGCATCTTGCCGGAGGACAGAATTGATGTCTGCTTTTCGCACATGATTCCCATCTTTACGGTCCTAGCTGCACCCATCCTGAAAGCAAAAGGTATCCCGATTGTCACTTGGTATGCCCATCGGCAGGTAACCACGACGCTTAAACTGGCTCATAATTTGTCCGACCGAATGGTTGCCAGTGCGCGGGCCGCTTACCGCTACAAGTACGACAAATTGGCGGTCGTTGGACAAGGGATTGATACGGATCTTTTCTGCCCTGACGGTGCGGAGCCCGAAAACCTGCCGCTTCTACTTTCGGTCGGCCGGCTTTCACCCATCAAAGACCTAATGACCCTTATAGAAGCAGTGCGCCTTTTGCGGCAGCGGGGTTACGAGGTTCGCTGCGCACTGGTTGGCGACGCACCAAAGCGAGACCGAGCTTATGCCGAAGCAGTACGCCAGAAGGTTACAGGGTTAGAACTGAACGGCATGGTACAGTTCGTCGGCGCTGTGTCCAACGAACAAGTTGCGCACTGGTATCGGCGCTGTTTCGCTCATATCAACCTTTGTTCAACAGGCGCGCTGGACAAGGCAGTGCTGGAGGCGATGGCATGTGGAAAGCCCAGTTTCGTTGCTAATGAGGGGTTTCATGAAACGCTAGGGAGGGCGGCGGATTGGCTCCTCTTCCGACACGGTGACCCGCAGGATTTAGCACAGAAGATCGAAAGACTAATGCAACTTGATGAGACCGAACGACAGGTCATCGGTGCGGACTTGCGCCAAAGCGTCGTTGAGCGGCACAGCTTGAAGCGGTTGGCAGACATACTGGTAGGACTTTTTCACGAGGTGAAGCGCGAATGACAGACGCGGTGCCTTTTCGATATATCTGGCAGGAGCGAGGCAAAAGCGTTGCGCGTATTCTGATCAACTGGGTGCTGCAGCAATGGCGAGATGAAGTGACAGGGTTGGCCTTAGACCTTGGAAGCGGGTATTCCCCCTCATACTGGCGACTGACGGGATGGAAAGTGAATCCTAAGATTTGGTTGGTAAGCGTGGATTGCGATCTTGCCGTTCGTCCATCCGTTGTTGCCGATTTGTCTCTGCCCCTTCCCTTCAAGGATGGCATAGCGGACAGCGTCATAATGGGTGCAGTACTTATGTTGTTACCAGACCCACTGGCTGCTTTGAATGAAGCTAGACGTCTCTTAAAGCCGGGCGGCGTAATCACACTCTACACCGCCCTGATTTTTAACTATAAGCCAGAGCCGCATGATTACTGGCGTTTCACCGAGGACGCGCTACGGTTTTTGCTGGAGCGTGCTGGATTTGTTAATGTCACGGTCGTTCCGGTTGGTGGGCGCTGGACAGCGGCTGCTTATCTGCTGTCGCCCTTCTTGCGCCCTCGTCAGCTTGTTCCACCGTTCTCTTATTGGTTGTGCTTGAAGCTGGACGCCTGGACCGAAAAAAGCCTTAGGCTTCCCAAGTGCCCTATCGGCCATATTGTCAAGGCGAGGGCCTCCGCATGACTGCACGGGGCTGGGCGAGGAACGCGATATATCGGTTACTTTACGCCCTCACGGGACCGGGGCGGGGCGTGTGGGTCATTTTGCTGTACCATTCGATCGGCAAGGATGCGCCGCATAGCGTTCCTTTGCCGATGTTTGAGCAACAGATGGAAATACTTGTGCGACGATTTCAGGTGATTCGGTTGCGGGATCTTCCAGCGGCGCTCGCCTCTGCATCGGCCGATGCCAATATCGCTTGTGTGACCTTTGACGATGGCTATTGGGACAACTACGAATGCGCGTTGCCCGTACTGGAACGCTTCGGCATCAAGGCGACTTTCTTTATCGCTACGGGCTTTTTGGGCAAATCATTCCGAACGTTTGCAGGTGAATACCCGATGATGACGGCCGCTCAGGTGCGCGAACTGGCGGCGCTGGGGCACGAAATAGGCGCTCATACGGTTAGCCACCCGAAGCTCACAAAAGTGTCGCTGGAAACTGCCCGTGCCGAAGTGGAGGGCTCAAATCGCTTTCTGGAAGAGCTTTTGGCCACCGAGGTAATGTCCTTTGCTTACCCAAAGGGCGATTACAATCAGGCAGTCAAAACGCTGCTCACTGCGCTCGGTTTCAGAGTCGCCGTGACTATTCAGGAGGGGTTGGTAGACGGCAACCCTGACTGGCTAGCACTGCCGCGCGTGTGGGTTGGTAACAAGTTGGACCTGAAGGCGTTTGAGGCGAAGATTTCCCCTGCCATGCGCTGGTATGCCCAATTGCGAGGGCGAATCTGATGCAGCCAGCCCTGGTGCAAGTCTTTGAGGACCGCCGCTGGAGCAGCCGTGACCAAGAGATGGTCTGGCGGCATGAGGCGGCTCTCCAGCTAGTGCGCAAGGAACCCGTGTTGGACGTTGGTGGGGGGGACGGCTTGTTTTTGAGATTGTTGCGCGAACGGGGCTTTCGGCAACTGAAGCTATTGGACATCTCGCCAGTTGCAGTCCAGAAGGCAAGGGAAAAAGGGTTTGATGTTGAAGTCCAGGACATTACGAAACCGCTTCGGTTTGCTGATAATACCTTCGGAACGGTGTGCGCTCTTGATATCCTGGAGCATCTTTATGACCCCTTGCCCCTGCTGAATGAAATGGCACGGGTCGGAGAGGATCTAGTCGTCGTTGTTCCCAATTTTCACTACTGGAAAGAGCGTTACCATATGCTCATCGGCAAAGTGCCGTTTCAATGCAAACCTAAGCGCGGGCATGTGCACTGGTTTAATTGGGTGATTTTGCAAGAAATGATTGGTCAGGCAGGGTTGCAAGTCGATGGCGTTCTCTTTGGCGGTTTCACGCGGCTTGGACCTGTGGGAAGCTGCTTGGCAAGGATGCATCCGAAGCTGTTCGCCACCGGCTTCGCGGTGAGACTAGTAGGGCGAGAACAATGAGGGGACGGCGGCTAGTCTATCTCGCCAATGCGCGTTTGCCGACGGAGAAGGCACACGGGTATCAGATTGTAAAGATGTGCGAAGCCTTCGCACAAAATGGAGCAAAGGTGCTTTTGCTGTATCCATCCCGATACCAATATGACCGCAGCCTAACTGGGAAGAGCATGTTTGATTATTATGGCGTGCCGCCGGTGTTTGAAGCGCATAAGCTCCTTAATTTGGATATTGTTCCGCTGAACCTTTTTATCCCAGATAGTTTTTTTTCAGCCGTGTTTCTCGGCCATGCACTGCTGTGGGGGTTTTACGCTGCAATAGCTGCAAGAAAGGAGGCCGCAGACCTTTACTACACCCGTGACGCTCCGATCGCCTACTGGCTAGTTCGACTCGGATTACCGACTGTGTACGAAGCTCACGTCGTGCCAAAGCGAGGACAGCGATGGTTGTTGCAACTGATTGCTAGGTATCCATCTCTGCGACTCACTGTTGTCCTGACGTCGTTCATCAAACAGAAGTTTGTGGAAATGGGGGTGCCTGCCGAAAAGGTCATGGTGCTCCCAGACGGTGTGGACTTATCCTTGTTTGAGCACTTGCCTGTCAAAGACGAGTGCCGACAGCGGCTGGGCCTTCCGCAAGACCGCGCCATCATCGGCTACATAGGTCGGTTCCGCACAATGGAGATTGAGAAGGGCATTCCAGAGCTGGTGGAGGCAATGGCGCATTTGCCATCCCTCAATGGGAAAGAAACGCTCCTGCTCTGCGTAGGGGGACCGATGGACACCGTGCCTGCTTACTTGGACATTGCCCGGCATCTCGGAGTCCTAGAGCGGAGGCTGAAGTTCGTAGACCGTGTTCACAACCGGGAAGTTCCTTACTGGATTCGGGCTTGCGATGTGGTCACGATCCCGTGGCCTTGGAACGAGTTTTCAGCTTATTTTACATCTCCCCTCAAGCTTTTCGAATACATGGCGGCAGGGGTGCCGATCGTGGCGAGCGATTTGCCCTCCCTTCGCGAGGTACTGGCTGATGAAGAGAATGTCTTGCTAGTAAAACCGGGCGACTCAAGACAGTTGTGTTGCACAATTTCCCGGTTGCTAAAAGACCCCGCACTGCGTGAACGATTGGCGCAACGCTCCGCACAGGATGTGCAGCGCTATACGTGGAAAGAGCGTGCAAGTAAAATTCTGGATCGTGTGAACTGCCTTTAGATCAAGCTGAGAATTAATGGAAAATCAAAACACACAACCCATAGAAACCGTATTCTCCTCCACAGCGATGCAGATTTGCAGCCTGGTATTGTTAGTAGGGCTTGGTTGTCTTGTGGGCTACCATACACTGAATAGCTATTTAGATGCGTACCTCTTTTTCTACCCCCTGGCTTACGTCGCCGCATTTTTCCTCAGCCCTTATAGCTACCAGAGGACGTTCACTCTTGCCACGCTTGCACTAGTTGTGCGGTTCTTCGCCAGCTACGTCACACCGTTGTTCGTAGTCTTCGATGACGAAGTAGGTTACGCCTGGATAGCGACCGAAGTGAGTAGTGCTCTCAATAGTGCGGCTTCGGATCCGTGGAGTTACTACCCTTGGCCCAACATCTCTGGCTTTCTCTATTACCTATTTGGGGCTTCGCCTCATGTAGTAAAGGCGTTAAATAGTTGCTTGGGTGTGGTAACGGGCTTTATGTTATGCAGAGTTGCGGGGCAGTTGTATCATGACCCGCGCGTAACCGGGTCGACGCTTTATCTTGGGCTTTTTCTTCCACCGATTGTTTTTCTCTCCTCGATCGCCCTCAAGGAACAGTTGATTGCTTTTCTACTCGTTCTCATCTTGTTTGGAGTCACGGAGCAACGTTGGGGTGGATGGACTCTTGCCACGGTTGGGGTTTTGCTGCTCGCCAAGTTCCGTTTCGACTTCGCCTTGGGAGCTGTTGGGTTAGTTGGAATCTATTCGGTTGTCGGGTTGGTTTCTCATCGGCGTCTCCCTTGGCTATTAAAGCCGATGATATTGGTCCTGAGTGTCGGAGTACTGATAGGATTCTTGGCTGTTGCGCTGCAATTGGAAGCGGTTCAAGGAAGCAAAATGTTTCAGGTCCTTTCAGGGGAGGATAAAAGAGGGATAGCTCAGATGCGGCAGAGCCAGGCACAATTCGTGGAGTATCTCGATGTTGAGAACCCGTTTGCTTGGGAAAATCTGCTCTTGGCTCCAATCCGATCAGTCTACTCCCCGAGCCCGCTGCGACCACTTAAGTCACCCTCCTTTGAGGTCTTATTTGAAGCGCTCGCCCTTACTTTATGTTGGTACATAGCTTTCCCGTACGCCCTTCTGGGAATGGTTGCAAGCGGATCGAATACTGACCGTTGGTTTGCCATAGGTGTCTTTTGGGTAGTGTTTCTTTCTGCGTCTTACACTGTTCTAACCTTTGCTCCCGAGACATTTCGGTATCGATGGTCCGCGCTGCCTATTTTTTTTATGCTTGCAGCATATGGTTGGTTTTATGGAAAGAAACCCCTACGGGGAAGAATCCTTTCTGTCTGGTGGGCAAGCGCTACTGTTTTCAGCGGAGTTTATTTTCTTTGAGGCAGGTCCTTCATATCCAGAAAGCCAAGGGGATCGCAGGCTCCGAGAAATATCTTTTAACACTCCTGCCCGAACTTAAGAGGAAAGGAATTGATATTGAGTTTCTTGGTCTTGTTGAAGCGGGAAGAGAAACCGACGAATTTGGCGTTGAACTGGAAGGGAGAGGAATCACAACCACCAAGATTCCTATTCGTGCAGACTTTGATCCCATCTGTCTCTGGCAAGTTTACCGGTCTATAAAGAGAACGGGGCCTCATCTGGTCCATACGCATTTAATCCACGGCGATTTGTACGGGACCATCGCGGCCAAGCTGGCTCGTGTTCCTCATGTGATCTCTACCAAGCATGGCTATTCTTCCTTTCATAGGATCAGTAGATTCTACCGTCTTAATAAGCTCATTGCTCCTTTTGTGGACCGGTATATCACCATATCTCAAGCCCTACAGGAACATTGTATTCGAGCAGAGGGAATACCAGAAAGTAAAATGCGAACAATCCACTATGCTCTGCAAATGCCTGTTTTGAATGGAGATGGAGGCCGGCAAGCCTTGAGAGTGAAGCTTGGCCTCCCTACGGACGGCTTTCTATTGGTTTCTGTCGGACGTCTCATAGAAGTGAAAGGCCATAAGTATCTGCTCAACGGCATACGGGAGATCAAAGAGAAGGGGAGAAATGTGCGGTTGCTGGTAGTTGGAGATGGGCCACAGCGGACTAATCTGGAGAAGTTTGCGGTTGAACTAGGCATTGCACAGGAAGTCTCCTTTCTTGGACTTCGGAGAGACGTCTGGCCTCTACTTTTGGCTAGTGACCTCTTTGTCTTAGCGACGCTCGGCGAGGGATTTGGCCTGGTCCTGTTAGAGGCAATGGCCGCGGGGAAGCCGATCGTGGCCTCTAATGTTACCTCCATTCCCGAGATTGTCGTGCATGGGCGAACAGGGTTGTCAGTTCCCGCACGCGATAGCAACGCATTAGCTGAGGCGATCTGCTACCTGATGGAGAGGCCTGACTTGCGGTGGAAGATGGGTGAAGCTGGTAGAGAGAGACTCAAAGAGCACTTCACGGTAGAAAAAATGGTGCAAGCGACCGAAAAGCTATATGAAGAAGTTTTGAGTGACTCTCCTCTCTCCTGAGCCTCTGCGGCTACTCCTGTAAAAGACCATTCCATCAATCGATTTGTCGCGTTGAAGATACAAAGACCCGATGGTGAGAAGGACCGATTACTCAAGGTCCTTCGTATCGTCACCCGCCTTAATGTAGGTGGCGCCTCACATAATGTGGCACTTTCAACGGCAGGATTAAATGGACTTTTCGAAATAAAGTTACTGACGGGAGCGATTGATGACCAGGAAGGGGACATGTCTTTTCTGGCCGATCGTTGCAGCCTCCCTTTAATCCGAATTGAGTCTTTGTCAAACGGGTCGGGACCGTTAGGTGACCTAAAGGCCTTTTGGAGGCTTTACCAAATTATCAAGAAAGAGAAGCCAGATCTCGTTCATTTACATCAGATGAAGGCTCGGTTCTTCGGGGGACTTGCTGCCAGGCTTGCAAGAGTTCCTGTGGTTATAGAAACCTTCCACGGCAACCTCTTCAGCGGATATTACGGGAAGTTCAAAACAGCCGCCATTCTAGGGGCGGACAGGTTCTTAGGGTGGCTCATTATGGATCGGGTGATTGCTATCAGCGAGACTCAAAGAGAAGAGCTGCTTCAGTACCGGGTCTGTCCGATCGACAAAATTGAGGTGATTCCATTAGGTCTCGATTTGGACAAATTCGTCAATTGCTCAAGGCTTAAAGGGGAACTGCGAAGGGAGCTTGGATTGTCTGAGCAAACCGTAATTCTCGGCACGGTAGGCCGCTTAGTACCGATAAAAGGTCTTACCTATCTATTGGATGCGATTCAACGAGTGGCTCGATCCACGAAGATAGACTTTTGTCATCTCATCGTGGGCGATGGTCCGCTGCGCAGAGATTTAGAGTCACGAGCTTCGTCTCTGGGCCTTGAAAAGAGGGTGCGCTTCTTAGGTTGGCGGTTTGATCTGGAGAAAATCTATGCGGACCTGGATGTGGCGGTTCTGAGTTCCCTGAACGAAGGTACCCCAGTCTCCCTCATTGAGGCTATGGCCGCAGGTAGGGCTGTAGTGGCAACGAGAGTGGGAGGAGTCCCTGATGTGGTTGAAAATGGGGCCACCGGACTTTTGGTTCCTTCCAAAGATCCTAAGGCGCTGGCAGACGCCCTTCGGATAATCTTAGAGGATGCTAACCTTCGTAGTCAATTGGGAGTAAAAGCAAGCTCCTCCGTCTACCCAAAGTACACAGTCTCCCGTCTTATTGAGGATACAAAGAATCTTTATCTCAGCTTGGTTCCTTCGGACAAACGTGAGCGTGATCTCGTCAGCGCGTAAGGAGTAAGGGGTAGACATGAAGCTCACGTCTGACGCCTTACGATTGACCAGGTGGAGTGGTGCGAGAATCTGTTTTGGGGAAGGAGCATAGAAAGAAAATGAAGTATCTACTTACTGGCGGGGCCGGGTTTATCGGCTCTCATCTGGCTGAGGCGATTTTAGACAGAAGAGAAGAGGTTTGCATTATTGATGATCTCTCCACAGGAGGGATAGAGAACATCCAGCACCTGAAAAGACGGCAGGGGTTTAGATATATCCTCGATACAGTTTTGAACAGGCCGGTCATGACAGAGCTGGTAGACGAGGCGGATGTCGTCCTGCACCTTGCTGCGGCGGTGGGGGTACGCCTCATTGTCGAAAGCCCGGTGCGGACGATAGAGACCAATATTAAAGGGACGGAGATGGTCCTTGAACTTGCGGCCAAAAAGAAAAAAACGGTGGTCATATTCTCTACCTCCGAAGTCTACGGGAAATCGAATGGGGGAAAGTTCCTGGAAACCGGCGATCTGATCCTTGGTCCAACCTTTAAAGGGAGGTGGAGCTACGCGGCTTCTAAAATCATCGATGAGTTTCTTGCCCTGGCCTACCACAAGCAAAAGAGACTCCCTGCCATTATCATCCGCCTTTTCAATACCGTAGGGCCACGTCAGACAGGTCGCTATGGCATGGTCGTTCCCCGCTTTGTAGAGCAGGCATCGGCCGGCGAGCCTATCACTGTATTTGGCGATGGGAAACAGACCCGAACGTTTACCCATGTCAAAGACGCGGTCTGGGCTATTTTGAACCTAGTAGAGCATCCTGGCGCGATAGGCGAAATTTTTAACGTCGGAGGAAAAGAAGAAATCTCTATTGAAGATTTGGCCCACCTTGTCAAAGAAGTCCTTCAAAGCCGTTCCCCTATTATTCACATCCCTTATGACGAAGCCTACGAGGATGGGTTTGAAGACATGCAGAAACGTGTGCCGGACATTAGAAAAACTCAAAACCTCATCGGATATGATCCAAAAAGTAGCCTCGAAGATGTTATTCTTGACGTAGCAGATTATCAGAAAAAGAGGCTCTCCTCAGGCACGGTCTATAAATCATGGCTCAAATGAAGGCCCTTGATGCCATCTATGCGGCGACGGACAGGGTTTCGTCTGACCCGGTCGAATATACCTTAAAGAGGAGCCTTGACTTCATCCTGGCCGCTTTGGCCATCTTTATAAGCGCCCCGCTGTGGTTAGTATTTTCCATCGCGATTAAGCTTGAAGATGGCGGACCTGTTTTCTACCGTCAGAAACGCGTGGGAAAGAACGGGAAATCCTTCACCGTTTTCAAATTCCGCACGTTGGTGCAGAATGCAGACCAGGTGGTGCGTCCTTGGATGAGCCCTGACCAAAAGTGGGTGACCAGGATCGGTAGGCTACTTAGGCGAACAGCTCTGGATGAGCTTCCTCAGGTCTTGAACATCCTCAAGGGAGATATGAGTTTTGTTGGACCTCGAGCGATGCCCGTGGATGAATTTGAGAGTTTCAGAGCAAAGGTTCTAGGTCTGGAGCAACGTCTGTATGTGCGACCGGGCTTGACAGGCATAGCTCAGGTGTATGGCAAAGCCACAAGAGATGCGAGGGCAAAGCTCGGTTATGACCTCATCTACATCCAGAACCAGAGTCTCTGGCTGGATCTCAAACTCATTATGCTGAGCTTCTGGATCACTTTCCGAGGAAAATGGGAGAGTCTGGAAAAAGTTGTTGATTCCTTAAAAGAAGGGGGAAAAAATGAAGAGTAAGATTTTTGTCATCTTTCTTTGTGTCTCGGTCTTGCTGACATGGGGATTTTATCCGCTCCTGGCCCAGCAGATAAGTCCGCAGGCGCCGAACGGTCCCACGATGTTTACTCCAAGCGGAACTTTGACCTCTCCGCAGGGAGGTCAGGCGGCTGATGGATATCCTTCTGTTCCATTCAATCATCGGCCATCCCTACCACAGTCCCAAGCTGCTCCATTTTTACAAGGCCCAGGTACTTCCCAACCCACTAGTGTTCAGCCGGGTCTGGCAGGTGAACAAGGCCGTCAAGGCACAACGGGAGCCCCAACCCAGACTCCTTCTCAAAACCAGCCGGTGGCACGACCTCTGGAGCCCCTCTCTTCGATCGAAGCTGGGTTTCGTGATTCTACAGTCGTACGAACACCGGCCGGCACTGGTGATTCCCCTGAAGCTCTCCGCCAGTTTGGCTATTCTCTCTTTACGGGGTCTGTCTCTACCTTTGCTCCAGTCGATGATGTCCCAGTAGGCCCGGATTATATTTTAGGTCCAGGTGATGATCTTACGATTAATGTTTGGGGGGCGATGGAGAGCGCGGTTATCAGGACGGTGGATCGTAGTGGACAGATCTATCTCCCGACTGTGGGTCCTGTGAAGGTCTGGGGCCTCACTTTTTCCCAGGCAGATCGACTGATTCGTGAGCACCTCTTACGGTACTACCGGGGTTTTCAGACTAGCGTCTCAATGGGGCGGCTCAGGACCATCAGGGTCTACGTTGTGGGCGAAGTTCGCCAGCCTGGCTCCTTTACCATTAGCTCTCTTTCCACCCTGACGAATGGTCTTTTTGCTGCGGGGGGTCCGATTAGATTGGGATCGCTCCGGAAGATCGAGTTAAAACGAAATCATCATTCAGTGGGAAGCTTCGACCTCTATGATTTTCTTCTTAAGGGAGACAAGACTCGAGATTTCCGCCTCGAATCTGGTGATACAATTTTTATTCCGCCAGTTGGGCCGGTCGCTGCCATAGCGGGGGAGGTCAAGCGGCCGGCCATCTATGAGTTAAAAGGGTCTACTCGTGTGAGCGATCTTATTGAAATGGCAGGAGGGCTGACGCCTCAGAGCTATCTTAAGCGGGTACAGGTTATCCGCGCAAAACCCAATGCCGAGCGTGAAGTTATGGATCTTGACCTGACAACTCTCCAAGGAAATGGCGATTCTCCGACGAATATCGAGCTGCACAATGGAGATTTCGTGAAGATCTATCCCATTGATCCTCGCGTCTACAATACGGTTAGTCTGGCTGGTTCGGTCAAGCATTCTGGCGAATATGAACTTAAGGGTGGAATGCGGCTGAGTCAGCTTCTTCCTCAAGGTGCTGTCCTTCCGGAGGGTTACCTGGAGGGGGTAGAGGTTGTTCGGCTTAAGGAGGATCTCACAACCGAGGTAATTCAAGTCAATCTCAAGAAAGCGTGGGTGAATGAGCAAGATCAAGATATTATGCTCCGGCCACGCGACCAAATTATTGTCAGGAGCGAGTTCAGATCTCCTTGGAGCGTGACGCTTGGCGGAGAGGTGAAGCGGCCGGGAAGCTACGCCATAAAGCAAGGGGAGCGGTTAAGCTCGGTCCTGAGACGTGCCGGAGGTTTTACTGACAAGGCCTATTTGAAAGGAGCGCTTTTTACTCGAGAGACTGTCAAGAAGATCGAAGAGGAGCAGCTTAAAAACTTTCTCAAAACACAAGAAGAGCGTCTCGTCGCTCAAGCCGGGACAATAAATATCGTAGGGGTGGATAAAGAGGTGGCAGGCCAGAACCAGCAGACGCTCGCTGCCCAACGCGAGCTCTTGAGATCTCTGGCAAGCAGAGTCGCTGTTGGAAGAGTGGTGATCAAGCTCGATGAAGTAGAAAAATTTGAAGGCTCCCCTAGTGACATCATTTTGGAGGAAGGGGACAAGATCTTTATACCTTCCCAACCTTCTTCCGTTGCCATTCTTGGCGCCGTAAGGAGCCCTACCTCTGTGCTCCATAAGGAAGAGGAGGGTGTTGATTACTATCTGAATAGGGCGGGAGGGTTAACAAGGCAGGCAGATGAAAAGGAGATCTATATAGCAAAAGCTGATGGGTCCGCCATTACCGGCTTCACGAAGCTACGCAAGATAGAGCCAGGTGACACTGTTGTCGTACCTCCAAAGGAGGAGGAAAAGTACCGCTGGTTGCCTATCTCTCGTGATTGGATCACGATCCTGGGGCAAACGTTAGTTTCGATTGCAGCTTTGGCGGTACTTTTCTAGCATAATAATCAAGAGGACGTTATGGCTGATCAGCAAATTAAGCAGTACCCGGAGGACTAGATCAACCTATTAGACTACTGGCAGGTGATCTGGAAGCGCAAGCGACTCATAGGGGTTCTTTTTTCAGCATCTGTTTCGGCCGCTTTGATCTTCGGTTTGTTGTCGCCAAAGATCTATGAGTCCACGGCAACGATCCTCGCGCCCCCAGAGGGAGGAGGATCGGGTGGGCTCTCTTCTGCCGTTGCGGCTGCCGGCATTGTGCAGCAATTTCCTGGCGTTTCGATTCCTCTCCTATCTTTGACCACCCATCGAGATGTTTTGATCAGCATTTTAAAAAGCCGGACCATTGCACATAATCTGGTGGAGCGATTCAAGCTTCAGGATTACTACAAAAGCGAACACCTTGAGGGTGCGATCAAATCTTTGAAGGACGCTACAAAAGTCTCGATCAACAAGGAGGGTGTGATCTCAGTTAAGGTGGAAGAGAAGGACCCCAAATTGGCCGCTGACATTGCCAATGCTTACACGGAGCATCTAGATCGACTCATGGCACAATTTGGAACCGGGACAGCGGGCCGCCAGCGCCGCTTTGTTACTGAACAATTAGAAAAGACGCAGAAAACCCTTGTCGATGCAGAGGAAAACCTAAAGCGCTTCCAGGAAAGGAACCGGGCTGTCTCTATAGGCGAACAGGCAAAGGGGGCCATCGAGGTGGCGGCCCGACTCAAAGGAGAGATCATGGCCTCTGAAGTTCAACTGCAGGTGATGCGTAACTTTGCGACAGATTCCAATCCGGAGGTCATCAGGCTAAGGGGTAAGATAGTCGAGATGAAGCGCCAGCTTGCTCAGGCGCAGTACGGTGCGGGTTTGGACCTTCCTGCAGTTACGGATAATCCCGGACATCCCCAGAAAGAGATTTACCTTCCTCCGGTTAAGGTACCCCAGATAGGTCTGGAGTTAGCCCGGTTGACGCGCGATTTAAAGGTACATGAGACGGTTTATACTCTACTTACCCAACAACTGGAGCAGGCCAAGATCGCCGAGGCATATGATACGCCGGTGGTTCAAGTTCTGGACCGAGCTGTTGCCGCCATTAGTAAGTCTAAGCCGAGGGTCAAACTGAATATGGCCATTGCCGGAGGAGTCAGCCTCTTTCTGGGGATCTTGATTGCTTTTTTTCTGGAGTATATTGAGAGGCAAAGATCGATGGTCAAAAGTCGATCGTCACGCGAAAGTCGTGAGGGATAAGAAGTCAATAGTCCAATTGCTCTAATCACGGATGACATTGACGAATAGTGATTAACCAATCATGCACGATGTTGTGGTAGTGGGGGGTGGGCCTGCCGGCTGTTACACGGCGGCCCTCTTAGGCGAGCAGGGTTTGGATGTCCATCTCCTCGAAGAGCATCCTGTTATCGGCGAGCCGGTTGATTGCTCAGGGGTTGTCGGAACTGAGACTTTCACCACACTAGGCCTTCCCTACTCCCTGAAGCTGGGAGAGATCCGTACTCTCACCCTTACTTCCCCTTCCGACTTAGAAGTCCATTTCTGTCCGCCTTCTCCTTTAGCTTACATTGTAGATCGATCTGCCTTTGATCGGGCCATTGCCGATAGGGCTTCGGCAGCCGGCGTGACTTTTCATCTAGGATCGCGCGTTGTTGATCTACGGGAGCAGAACGGATGTGTAGAGGTAGTTTTTAAACAAATAGTCGATGGTCAGTATCGCCAACCGTCAACGATCAACAGTCAACAATCCATGAGGACTTCGGTGGTGATATTGGCTGGTGGGCCGCGATACAAGCTGCAACGAAAGCTCGGCATGGGAGAGCCTGGTGATTTTCTGAGAACGGCGCAGGCAGAGGTGGCGGCACGGGGCATCAAGGAGGCAAAGGTCCTCATGGGTTCTCAGGTTGCGCCAGGCTCTTTTGCGTGGATCGTCCCCTTCCGCCGAGGAGACGCCGATTTTGCTCGGATCGGTGTCAGTGCCAAAAGAAGCGCTGTTCCCTATCTCAAGAGACTCCTTCAGCAACTCTATTCCGAAGGGTATTTATACTCTTTCGATGTTCCCATCCGATCGTGGGTGATCCCGATCGCTCCGCTCCAACGGACATTCGCTGGCCGTGCTCTGGTTGTGGGTGATGCAGCGGGCCAAACTAAACCGACCACGGGTGGGGGAATTTACTATGGTCTCCTCTGCGCGCAGGCAGCGGCCAGAACAGCCGCAGCGGCCTTTGAGAAAGCAGATTTCAGTGTAGAGATGATGGGGAGATATGAGGAAGAATGGCGACATCAACTGGGCCGGGAAATCAAGATGGGATCCTTTTTCCGCCGTTTGTCTGAACGTCTCACCGACAGCGAGATTGATGATCTCTTTCGCGTCGTCCAATCCGATGGCATTTTGTCCGCTGTGACTCGCAAAGCCCGTTTCGACTGGCATCGGGAGGTTATCTATTTTGCCCTCCGTCACCCGGCATTGGGACGCATTTTCCTGAAGGGACTGTTCAGATAGCTGAAAGTTAATCCCTATTGGTCAATAGTCAATCGGAGTGAGTCACGAAATTGACGTTTGACGCCGTGAAATCCAAGTCCTTTCTGACCTTAGTTTCAACGATATGGCTGTTTAGCTCGGCCTTTGCCTTCGACAGAACCAACGTTCCCCTAAAAAACTGGGGCGGGTTTTCCGTGAATCGTTCTTGGGTTTACGATGCGCTTGAAAAGATTGTCCTATCAGGGTTGGCCGAACAGGTCCTCCTCAATACTAAACCGCTCAGTCGAGTCGAGGCGGCCCGGATTGTGGAGCAGGCGGTGCGTCGGTTGGAAGGGGATCAAAGCGGCGATTACAACCAGCGCGGCTATCTGGAGGATCTGCTTTATCAACTTGTGAAAGAGTTTGGTCTCGAGCTAGCAGAGATGGGGGTGAAGACACCGCTCAACCAAGAAGCGGAGCCGGGCTTTTTTGGATTTAACCTCGTTGACCAGGCGCAGTTTGGGATCGATTTTGCCACCGGACCCCAGCGGCTGGTTAACAGTTCTGGGCGGCATGTCGTCAAAGGAGCGAATCCCAACTCCACCCTGGACGGGAGAATTCAGATAGGGGATTTCCTCTCTCTCTATTATCAACCGGAATTTTCCTGGGATAAAGACAGTGCTCAAGGTCGGCTTCTCACCGGTTATGGGAAGCTCACCCTTTGGAACACGGAGCTTGAGGTTGGTCGAGATAGCCTATGGTGGGGACCGGGGTTTCGAGGGTCAATGCTGTTTTCCAACAATGCTCAACCCTTGGAACAGGTTCGGCTGAGCTCGGCCGAGCCCTTTCGCCTCCCGTGGTTCCTAGATTATCTCGGGCCGATCAAGGCGACGCTTTTTGTGGGACGGCTGGAGAAGGATCGGGATTTTTCCCATGCCCTTGTGGGAGGATATAGGTTTGATCTAGCTCCTTTCCGCTTCCTAGAGCTAGGTTTCGGCCGCGCCTTTCAATTTGGTGGAGAGGGACGCGGCTTTCGGGCAGGCGATTTTCCCAAAATCCTTTTTAGCCGGGAAAACCACGATCCCGATAGTCCTCTGAACATTAACGACTTGATGTCCTTTGATGTCACGGTAAGGATCCCCGATGCAGGGCGCACCATTCTCATCAGCCACGACCTTGCGTTTTATGGGGAGATGGGGGTAGATGATGTCCGCCGGTTTTATCCCAAAAAGTTTGGAGGAATCATAGGCGCTCATCTATCCGGCTTTTTAGGAGATCCGAAACTCGACCTTCGTATCGAGTACGCGAGGACCTCTAAGATACAATTTACCCACGCCACATACTCCTCAGGCTTTTCCTACAAAAAATCGGTCCTCTCCCACTTCATCGGGACGAATGGGAGCGAGCTCTACAGCCGTGTGAGCCGTTGGATTACCCCGGATCTTCTTCTTGCGTTTCAGGTAAGCCATGCGGAGATCGGTCCAACGGCGGCTGGACTTTTGGGGTTGCCCCGCGAGAAGCGAAATTCTCTTGGCTTTGACCTCTCCTACCGCATTTCAGATCGTTCGTCGATTTTTCTTGGCTTTGATTTCGCGCGCGTGAAAGACCGTGGTTCAACCGGGGGACGGTCCGGAAACGACCACCTCTTTAGGGTTGAGTTTACCCGCGTGTTCGGACAATAATCCATGAGAAAATGGCGATTTAGGATTGAGGAGTTGATAAGTGTCTTGACACTGACATCTCCCGAAAGCCGGCATACTTCGGGCCGAGCCCTTCCGCGCGCGGTCAATGGGCCTGTGCCTTGTAGGCTTCGATGAAAGCCGAGGGATGCGAGGGGGAGGGCCGAGGACGCAGGGACGTGGCGGTCTCGGCAGGCCCTGGCAGTGGGAGTAACCACCCTAAGGGGATGGCGTGGGTGGTCCTCGAGGCACTGGCCCATCGGCCGCGGCCCGAAGACTCGCATCCCGAGGAAACCCGCTTTCGGAGGAACTCTTCAGTAGTAATGGTCAAAGTCTTCGTGCCTTATGGAGTGAGCCATGCCGATCTATGAGTACCGATGCCTAAAATGTAAGAAAACTTTTTCCTTTCTGGTAGGGGTGGTGGCCGATTCAGGTGAGCCCGTGTGTCCACGTTGTGGAGGGAAAAATTTATCCAAGCTCATCTCACGTGTAGCTCGAATAAAATCTAAAGATAGGGTTTTAGAGGACCTATCGGATCCAAGCCAGATAGGCAACCTGGAAGACCCAAAGGCTATGGCGCAATGGGCGAAAAAAATGGGCAGGGCGCTGGGAGAAGAAACGGGTGAGGACTTTGATGAAGAGTTAGATGAGATGCTGGATAAGCCGGCTGGAGAAGGGGAAGAAGTGGATGAAGGGTAAGAAGGAAATTCTGCAAGAAAGAATTAGCCAAAAAAAAGCCAAAGTTTGTGTTTTGGGACTAGGCTTTGTTGGGCTCCCCCTCGCCCTGAGATTTGCAGAGGTTGGATTTCCGGTTTTGGGGATCGATGTGGATCAGGCTAAAGTGGAAAATATCAGAAAAGGAATCTCGCCTATCCATGGAGTATCTTCCGAAGATCTTCGCTCCCAACCTATCCGCGTCTCCGCCGATCCTTCCCTTTTGGGCGAGGTCGACAGCGCGATTATCTGTGTTCCCACCCCCCTAAGTAAGACCAGGGACCCTGATCTTTCCCTGGTTTTGGAGGCGGGTCGAACCATATCCAACCATCTTCGTCCTGGCCAGCTTGTGGTCCTGGAGAGCACGACCTACCCCGGCACGACCCGAGAGTTGCTTCTCCCTTTGCTAGAAGAAACCGGACTGAAGGTCGGAAACGATTTCTTTCTCGCCTATTCTCCCGAACGAATTGACCCGGGGAATAAGTCTTTCAACCTCGTCAACACGCCCAAGGTCGTAGCCGGGATGACCCCTGCCTGTTTGAATCTGGTCCATGCCCTTTACAGTCAAGTTGTAACTCGGGTGGTCCCGGTGAGCAGCACAGATACGGCTGAAATGGTTAAGCTGCTGGAAAATATTTTTCGTAGTGTGAATATCGCGCTGGTCAATGAGTTTGCCGTAATGTGTCACCGTTTGGGATTGAATGTATGGGAGGTGATCGATGCGGCAGCTACCAAAGGCTTCGGGTTTTTGCCTTTTTATCCAGGTCCGGGTTTGGGAGGACACTGTATCCCCATCGATCCCCATTACCTTTCGTGGAAGCTAAGGATCTTGGCCTATAAAGCCCGCTTCATTGAGCTGGCAGACGAGATTAATCGCGAGATGCCGCGCTTCGTCGTGGAAAAGGTGGTCGAGGCGCTCAATCAAGCGCGAAAAAGCGTGATGGGGTGTAAGATTCTCATCTTAGGAGTGGCCTATAAGAGGGATTCAGATGACATTAGGGAATCGCCTGCGTTAGACATTATGAACCTTCTCCACGAGAAGGGAGGAGAAATTTCTTACCATGATCCCTATGTTTCCCAAATTTCTTTCAACAATCAGGTCCTGTATTCGATTCCACTAACCGCGCAATCTTTATCCTCATGTGATGTCGTGGTTGTTGTGAGCGATCACAGCATGTTTAATGCGAGAGAGGTAGTGGACCATTCTCGGCTCGTCATTGACGCTCGCAACCTTACCCAAGGCATCGACTCGAAAAAGATAGTCAGACTATAGCCTATAAGGCGGAAAATTGCTTGACAGCAGGCAATTTGCCTTGATAAAGGCCTTCTGGGGCGATCGGAACCAGAAGGCCTTTTTTTAGTGATTGCGGGAGGGAACATGAACCTTCAAATATGGCAACGAAAAATCTTGCTAACGCTAGTGGGATGTCTTGCATTAATAGTGGTCACGGGTAGTCTGATTTCATCTTTTCAATGGATCGGTGGACCCTTCCCCGGATTTTTCCTCTACGGTAATCTAACCGTTGCCCCTGATTTCTTGTACCCGTGGAGCGGGAGAAAGGAAGGGTTGAGGTTCTTGGACCGCATCGTAAGCGTGCAGGGCGAACCCATCAACGATCCCAGGGATCTTTATGACCTAGTCCGTAGGTATCCCCCTGGGTCTCAGCTCCAATACACGATCGAACAAAGGGGAAGATCCTTCCAGGTTATGATTCCATCTATGAAATTCTCCTTTCATGATTGGCTTCTCAGTTTCGGCATTTACCTTCTCACGGGAATAGGTTTTCTGGCCATAGGGTTTACTCCTTTTTATCTTGGCTCCACCTCTCCATCGGCATCCCTCCTCTTTTTCATGGTGAGCACCATCTTCTTCTGGTTTACGACTACCTTTGATTTCATGACGACACAGGTTTTGCCGAAGGAGGTTCGCATATTTGCCTTCACCCTAACCCCAAGCGCCGGAATCCACTTGGGTCTTTTGTTGACCAAAGGAGGTGATGGGCGCACGAGGCAGACGTTTACCCTATCTCTTATTTACGGCCTATCGATCCTCCTCGGTCTCTTCTATAGCTTTACCTTCTACGGTCCGCTTGAAGCTTGGCACTGGGCCTTGCGGCTAGGCTATGGCTATAGCTGTTTGGCCGCGCTGATTTTTCTTGGCCTTCTTTGGGCCGCTTTGAGGCGCTCCATATCTCATTTGGAAAGGTCGCGCCTGCGCGTCGTGTTGGTTGGGGCGATCCTTGGGTTTTTCCTTCCCACCTTCGGCACGGTTATGACGAGTTCCCTTTACTGGGAGATCCCTTATAACCTGCTCTTAATCGGGACTGTCTTTTTTCCGTTATCCGTAACCTACGCGTTGCTTAAGTATAATCTCTTTGATATCGACGCAATGCTGAAAGTCGGCCTCACCCGGGTTGCTCTCACCGGATCCCTGTTATTGATATACGTGTTGGTCATTTCTCTTTTAAACATCTCCCTAGGGATTTATGGGAAAGATCCCTTGGTTCCTCTGTTGTTCTCCATTCTAGTAGTCCTGTTGTTCAATCCGCTCCTGCGCTGGATTGAAGGCGTGGTGGATCGTTACGTTTATCGTAAAGAATATGATCCGATACAGCTCCAGAACGAGGTAAGCTTATTGCTTCGATCCCTTTCCAGACCGCAAACTGTGACGGAAAGATATCTGAGGTTAATAACGGAGCGAGTCGGGATAGAAAATGGTCTCCTCTTTTTACGACTCCAGGGGCAGGAAAAATATGTTGGCATCTCCTTTGGCGGCGAGCGCCCTGAGGTCAAAGATCCCCCGCCTCATTTGAGTTCTCTATGGATGCAGCATTTCGGAACAACCAAGAAGGGGATCTCTAAAGACGAGGTGGAGACAGATCCTATCTATCAACAGGGTCGGGCCGGGCTTCTGGAAATATTCAGAGGGCTAAAAGCGGAGCTGCTGATCCCTGTGATCTTTGAAGAGAGCCTCCTCGGATTAGTCTCGCTGGGGAAAAAGCGCTCGGGAAGGGAATATAGTGCAGACGATTTTAGGCTGCTTTGCAACCTAGCCGATCAACTTGCCCTCTCTCTTAAAAATGGGATGCTTTTTGAGGAATCGGAAAAAGCAAAAGAAAATTATCGGCTTCTATACGATCGGTCCCAAGTGATGAATAGGAAGCTTATTGAAGTGGATCAGATGAAGCGGCAGTTTGTGGCGAACATATCCCATGAGATCAGGACCCCTG
>JBOHVJ010000041.1:0-3949 GCA_050735075.1 Binatia bacterium
ATTGAGTACTTTTCCCCTCAAAATAATGATCGGCTCGCACTCCCAGCTTGTTCCAATTAGCCGGAGGCAGTTCGGTGCTGTCGTCGCAGCGCTGGGTTATCACTACGCCTTTGGCGCTTGGTATACAATCCACCGGGACGGCGAGGTCCCGACCTATGAACGCGTGATCCAGAAGGCGCTTGGTATACGAAAAGCTGAGGCGGCAAAGGCGGCCAGATTCAACTGGCGCTTCGGAGTTGGATACCAGACCAAAAAGATCAACCAGGTGGTGCGGTACGGGGTCTGGGAATTTGCCCAAGACTTGGAGCAGCGTACCGATGGGGAGATCAAAATCCAGCTCCTTGGCGCCAACACCATTTGCACAGAGCTAGATTGTGTGCAAAAGGCCCTCGGAGGGGTCCTTGAGCTGTACTCTTCTTCGAGCCAGAACGCAGCCGCAAGTATCCCGTACCATAACGTGCTGGATTATGCGTTTCTCTTTCCCAGCCGGGCGAGCATGCATTACTTTCTCTATCATCCGAAGTCGAACAAGCTCTTCCGGGACGTAGTCCGCGAGAGATACGGTCTTATCTGGCTCTTTTCCCTTTGTGAGACAAGGAACATCTATCTTAGCTTGAAGTACAAGAACTCCCCGCGCATCGCCCGGCCCGAACAGCTGCGTGGGGCGAAGATTCGCGTTACGGGCTCCCAGATGGGCCGGATAGCGCTGACTCTGTTTGGCACGAACCCTATTCCCTACGCCTGGGAGGAGACGCTGGAGGGGCTGAAAAGCGGCGCCCTAGATGGGGCGGAGACTTGGTCATCCGCCGCGGCGGCAGTCGGCATGGGGAAGGTCCTTAGCTACGATATCTTTGTCGAATTCTTCAGCGGGTTTGGGCACCATGCAATCCGGCGCGACGTCTTCGAGAAGCTTCCGCCCAGCCTCCAGGAAGCGGTTATGGAGTCCGCCTACTTCGGCCAGCAGTGGACCCAAAGGAATCACGAGAAGGCCCTGATTGAAGTTACGGGTATTGAGGGGCCGCCCCGTCGGGGCTCGATCTGGCACAAAGAAGGTGTGAAGGTAGTCCGGCTGACCCCGAATGAGAAACAGATCTGGATCGAGATTGCTTCCCCGCAACACAACCCCAGACCGTGGGACGAGTGGCGGGACAAGCTCACAAAAATCGCCGCCTTTGACGCCTACCCGGAACTCTACAAACTCGCTCGTGAGATCCCAGCGGAGATGCCGGCCACAGAAGTGAAGCCCCGGCGATGGTGGAAAGAAGCCTAGACAGTAAAGGGAGGACTCAAGGGGATGGATGCTTCCTTTTGGAAGAGACCACGAAAGGTTTATGTATGGTGTGATCAAAACCTCGAGCGCCTTCTCATGTTATGGAGCTATTCGCTCTGCTCCGCCATTATTTGCGTCGAGGCGGTGCGCCGTTATCTCTTTAGATCGCAGGCGCCGTGGACACCCATGGCAGCGATCTATCTTTTCGTTTGGTTGACTTGGATCGCTTGCGCTTACAACGTCAAGGCTCGTACCCACCTCCGGTTCGATGCCCTCAGGAAAAAGCTCCCGTACCACCTCCAGTTTGCGCTTCAGCTCGTGGATCATGCCATCTGGCTGTTCCTCGGGGTCATTATCACTCTGTACGGGGTCGAGCAGATGAGGATCCAGCGCCAGATTGGCGCGCTCGTCCAAGGGACGGACAACTTCCCCTTGTGGATTCCATTCATGGGAGTTCCACTGGGTTGGATTCTCGTTCTCTGGCGGGTCACGCAGAATGTCCGCGAAGACATTCGCCGATTTCACAAGAGGGAGTCGTTCCTGGACGCTCCGAATCCTGCGGAAGGGGGGTAGATGGGACTGGCATGGACGCAATGACTATCACCCTCGCTGTCGTAGCGCTCTTCCTTCTCGGGACCCCGCTCATCCCAACCATGGGACTCTGGGTGGTCGCAATCTCGTACTTCGTCCAGGACCTCAGCCTCGCGAACCTCAGCCAGACAGCGTTTTTTGGCCTTTCCAACTTTGCCCTGCTGGCTTTCCCCCTCTTTATTCTCACGGGAGACTTTTGTCTCGCCGGCGGCATCGCGCAACGGCTTACTGAGATGGCGCATGCCATGGTGGGATGGATCCGGGGCGGACTCGCAATGGTGGCCCTCGTCGCATGCGGGCTCTTCGCGGCCATCTGCGGCTCCAATGTTGCAACCACTGCAGCCATTGGGCAGATCATGATTTCGGACATGACCCGGCGCGGTTACGACCGGACCTTCACCGCCGCGACCGTAGCATCCGGCGGGACCGTGGGTGTGATTATTCCGCCCAGTATCTCTTTCATTGTCTTTGGGGCGGTCATGATGGTTTCCCCGGTGGACCTCTTCATCGCCGGGATCATTCCGGGGATTCTCATGGTCGTTGCCATGTGTCTTGCGGTCATGGTCGTGAGTTGGCTAGAGCCAGAGTGGATTCCCAAGGAGGTCGTGCCTTTCTGCTTCAAAAGCCTTGCTCGAGCCACCTGGGAAGCACGGTTGGGACTGTTGGCTATCGCGCTGCCCCTAGCAGGAGTCCACTTGGGCTGGTTCTCTCCCACTGAGGCGGCCGGTGTGACTGTTGCCTACACGTTTCTTGCGGGATTGCTCTTCACCCGCCAGCTCTCCCTCAGGAGAGTGCCCGAGGTGATTTTCCGCAGCGCGCAGATCACAGGTCTCTTGGCCCCCATGCTCGCGTTCTCCATAGTTCTGCAGCAGAACATCTCACTCCTCGGTATCACAGACGCATTCGAGAAGTTCCTCACCGGTTTTGGCGGGCGTTGGCTCGTTACTGCCACTATCATGGGGATCATCCTTGCTGTGGGGACGTTCTTTGAGTCGGTCCCGAACATCATCATGACCGCGCCCATTCTCGCGCCGGCGGCCTATGCTGTTGGGATTGATCCGGTCCAGTTCGCGATGATCTTCCTCATCGGCGATACGATCGGGTTCATCACGATGCCCTATGGCCTAAACCTCTTCGTAGCGTCCAGCCTTACCGGAATTCCTTACATGCGGATTTCGGTCGTGGCTCTGTGGTACGTAGCGGCCCTGATGGTTCCTTGGGTTCTAGTAGCGATGGTCCCTGATCTCTCTCTCGGCTTGCTCAGGATGGTGGGGCAATTCGGGCGGTGAGTGAGGGGAATAAATCCGATAAGAGATCAAAACCTATGACGGACCGACTCGCCTAATACTTAGCCCCGTGGTCGGCGTTGTTCTTCAAAATGATACCTCTGGGCCTGGATCTCTTCCTTTCCTAGAGGATCATGATCGCAAGCGCCGTAGAAGTCGATAATGTCGCCATCACTTGGATCCTTAAGAACTGGATGGTCCGAGTATAAGGTCTGCTCGCGAATCGCGGGGAACCTCAGGTGACAGTAATCAGTTCCTGTGACTCTGGCACTCAAGATAACGCCCTGCGGGGCTGCCGGCAGCGGAGTCACTGTTCCGGCTAAAAGCATGGCGTATAAAACCAACTTGAAGTTTTTCATTTTTTTACCCTCCGAGGAAAACAATCGATGACGCTGTGACCGAGATGAAAGCTACCAAGTCTAGAAGAATCGTTGTCCGCTACGCCGCTATGCTTACGCTCCCTTCTATAAAGGCCAGGTCATCATCTCCGAGTCTCAGCACGGGGTCTCCATCGTCGTCATGCCACATGCCCAACTCCTCTCTGTCAAACTTGACAAGGAAACGATTCCCTATTCTGTTCTCGACCTGCTTTATAGTGCCATATCGCTCTGGCATCCACTTATGGGAGCTTACCACTCTTACCCGGTCTCCTTTCCTAACAATACGTTTCATTGTAACCATTTGGATTTTCCTCCGTTTCTTCTATCCTTATGTTAGAGTACCTTCAGGGAGAAGAACGAGAACCCCTTCGAGCTTCGAGTCATCTTTTAGAAGCAGTCCGCGATCCATTGCAGTCCTATGG
>JBOHVJ010000042.1:0-4009 GCA_050735075.1 Binatia bacterium
TGATGGGGCTATCCTTACCAGCTACCATGTGGTTACCAAGGCTGACTCTATAAAAATCTATTTTGTAAATGGCCGGTCAGCTCCCGCAGTAGTTGAACAGGCAGGAGCAACCACTGATTTGGCCCTACTTCGGATAGCGCAGCCAACACCAGCCCATCTCTCTTTGGCGCCATCCCGATCCGCACAGGTCGGCCAAAGTGTATTCACCCTTGGATTTCCTGCAACGTCACTTCTGGGGGTAGAGCCAAAATTCTCAGAAGGATCAATCAGCGCCCTTTCTGGTCCTGGAGGCGAAGCGAGTCTCATGCAAATTTCTGTTCCTGTCCAGCCGGGTAACTCTGGTGGTCCGCTCGTAAACGATCAGGGACAAGTAATCGGCATTATCACAGCGACTGCTGCCATTTTGCCCTTTGTTGAGGCGACGGGTAGCCTTCCGCAGAATGTGAATTGGGCCGTAAAGGCTGACTATGCACGCCCACTCTTTAACGCACCCGCCGGGGGCGTATCGCAGGCACCAACCCGCCAAGAGGCCATAGAGAAAGCACGCCGTGCAGTCTGTCGAGTAGAGGCATCAACGAAATAGCAACGGCCACAGTGTCCGCCGTGCCTCTCTTGCCTTACGCGGTCCCCTGGCGACCTTGACCCTAGGCCCATGCTTCCGCCGTTCTCCACATAGTGCCTAGTCGTAGTCTGACCGATTGCGTTGACTTTGCACGGACCGTGTGGTTAACTATCAACATAACATCCAAAACTCACAAGCCGTTGCCAGGTAACGCCTGGTTATTCCACAAGGGAATGTAAAAAACGCCTCGGCTGGTGTAGAAATAGTGCCTCTGTGCCCCCATTGAATGGCCACCCATTGTCGCCTGGGGGTGCTCTCTAGTTAGAGCGGGGTTCGATTTTTACGGAGTTCGCCTGGAAGGTCTCCAGGTTAATTCTAAAAATCGGTCTCCGCTTTTCTTTTTTGGGGACCGAAAAGGAGAAGCAATGGATAAACGGCACCACATCAATGTGCAGATTCTCAATCCGAAAAACGGCAATGGCTATAAAGCTGATGTTATAGCCTTACATGAGGGTAAGCAGGTATTTCGTGATCGCTTCAAGCTGGGATTGGCCAAGAGTCGAGATAACTTCGCCAAGAGGTGCATCAAGTTCCTCAAGCGACAAGACTTAAGGATTACGAAACGTGAGGCAGAGAGGATCATCCAGGAAATTGAGTCTCAAATACTCACTGAACTGAATCGGCTTGAATCATCAGGCAGAGGAAGTGCAATTTCCACGCCTGGCAACGGCGCTCACTCTCAAGAAGTAGTTAAGCCAAAGATCGAACTCATCAAAGACGTGACGCTTACAGACGTTCATGCTGCCCTACAGGAGATTGTCAGCTCTCCTTACTGCGGGGATATCTTAGAGGAAGCACTGGCGACCGTTCTTAACATAAAGCGTGCAAAGGACGGAGATGACGGATTGCTGTGGCTGCTCGTGGTTGCCGTTCCGAGCAGTGGAAAGACCCAAACCGTCATGGGCGTGAGATATGCTGAACCGTTCGTTTATTTTCTCAGCTCTCTTACGAGTCATTCCTTTACCAGCGGTTATATCAACCCCAAAACCGGAGTTCAGGCCAAGCATCTGTTAAGTGTGCTTGACGGAAAGTGTCTTGTTATCAAAGACCTCACAGCTTTGTTCTCGCAAAAATACGAAACCGTTCAACAAATCCTGGGCGATATGGTTGACATCTATGACGGGTACTACAGCAAATTTACAGGGACCACGGGGGAAATGAAACATGAAGTTCTGTTTTCCCTGGTAGCGTGTATCACAACTGCCGCCATCCATGACCACCAAAGCTACATTGAAAAAATAGGCAGTCGCTTTCTCATCTATCGTATACCGCCACTGACCGAAGAGGAGAGAGACGCTGGTTTGAAGCGGCTTAGAGAGAAAGGGAGAAAGCAGAAGATTAAAGAGTTTGAGCGGCTAGCATCCTCTTACGTCCACAAGGTATTTACCGCAGCTCTCCCAGATATCGAACTAGTTAACGGCCAGTGGAAAGAAATTAAACCTCTGTCTGAACTGCTTAGACGGGGTAGAGGGATTATCAGAGATGGCAGTGTCTTTCAGATGGAGGAACCCTTTCGCATCCAGCAACAACTAAAAGCCATGGCCATAAGTCTTGCGCATGTTCACGAACGTGAAACCGTCACCGACCACGAGATGGAGCATTTAAGACGCATCGTTCTCTTTACCATTCCGTACAATCGAGCATCTATTCTGGCCTTATTTCAGAATCCGGCAAATCTGACGCCGCAAGGCGGGTTGACTGTAAAGGGGTGCTCCCAGGCAATGCGGCTGAGTGATACCTGGGCCGAGCAACTGCTCAAAGAGCTTGAGACTCTAGAAATCCTAGAGGTGGATCGATCACAGAAGGAGCATGAATACAGACCGCTCCCTGAGTTTGCCCCTATCATCGCGCAACCTATCAAGCCACTTGACCACATTGCAGATGCAGCCCTTAAAGACGAGGGTCAGTCGCTTGCCAGTCCATCTCCCACTGAAATTCCCCCAGGGCAAGCGGAAAATTTAAATGCAGTGTCGGAGGTTTAAAAAATGTGCTTGATGTATGCGGAACAAGCTGGGAGATCGCTTTCGGAGGTTAGAGATGATTGATGCAAGAGAACTCAGCCCTGAACTACTAGTAAAGATCATAGAAAAACTACCCCCAGGATGGGCACGTCAACAATATGAAAAAATCCTGCAAGAAAAAAATGACATACCCCTGGGGGAATTTTACTGGGAGGAGCAACCTGCCTTCTACTTCCTGGGCGAGATCCTGGCGCTTAGGTGCCGTACCGAGGACGAAGTGAGGGAGATTCACAAGGTAAAACTCACATTTCCAGGAGTGAGGCTTATTCAAGAAGAGCCTGAGCAAATGGGGTTCCTACCCTAGCTCATGGAAGAAGGGAATGTCGGCAAATCAACAACCGCATATTAGGGAGCAATAGGTGGGGTAAGGAGTGGTAGGGAAATTGCGAGCTTAAAGAAGCACGGGGACAAAAACACCATGCCTGATAAGTTCTGGAAAGCGATAGAGCGGAAGGTTGCCCGAATGTTTGGGACCGAACGCATAGGAACCCGTGAGGGAGGCCAGGCCCCCGATTGGGAGAACTCCTGGACTGTAGGAGAGGTCTGCTGCCATGAGGTCCCCAAATGGGTCCTCAGAGAGCTAGCCCAGGCTGAGCGTAGGCCCACGGACCGGCCAAAGCTTAGGCTTCTTGTGATCCATGAAAAGGGAAAGGCGTTAGATCAGGCCCTGGTGGTGACGCGCCTGGGCCAGTTCAGGGAGTGGTTTGATGCGTGCCATCAGGCCGGTCAAAGCCCCAGGATGAGGCGTTAACGGAAAACTAGAACATGTCTGAGCGCGTCGCCATGTGCTGCAATCCCCTTTGTGCCATCGAACTTTATCACGACCTTGCTGGAAGGCAGCGACGCTATTGCTCGGATCGATGCAGGCTTTACCATTGGGCACTCAGAAAAGCAGCTACCCTGCTAGTGCCTTTGGGACAAAGCCGTGCCTGGGAAATTCTCCAAGGGCTAGATACCTCAGACAAAGCCCAGAGCGAGATCATGCGTCCTGGGGCTAATTAATTAGAGCGAGATTCGATGAGCGAGACAGCCAAAAGTCCCTTTGAGCCACTTATCGAGGCGATAGCCGACCGTGTGGCCGTCAAGATCGGGGCCTTAAACAGCGATAATAGCCTTGAACGTCTTTTAACAGCAGAGGAAGCAGCCCAGCTCCTGTCCGTCTCGCCGGATTGGCTTTACCGGCACGCCAAGCGCCTACCCTTCAGCCGCAAGCTAGGCCCTAAGATGCTCCGGTTCAGCTACCAGGGTATCCTCAAGTGGCTCGCTACTAGAAAGCCCTCCTAGCCTCTTGACTTTAATTCTATAATTTAGTAATTATAGATTTAGTGAGACCAAAAAAGAAAGGGGGGAAAAGTATGCAAGACAA
>JBOHVJ010000043.1:0-10263 GCA_050735075.1 Binatia bacterium
CTATGGCTCTAGTCTCCTGGAGCTTCGGCTGGCTTTTCGGCAAGGGTGCCGAGGCCTTTTCTTTCTCTTTGATTTCCTGCTCGGGTGGGGGAGGAGTTCCGTACTGACGCGTTACCCACTCTTGGTAGATGATGAGGATCAGTAGAGAAAGGACGATAGCTATAAGGGCCCGCTTTTCCATGAGTACAACTTAGTGAACGGGGTCGTGGCCACCGGGATTCAAGGGGTGACAGTGCAGGAGTCGACGCAAGCCGAGCCATATCCCTCTTTTGATCCCGTATCGCTCTATCGCCTCCAAAGCATAGGCGGAACAGTTGGGGAAAAAACGGCAGGAGCGAGGCAAATAAGGCGAAAGGAGACGGCGATATCCAATAAGGAGGATAATGATCCCTCTGTTACACAACCTGAGCACTACCTTTGTGACTCCCTCTATAATTAAAAGCTCCTCTGAGTTCCCCAACCACTTCGTCAAAAGAGAGCCTTCCGGCCCCTTTTCTAGCGATAATTACGATATCTTGGTGAGGTGGGATCTCATGGCGATGCCGTCGAAAAAACTCTCTGAGAAGCCTCTTGACCCGGTTACGGACGACGGCCTTGCCCACTCTTGTACTGACAGTGATGCCGAGTCTGTTTTCTCCCCTGTCGTTAGTTTTACTGATGACGACGAAATGGGAAGTGTAAACCTTTCTCCCTCCTCGTGACAGGTTCAGAAATTCGGAGCGTCTGGTAAGACGAGCTTTCTTTGGAAACCTTTCCCCGCCTTGAGACAAGACTTCACCATTCTCATCTAAGAGCGAGCCCGTTTCGGCGGCACTACGACGGTCAACCTTCTGCGCCCTTTCGCCCTTCTCCGTTTAAGGACCTTTCGGCCCCCCGGTGTTTCCATCCGAGCGAGGAAACCGTGGGTCCTCTTGCGTCTCACATTGCTCGGTTGATAAGTCCTCTTCATATCATGATCCTTGAAGCCAAATTGGCGGCCAACCTCTCATTCCAATCATAGAGGTGCCCTTTTGTCAAATTTCGTAGCAAGTGAAATGAGGAATGAGGGATCTCGTGGGAAACTCAGCCTGAGTCCTCATAACTCAGGGCTCTCTTAAGGGATCTCAGCCTTGAGAGAACGCTGCATCAGATCGCGCACTGCCTCTGAGGGCTTCTTGCCCTCAGAGAGGACAAGGTACATCTGCTCCACGATCGGCATTTCAACCCCCAGCCGGCCAGAAAGGAGATAAACAGATCGAGTATTCCGTACCCCTTCGGCAACCATCCGCATCCCGTGCAAGATATCTTCGAGCTTCTTCCCCTGCGCAATCTGTATTCCAACCTTGCGGTTGCGGCTCAGCTCCCCTGTGCAGGTCAAAATCAAATCTCCCAGACCGGGCAGTCCGGAGAGGGTAAGGGGATCGGCTCCCATCTTAACTGCTAGACGGGTCATCTCGGCCAAACCGCGGGTGATCAATGCGGCCCGCGCATTATATCCCAAACCCAAGCCATCACTGATGCCGGCAGCTATGGCGATCACATTTTTAACCACCCCACCTATCTGTACGCCAACCACATCTTTTGAGCTATAGACCCTCAAGCTTTGCGTGCTTAACGTTTCTTGAATATCTCTCCCTACCTGCTCTATGAGGGCAGCCACGGTAATGGCCGCCGGTAGACCCTGGGCTACCTCGAGCGCAAAAGTCGGACCGGATATAAAGGCGAGCCTGTTCCTTTGCGACTCACCGAAAATCTCGCTCAGGACCTCACCCATGGTCATGAGGCTGTCCTCCTGTATACCCTTCGTCCCGCAGACCAAGATCGCCTGGGGAGCCACGTGGGATGCAGTATTCGACATCACCTCGCGCACGGCATGGGAGGGGACTGTACAAAAGAGGATTTCCTTGCCAGAAGCCGCCTCTTTTAGAGAACGGGTAACCTTAAGGGAGCGTGGCAGAATGATCCCCGGAAGGTAGGAACGGTTTTCTCCTCGCTCTTGAATCTCCCGGTAGCTTTCCTCTCCATGACACCATAGAGTTACGTCGTAGCTCTTTTGACACAGCAGCTTGCTCAGGGCGGTCCCCCAACCTCCGGCTCCAATGATCCCTATTACCCTACCCATGGCTGCCTGATTTAAAATTTTAGATTTTCTCTGAAAGCTTGACTCGTCTGGCTATCCTCGGGGACTGAGCTTTCCGGCCGTGGGCAATAAATGGTTCAATGCGTTCAAATAGTTCAACCGCTTCGCTCCGTTCAAATCGTTAAAAACGTCTTGGGCCTATTGAACGGCTTGAACGTTTTGAACTCGATTCGTCTATCCCCTCGGAAAGGCACCGCTTTCATGTGCACGGGTGAAGCAAAGATTCATGTCTACTTCGATTAATCAAAAGCGGCGGCCCAAAATCCAAAATGGAGCTACTCTTCCTCTTCCTTCTCCGCCAATCGAGCCAAGGAGACCACCCTCTTGCCGCTTTCAAGGTCGATGAGACGTACCCCCTGAGTATTGCGCCCAATGACGCGGATGTCCTTAACCCTTAGGCGGATAATCTTCCCTTTGTCGGTGACGAGCATGAGTTGGTCGTCTTCCGTCACTTGCTGAACCCCGACAACTCTCCCAGTCTTGTCGGTGGTCTTCATGGTGATGATCCCCTTACCACCACGCGATTGGAGGCGGTACTCTTCCATCGCGGTGCGCTTGCCGTAGCCATTTCCCGCCACGGTCAAAATATCAGCGCCCGGGCTTAGGATCTCCATGCTCACAACCTCATCCCCTTTGTCCAGGCGCATCCCCACAACCCCATAAGTTCCTCGCCCAGTGGGCCGGACCTGCGCCTCCTTGAAGCGAATCGACTGACCGTCCAAGGTTGAGAGGATTATCTCCTGTTGTCCGTCAGTCAGACGGACCCCGATAACCTCATCTTTCTGTTCGAGGGCAATGGCACGAATCCCAGCGGAGCGGGGGTTGGCGTAGGACATGAGTTCGGTCTTCTTGATCAAACCCTTTTTCGTGGCAAAAACCACAAAGCGTCCCTCCTGGAACTCACGCACCGAAAGAAAGGCCGATACCTTTTCTCCCTCCTCTAAGTTAAGAAGATTGACGATGGGTTTTCCCCTAGCTGCCCTGCCGGCTTGGGGCAGTTCATGGACCTTGATCCAATAAACCTTGCCTACCGTGGTAAAAAAAAGGATGTAGGAATGGGTGGAGGCTACAAAGAGGTATTCAACAAAATCCTCCTCCCGGGTGGTCGCGCCGATTTTTCCTTTTCCCCCGCGCCGCTGCGCCCGGTAGAGCGTAACCGGATTGCGTTTGATGTAGCCCTCGTGGGAAATGGTGACCGCCATGTCCTCTTCCACGATGAGATCCTCGATGGAGATCTCCTCAGACTGATTCACAATCTCGGTCCGTCTTGGGTTACTATACCGTTCCTTAATTTCCTTTAGCTCCTCGACTATAATTCGATAGATTTCTTTCTCATCGGCCAGGATCCCTCGGAGTTTGGTGATTAGCTCAAGAGTTTCTCGGTGCTCCTCCAGGATCTTCTCGCGCTCCAGCCCTGTTAACCTCTGTAGGCGCATGTCCAAGATCGCCTGGGCCTGGACCTCCGTCAAGCTGAAGTTCTCTATCAGTCCTTCCTTGGCCACCTTGGGGTCCTTGGAGTTGCGGATCAAGGTGATCACCGCATCCAGATGGTCCAGAGCGATCTTCAACCCTTCTAGGATATGGAGGCGCTCTTCGGCCTTGCGCAGGTCATAAGCGGTGCGTCGTGTGACCACCTCTTTGCGATGGTCTAGGAAGGCCTCCAGGGCATCTCTCAGATTGAGGAGCTTAGGGCGACCCTCAAGGATAGCGAGCATGTTAACCCCAAAGGACTCTTGTAAGGCTGTATGCTTGTAAAGTTGATTGATCACCACCTCTGCGACCGTGTCCCGTTTAAGCTCGATCACAATGCGCATCCCCTCGCGATCGGATTCGTCGCGCAAGTCGCTGATGCCCTCAATCTTCTTCTCATTGACAAGCCCCGCGATCTGCTCGATGAGACGGGCCTTGTTAACCATAAAGGGGATCTCGCTGATGATGATCTGCTCTTTTCCGGTGCGCTTGACCGTCTCGGTAAAGGCCTTCCCCCGCATCTGAATAATGCCCCGACCCTCGGAATAGGCCTGGGCTATAGCCTCTCTGCCATGGATAAAGGCCCCTGTGGGAAAGTCGGGCCCAGGGATGTACTTCATAAGCTCCTTGACGGTGATATTTGGCTTCTCCACCATAGCCACTAAGCCGTCCACAACCTCTCCTAAGTTGTGAGGTGGGATGTTTGTAGCCATGCCGACAGCAATACCTGAGCTGCCGTTGATCAATAGATTGGGGATACGGGAGGGAAGAACCGTAGGCTCTTTTAAGGAATCATCGTAGTTGGGAACAAATTCAACGGTTTCCTTCTCGATATCGGCTAACATCTCTTCGGCCAACTGGGTCGTGCGAACCTCTGTGTACCTCATTGCAGCCGGAGGGTCGGCGTCGATAGACCCAAAGTTTCCCTGTCCGTCCACCAACGGATGACGCATGGAGAAGTCCTGGGCCATGCGTACGATCGTGTCATAAACCGCCGCTTCCCCATGCGGATGGTACTTACCGATGACATCACCGACTACGCGAGCGGATTTCTTATGGGGGGTGTTCCAGGTGTTGCCCATATCGTACATCGCGTAGAGGACCCGCCGGTGCACCGGCTTAAATCCATCACGCACATCTGGGATGGCTCGACCAATGATGACGCTCATGGCGTAGTCCATGTAGGACTGACGCATCTCGTCTTCGATGTAGACGGGTACTTTTTGCTGCTTTAGGGTGGCTTCCATGAATCGCTCGATCCGTTCAAGTCGTTCAAGCTGTTCAAAATCGTCTTGAACTTATGGAACGCTTTGAACTGTTTGTGTGGCTAGATATCCAGGTTCTTTACCGTGAGGGCATGTTCCTCAATGAACTTGCGCCGGGGTTCTACCTCATCGCCCATCAAAGTGGAAAAGATATCATTGGCCTCTACGCCGTCTTCAATCCGGACCTGGAGCAGGACCCTGGTCTCAGGATTCATTGTGGTCTCCCAAAGTTGCTCGGGGTTCATTTCACCGAGTCCTTTGTAGCGTTGAATAGTTTGGCCCTTTTTTCCACCCTCCATGATATATTCCAGGAGCTCTTTTAGAAAGCGAAGCTTTGTCCGGTGCTCTCCATTCTCCACAGAGTAGGGAGGGTCGCCCAATCCACTCAGATCGGAGAAAAGGCGCTTCAGCTCTTTATACTCAGCGCTCACCAGAAAATCGCGATCAATAACCGTCTGGTATCCTGTCCCATTAGATCTCGTGGAGCAGACAAGCTTAAAACAGTTATGCTCGGGATCTTCCTCGAGGACGCAAGAGAGAGGGGCCTGTTCAGGGGCCAATAGATTGATGTAGGAGGTGAGGTGCGCTTGGATCTTTTTGAGCGCCTTTGTGTCCTTCAGGGTTTCCTCAGTAAAATCTTTCTCAATGAGAAGGGCCTCGAGGATCGGGCGGCTTTTCTTTTTCCGCGCGGCCATGGCCATGAGCTTATCCCAACGCATGACCTTCTTGATAAAAGCCTGTAGGGGTTGGCCTGTGAGGCCATTACCATTGTTGGTCGAACGGACACGAACGTTTTCTGTGCCCATCTCGATCAGGCAATCCTCGAAGCTATTCTCGTCCTTGAGGTATCGCTCCTGCTTTCCACGCTTGACCTTGTATAGGGGGGGTTGAGCGATGAAGAGATGACCCTTCTCGACAAGGTCTGGCATCTGGCGGTAGAAGAAGGTAAGGAGCAGAGTCCGGATATGGGAGCCATCCACGTCGGCGTCAGTCATGATGATGATCGAATGGTACCGGAGCTTTGCCGGATCGTAGTCTTCCTTGACGCCCGCCCCTAAAGCGGTGATGAGCAGACGGATCTCTTGGGAGGAGAGCATCTTATCGAAGCGGGCCTTCTCCACGTTGAGGATCTTTCCTTTTAAGGGCAGCACGGCTTGATTGCGCCGATCCCTTCCCTGTTTAGCCGATCCGCCGGCTGAATCTCCCTCTACAATGAAAAGCTCGCTCAGGGCGGGATCCTGCTCCTGGCAGTCTGCCAGTTTTCCGGGCAAGGAGCCCGAGTCCAAGGCACCCTTTCGCCGGGCCAGATCCTTTGCCTTACGGGTTGCCTCGCGCACCCGAGCCGCCTCGATCCCTTTCATCACGATCTTCTTGGCGTCGCCGGGATGTTCCGCAAAGTGGCTTGCAAGCCTATCGTTGATCAAGGCCTCTACGATGCCCTTGACCTCGCTGTTGCCCAAGCGCGTCTTGGTCTGACCTTCAAACTGGGGCTCAGGGACTTTCACGCTGATTACTGCCGTCAGCCCCTCACGGACATCTTCTCCTTGAAGGTTCTCCTCGTCTTTTTTCAGAAGACCGCTCTCTATAGCGTAGCTGTTGATCGTTCGGGTCAGGGCCGACTTAAAACCGATCAGGTGAGTCCCACCTTCGATGGTGTTGATGTTGTTGGCGAATGAAAAAGTATTTTCTGTGTAGCCATCATTCCACTGTACAGCGATCTCAATGTCGGTTCCCTCTTTTTCTCCCTGGAGGTAAATCACATGGGGATGAACAGGCGTCTTGGCACGGTTGAGATGCTCCACAAAAGAGACAATCCCTCCCTTGTAGAGGAGCTCATGTTTTTTCTGAGTCCTTTCGTCCTCGACAGTGATTCGCACCCCTTTATTTAAAAAGGCCAGTTCTCGTAATCGTTGGGAGAGGATGTCAAAACTGAATTCGAGGGTCTCAAAGATTTTCGGGTCAGGCCGAAACGTTATCCGCGTTCCCCTCTCTTTTGATATCCCGACCTCTTTGAGAGGCCCCTGCGGAATCCCACGTTTATAGCGCTGTTGGTAGACCTTGCCGTCTCGCTTAATCTCCACTTCCAGAGACTCTGCCAAAGCGTTGACTACGGAAAGTCCAACTCCGTGAAGTCCGCCGGAGACCTTATAGGAGGTTTTATCGAACTTGCCGCCTGCATGGAGTTTGGTCAGGACCACCTCCGCGGCTGATTTTTTTTCGGTACGATGGAGGTCAACGGGAATGCCACGTCCATTGTCGATAACCGTTACGCTATTGTCGATGTGGATTGTGACATCGATCTGATTGCAGTAGCCCGCGAGCGCCTCATCGATGGAGTTATCCACAACCTCGTAGACTAAATGATGCAGGCCTCTTTCCGCGGTGTCTCCGACGTACATTCCAGGTCTTTTTCTTACCGCCTCCAGCCCCTCGAGCACCTTGATATTGTCGGCTTTATATTCCGAACCGGAAGGAGTTTTCTCTTGAGCCATTTTTTGCCTGCAGGCGAGTTTTAAATTTCCTTGTAAAGTCTTGGGGTTAGATTCATTTGCGAGCGTCTCGGATTGTATCGAAAATCGGCTCGAAAGTAAAGCGTAAAAATGGCTTTTTGACGAGATATTTTTGGGCTAATTTTAACGGCCATAGTGGGCAAATAAAAAGGGGATCTGGAGGCGAATCAGCGATAAGATATTGACAGGTCAAGGTGGACTGAGAGAAAAGGAGAATGTATGAGATCTTTCCTGACGGCATTAAAGTTCTTGACGGCAATCCCTTGGCCCAAGCAAATCCCAACTACACCAGAGGAGATCAGCAGATCCACTCTCTTTTTCCCTTTAGTGGGTCTTTGTTTAGGCTTGATCCTAGTCCTTTTAGACTGGCTGCTTGAGCCCTATTTGGCATCGGAGATCTTGAGCGTTGTGCTTGTCGCCGCTTTGATCATAATGACCAGGGCAATCCATCTGCACGGTCTCGGAGAAACTTTTGAACAGCTAGCCAAAGGTCGGGAGCTTATCCCCAAGGCAATGGGCGATAATTACTTGAGGCTTATTGGTCTGCTGGCAGTTCTGGTGGTTATTGCTTTCAAGTTTCGCACTATTGAGGTGATCGGAGAGATGCGTAGCCAGGGACTGCTGCTCGCCCCAGTATTAGCCCGTTGGGCTATGGTGGTCTTGGCCTATGGGTCCGAATCACCGCATGAGAGGATAGGTGGAACCATGGTCGAGCATGTGCGGGGATGGCACCTGCTCGTGGCCACTGTATTGACCCTCGCTTTGGTGGTCCTTTTTGCCGGCCGCTCAGGTCTATGGATCGCCCTATGGGTTTCATTCTTTACGCTACTAAGCAGGAAATACCTCCATCATCGCTTGAGCGGAGTAACCTGGGATGCCTTCGGAGCCGTCGGAGAGATGAGCGAAGCACTCGCACTTGTACTTTTTGCTTCGCTTGAATAAGGCATGGTTTCTTGGGGTTTGCCTATTCATAAAAAGGAGGTCTCTGAAAAAGTCCCTCGCCCGTGCTTCGACTATGCTCAGCACGAACGGCTACCAAGCGCAGTTCCGCATACTTACCGTTCACCCTGATCCCTCGACAAGCCTGTCCTGAGTTCATCGAAGGGCTCGGGACTAAAGGCATCCTGAGAGCGAGCCTGCCCTGAGCTAAGTCGAAGGGTCGAAGGGTGAAGAATGGGCTTTTCAGAGATCTTCAAAAAAGTCTTGACAATGTTTTTATAGAGTTGTAGCTTCCGGCTACATCGCTTTGGTGCTCTAAGGCTCAAGGGAAGTCCGGTGCAATTCCGGCGCGGTCCCGCCACTGTGATGGCGACGAAAGCCGCATTTTGCAGCCACTGTCCTGAGCTAAGTCGAAGGATGGGAAGGCGCGGCGAGTAGGAAGATCGTGATAGTGTTTCGTGATCGTGTTCGTTTAATCAAAAAATTTACGAGCACGAGAAACGAGCACGAACACGATTATAAAGCCTAAGCCAGGAGACCTGCCTAGAGTTCCTAAACCGGCCTCTCCGAAGAGAGAGAAAGGTTTCAGTCTTCTTTTCCTCTCATTCCCAGAGAGGCCTTAACGGATAGCTTCTTATGAAGTTGGCCTCGTTTTTCCTCATTTCCGTTGCCTTCCATGTGGCGTTGCTCTATGTGCCTCTTGCGATCACGCAATTTGAGGCAGGGAAGGAAGAGCTCATCCCTGTCGCCTTCCTAAGCATCAGGGAGGCCAATGGGCCGAAGTCAGGCGGAGACGGAAAAGCGGCAGGTAGCATAGAGAAACCGAAGGCCAGCGCGAGCAGAAAGATCCCAAGGGCCTCGCAAGGCATGGAAAATAAAAATGGAGATTTGGCCCGCGAGTCAGAGATGGTGCAAGCAGCAAGACTGATCGACGAGCAGACTGTTGGAGATAAGCCCGAGAATATAGAGGCTATCTCTTTTGTGGAGCCTGTTGAGGCCATCTCTATTGAGCCTTTTGGCATGGACGCAGAGTCGCGACCCAACGAACATACTAATGCGATCTCTCAGGGAGGCATAGAGGGGGGACGTGGAACAGGAGGTTTAAGCGGTCTAGGAAATTCGGGAACAGGTACGGGTTCCGGAGGAGACGGCAGAGGAGGTTTCCCTGGCTCAACTTTTGCCCGCGCCAGCTATGCCCATAACCCTAAGCCCGAATACCCTGAAAGGGCACGGCGAGAAGGATGGGAGGGAACAGTCCTTCTTCGAGTCTTGGTGGATCGGCAAGGAAAGCCTAGAAGGATAGAAGTCAGCCGAGGCTCTGGATTTGAGACTCTCGATCGAGCGGCAATGGAAACAGTCAAGAACTGGCGCTTTCATCCTTCTCGCTATGGGGAAGAACGGATGGAGAGCTGGGTGAAAGTCCCGATTATTTTCCGATTGGCAGACCGGTCATCGTGATTCGTTGACCCGTTACTCGATCGACGAATATACGATTAACCAGTATACGATTAACGAGCTGTAAGGAGGGAAACGCAACAGAACTTATAGACTGCAGACGGATTCAAGGGAAAGGGGTGCCCTGCCTCTGTGCAGGAATTCCCCTGCTGCCCCGCAACTGTGATGGCCACGAAAGCCGCAAGCACAAGCCACTGTCCTGAGCTAAGTCGAAGGATGGGAAGGCGCGGCGAGTAGGTCAGATCGTGCTTGTGGTTCGTGATCGTGTTCGTTTAATCAAAAAATTTACGAGCACGAGAAACGAGCACGAACACGATTATAAAGCCTAAGCCAGGAGACCTATCCGTTCTGCCTCAACATTCCCCTTTCGCGGGAAAGGAGGCTTTATGATTTTTTTCTTACTTTTCTTCTTTTTTTTCTTTCTTCCCAGTTTCGCCTTGGCAGCAGAGCCGAAACAGGAAGAGACCCTCAAACCCGTAGTCGTAACGGCAACCCGGATCGAAAC
>JBOHVJ010000044.1:0-7134 GCA_050735075.1 Binatia bacterium
CCTTACAACAGACAGGGCTCTCCGATACGCAATTAAAACACCAGCGTGAGTCTGCCAAAGATTACTCTGTCTGGTATTGTACGTGGGTTAAGATTTACTGAACCACGATCCGTATCAAAATACTTGAACTTTTTGTCGAACAAATTTGTCGCTCCGATCGAGAAGAAGCCGTACCGCTTGGGCAGACGATAACTGATTGCGGCATCGACGACCCAGAAGTCATCTCTGCCTGGCTGAAAAGTGACAGACCCCTCGCGCTGAAAAACACCGCGTTGATTGATGTAAGTCGCTTTTAGCGCGGCACTCAACCCGGAGGGGTGAAAAAAATTGATCCCCAGCGGGACACGATTGGTCTCGACGTGTTTTGCGTTATCAACAAACCTTTTCTCCCTGACAAAACGTTCCCACTCAGATCCCGCGCTGAGCGCTACCCATTCATGGGGTGTCCAGAAAAGGTAGGCACGGAACAACTTTTCCTCCCAGTCCACTTCCCTCGCCCTTGGACCACCCGGAGTAAGCGACACAAACGGAACTTCCAGATCCCTAAAAGTATATTCTAATCCTCCGTATATGCTCTGCGAGAATTTCTGATCGATAGCACCACCATAACGCCATGCCCTTGTTGCATTGAAATCATCAAAGAACTGATTAAAGCCCGCAACCTGGGTCGGCTCGAGGGTCTGGTTGGTAATGAGTGTTCTCTTCAAAGTCCTGAATGCGGCGGCACGCAGTGTTGTATCTGGGATAGGATTCCAGGTGATCCCGAATTTAGGGTTGAATTGGTTTATAGGAGCTTTCATTCCCGGAAGAGCAGTGTCGAAAAAGTCGCCACTTGCACCAAGAGTGAGTGTCACATTTTTCGGGAGAGGGATGTAGGAATACAGATAAACATTGGTGTGCTGCACATCTCTATCCACTAACCGGAGAGTCCGTATGAACGGAGGGCCAGGCGGAGGCGGGTCAAGCACTGTAACAATGTTGTCTTTCGAATCTATACTGAAATGTCCCACGCCGCTGACGAAATTAATGTATTTCGAGCGGAACAGATACTGGAGCTCTCCGCTGAAAGC
The DNA here is from genome assembly GCA_050735075.1 of Binatia bacterium. Taxonomy (GTDB): domain Bacteria; phylum Desulfobacterota; class Binatia; order UBA9968; family UBA9968; genus JAHFAO01. The sequence goes on from JBOHVJ010000044.1 coordinate 1,071, forward strand.
ATCATCTTCACCCTTGATCTCAAACAGTCTCAGTATAGGACTAGGTGAATCTCGCACATTACGGTCCGCAGCTTGATACATAAAATTGCCGATGAGAGTAGAACTTGGCGAAAAGGCATGACGAAAGCCAAGACGTCCTGATAAGATTCCGTTCTCTTCCCTTAGGTTCGGACGAAAGTCATCCGGCGCGAACCTAAGCTCAACTTCACCTCTTTTTGTATCTCTGTACCTAAATTCTGTTTGAACGCTCGTTTGGGGAGAGAGTTCCAGTTGTAAAAAGGCGTTGCCGATGTCATCCCTCTGGTCCGCGTTCCTTCGCCACCCGTCCGTCTCAAAGTGGAACCCGCCAAAACTGAAGGAAAGGTTTTTATAGATACCTGCGAGGACACCTTCACCAGCATACGTTCTATTCTCACCGCCAAGGCCGCTCGCTTGCAGGGTAAACCCATCCCGGTTGAAAATCGGATTGAACTCGTTGAAGGAAAGAGACCCGGGGCCGCCGGCGCTTATGAGGGACAAGTTGCTCTCGGCGAGGCGGGGCTGAATGGGCGTCATGTTGAGGGGCTGAAGCAACTGAGACTGGAGCAGCTCACTGACTCTCGCGATCTCGTGGCGCGGCAAAACAGAATAAGAATCGGCCAAGAACCGGTGCGCCGAAAAGTTAGTCGGATCGGTGTTGACGGATTTCCATCCTTCCACCAAGGCAAGCTGCTGGAAGCCCAGATCACTGTAGATTCGGGCAAGGCTTGCGCTGCGCGCAGCCAAGTCCGAATCGAGCAACAGTCGTGACCGGTATACCGCCCGGTTGTCGTTTAATTCGATGGCCTTTTGTATGTCCTGTAAGGCCTCAACCGGCCGGTTCTCGGTCTGCTTTCGAATGGCGTCATAGAAAAAGGGAGTCGGGTCTTTGGGGTCAAGCTTCTTAGCCATCTCGTATTGCTCTGAAGACTGCTGGTCTCGCTTCTCTTCAAAGTAGGCCTTTCCCAAATAGCTCCGCATGAGTGAGTTATCAGGGTCAAGGCTCACGGCAACCTCGATCTCCCTTCTTCCCTCACCAAGATCACTCTCCCGGATCCTTGCGAGACCCAGACCCAGCCTTGCAAGGGGGTCAGCTTGATCGAGTTGAATCGCTTTTCCGAAGGCCTCCTTTGACTGTGTCGTGTTCACCCGCGTCAAGTGGGCAAATCCAAGAACCATCTGTGTCCTTGACAGATTTGGATTCAGGGCTACCGCTTTCTTTGCCGCTTCGAGGGCTTCATCCAGTTCGGCGAACGACATATGTAGCTCAGCCAGCCTCGCCCATGCCAGCGCATTGTCCGGGCTTCCTTGCACTGCTTGTTGCAGGCTGTTCCGCGCGCCTTCAAGGTCGAAATTTGCCTGCTGGGCGTAGGAAAGAGCAATCAGGGCTGAAGCGGATTTTGGATCTGCCTCAACCGCCTTTTTTGCGAGACCAAGCGCCTTCTCTTTTTCATTTTGTACCACTGCAATGATCGACTGCAGCGCAAAGGCGTCGCTGTACTTCGGGTTTAAACTCAGCGCTCGCGCGATATCTTTATTCGCCTCATCAACGCGGCCCACGGCGAGCAGCAAAGAGGCACGATAGGCAAAAAAGCGTGGCTCGCGGAGAGTATCTGGAACTCCCTTGATAGCATCGAAGGCCCTCTGAAAATCACCTTTCATGGAAGATTCTATGGAATTTCGAACCATCCCTTGCCAATCTGGTCCGGCGGGAAACTCCTCAGGGCGAAAATGGAGGGCGGGAGGGTAGTACAAAGCCCATTGGACCGCATCCCGCGGACGCACGACGATAGTTAATACAGGAGGCTTCCCCTTCTCAGCTATTGCCGACTGACCGCTGGCGAGCGCGAGACTTCCAGCCGGGTTCGAAGCCAATACCTTCCCTTCAAATATCGACATGAAGGTCCGATCTTGCTCAACTTTTATGAAACCCTCCGTTCCCTCCACACCTGCATTGACGAAGGCTGTCGTCACCTCCAAGTTCCGCGGAAGACGGCTGAAGAAATGGACAGCTCCCCTCACTAGGTCTATCAGCGAGGTTCGTTCTTCTTTCACTCCCCCGAGGGTAATCGTGCTGTTCTGATCGAGACGGAGGACCGGTTGGTTAACCAAGGCGACGTCTGCCCGGCTCCTATCCCCTACCTGAATCCTATAACCGGCGCAGTAGGTGTCATTTAACTGAGCCGGTTGCCACTGCGTTTGACCGGCCCTTTGCACCTCTACGTTCCCCTGTACTGAAACCATCTTTGCCACCCATGGCTCACACGTCGTCGCTGCGGGAGAAACATAGGGGTATAGCAATAGCGTCAAGAGGCTAGTGCATATAAGAAGATATAAAGAAAATGAACACATTCTCTTCATCGCTCACCTGCCTTCATGGTGTGGATAACATGCACATACTTGACCTCGAAATAAAATACAACCATTTACAACCATTATTTTTCTTCCAGAGGAATTACCCCTTCCCATGGTCCCTCAGGCGGATTCTTCTTGTACTGATCACAAAGCTTTATATAAAAATCCGCAGGACCATCTTTTCCCCCGTTTTCGATGGATTGATGGAATTTTTCTCTCGCCTCATCCCAAGACTGCCTTCTGAAAGCACCAAGGGCCTCAGCGAAGATCGCACAAACCCTTTTCTGTTTTTCATCAGATTCTTCCATGCGGCATAACAATTCATGAACCGCGATCGGCTGAGCCTTTCCTTTTAGCCTAAATTTTCCAAGTTCTCTTGTCAGGAAACCATCTAGCTGATCTGTTACCTCTTCAGATACCAATATTTCAGTCCCCAGGTATTTATTGAGACCGTCCATCCTTGAAGCTGTATTGACTGTATCTCCCGTAGGGCCGTACTCATAATGATCCCCAGCGCCAATATTGCCGAGGAAAATCTGTCCAGAATGCACACCGACGCGAGTGGGGAGATTCAGATTCTCGAAAGACTGATTGAACCGATGGACTGCTTTGGCAACACCCAGTGCAGCCAGGCAGGCTTGTTTCCGAAGAGCAGCCTCAGGACGCGCAGCCTTCCATATCGCCAATATCGAATCTCCTTTCAGGTTCACCACGAGTCCGCCATGTTGCTTGACTGGCTCAAAAGTGGCTTCAAAGTATTTATGCATGAAGTCGGTCAGCTCCTTCGGACCCATCCTTTCTGATAACGTGGTATACCCGGCGGCATCCGTGAACAAACAAGCCCCATACACCGTTTGGCCACCTCTTTTGATATCGACTATGTTTTTTGCTAGCTGATCCACCACCTCATTCGGGACATAGTATCCAAGAGCCTTTCTTATATTCTGGCGCTCCTTGTTAGTCTCAAAGTAGTTCCACAAGACAGCGCTAAAAAATCCGAGAGGACTCTGCAAAAATAACGGGACAACAATCGGATACCAGGTCCCGTCGGTCTTAAACTGATACGCCGTGCCGAGAAGATAAAGCGCGCTCAAACCAACTACACCCAATGCGGCGACTGTGACAGGCCATATACGACAAATGGTACCCACGACGATACCCCAGAAGAGAATTATAACGATATGAAAACGTAAGCTGACAGGTTTCACAGGCGAATCTTCCAAGATATTTGAGAATGCGGTTGCGGCAATTTCTACTCCACTGATGAATACGCCGTTTGCTTGTGAAAAGACCGTATAAAAGCTATCCTTTCTTTCTGCCAGCAATATTTCTGAGAGTCCCACAAACACAGCTTTACCCTTAAGGTCTATATGTTTGCCGCCATCTGACCTTTCACGGAGTTGCAGTGCTTGATAATACGGAATGGTGGGAATGGTGCGAGGCGGGCCGTAGTAATTTATATATCGGCTGTGCGCGCCCCCATACATTTTCAAGAGAGATTTGAGCAACCGATACCTTCTCACATCAACAGACCGGACATCTGAATTCTCTAATTCTTTTAACAGCTTTTCTGCGATGAACTGGTCTCTTTCAAAAATTTCCCTTATATCTCTAATCAATCTCACAACGCCTCTTGCTTTGATTGATTCGGCGTCACGGGGCAGTTTTCCGGCTTGGCTTGGACTCACTTTTTCTAATAAACGTATAAACTCCTCGTATACCGGCAAAGTAAAGAGTTGGAATGCAACCACTGGGAAAGTCGGCGAATCCCCAGCCCCGCTCTGGAACGTCCAATACTGGTTCACCTTGAAGGGTATTCTGGGCAGGACAAAAGGTCCTGTGGCGAGAGCAGAGTCAGCAAGAGGAGCAATCGGCTTCACTATTCTCACAATGCTATGAACTCCAGTCCGAGACCCACCCGTGCCAGACAATGGAACCTCTTTAGCTGTCAGGGGCTCAGCAAGCACGACATTGCGGGCTTTTTTTACTGCCTCTGCAAATAAGTTGTCATCCTCAGCGGAACGGGGCTCTATGAAATGTACGTCAAAGCTAACGACCTCTGCACCTGCTCTAGCCAACTTTTCAGTTAAACGTCCATGGAGTGAACGAGGCCATTTATCAGGGTTCTCAGATAAGTTGAGATTCTCAGCCGATTCTTTGTCTATGCTAATTACGACGACATCGGATGGTGCTTCTCTGACTCCCCTCAGTTTGAACAACAGGCCTAGACCTGCGTTCTCCTCGAAGTTGCGCGAAAAATGGAAAAAGCTTATCACCAGCCCCACAATCCCGATGAGAAAGCCCAAGAATACAGCTTTAAATAGACGAGACATAATGAAACTACTGCTAGTTTCTCAGCTCTGTTGGTCGATCCCGGATAGTTCTCTGCTTGCACCGTATGTTTATCGGAACTCTCTAGGGAAAAGCAACCAGCGCTCACTTTCTCTTTCTCCGGTGAAGTCCAGAGCGGGATGATCTTGGATCCCGATTCTGCTGAAAAACCCCGTTCCCCTTCGACAAAGCTCAGGGCGAACGGGATTTTCACTTGATAGCATTGACGAATTTCCGTTCATGCTGAGCCCGTCGAAGCATGAAGGGAGGTTTTTCAGCAGAATCGGATCCCAATACCAGTGCTTTTTCAACTGGACACGAAGCGAGGCCCAAAGGCCGCCACCGCCAGCACAGACAAAATGGACCCATTGTTGCTTGTTTCTTAGTAGCAATGTCTGACAATTCTAGACTGCGGGTTGAGATCGTTATAGAGCAACTACTATACCAATCCCGGAACATTAGCACACGATTAACCAACTTACTGAACTAACAGGAAAATTTTTGCTAAAAGAATTTAGCTTGCGCTGGGAAAGAAAGAGGAAAGATATCTTTTTGGATACACTAAGTGTAAAAAATGATACACCCTAGCTCGCGTTGGTCACAAGCAGCTAGGCCGCATCAAAACATGTGGAAAGCGGAGGGCTAGCTTCTTTCCTAACTCGTCGTCCGATACAAGGTTTGGTGCAGATGGTTGATCGCTTTTTTGATCCCCTCGAGGGCCAGCTCCTCGGCCCTTAGCCATTTTCCACCCCTTTGGGTGAACTCACCGATGGCAAGAATATTATCGCTAAGCGGTCTTTGGGTCTCATCGAAACGCCCGGACCAAACAAGGTCCCCTCGCCTTACGTCCCATAGGTCAAGAACAAAGGCCACAGAGGCCGGACTCTTGGCGCCCCATTCTTCTCCGACCCTCTCATGATAACGAAGGACCTGGCCAAAGATAACTGCGTCCGCATAAACCAACTCTCCCAGTTTCTTCGCCCGTGTCCGTGCGTCTCCTTGCAGAACTATGGCCCCTGCTTCCCTCACTTCCCGGTCTGATACGATCTGCCAGTTAGGTAAGGCAGCCATAGCGGAATAGAGGGGGTTGTTCAGAACCGTATCTGACGGAAGGATAGCAATCCGTTTAATATTTCTCACTCCTAAGTCGCTCGTGTGTCTGCTCTGAAAATTCCCAAGGGAACAGGAGAAGAGCAGGAAGAGCAAAGGCACTAATTTCCACATAAACTCTAGCTTTCTATAAACGGAATTTAACATATTTTGCATAATTGCAAAAGGCAGTGCTCTAGTCCACACCATCTGAGACAGATAATCTCTTTCTGGGGTGACTGTGTCGCAATTCCGTTCATGGTTCGACAGG
>JBOHVJ010000045.1:0-7092 GCA_050735075.1 Binatia bacterium
ACCGCTTTGGCCTTTCCTCCAATGATCTCCGCTGCGGAGAAGAAGGCCGCACAACCTTGTGCTCCAGCAGTGGAGAAGGGAGCGGAGAAGGCAACGGAGGCCAAGGAGCAGAAGGAGAAGGCCAAAAAGAAGAAGACAAAGGGGGAGGCCAAAAAGAAGGCTGAGGGCAAGAAGAAGGCTGAGAAAGAAGAGATGGAAAAAGAAAAGAAGAAGTAGTCCTTTAAGCCCTTAAGCGCTATCTTGGCGCTGACCAGAATGGTCGGGCAGGAATCCTCTTCACTGCCCGACCGATTTTCCCACAGGATTCAGTTTCCTACCTTAATCTTCGCACGATCCTTCCAATTTCTCTTTCGTCCGTGAACGAACACGCCTAGATAAGCTGTTAGAAGAGCGCCGTAGTTGGTCATCATGAACCACGGTGCAGCCCAAGCGATACCTTCCACAAGCGGAGTATGGAATGGCCAGAGATAAGGGGTAGGAAAATAGCTCGAATTGTGTGTTGGGATATCGCAGAGAATATGTAAGCCCCAGGCCAAAAATACCCACGGAGGTTGCTTCCTTAATATCCAGATCAGACTAAACAAGACTACCCAGACAACTAGACTGTGAGTAAGATTGTAAGCGTGGAAGACAAACTCCGGAAGCATAGACAAAGGGGGAGGTCCGGAGATTTCCCCGGCCAAACGTAGCCTGAGCCATCCCGGGCGGGTGACATGGAATAAGCCGAAGGAGAGGAGATCTGGCGACATTCCAAGGACAAAGGCTACAGCAAATCTCTTAATCCCCTTGTGATAGAAACCGACTCCGCCCCAGAGTCCGTGCGCTAAAACATCCACGAGCGGTGTTACCTTCCGGAGGCGATTGCGTGGACATGCTCGTGCACGACCTCCCGGGGACAGAGTCGGACGAAAGCCCTTAGACCAATGAAAATCACCACCAGATCATCGATTTGGCCCAGACCGACCAAAAAGTCAGGTAAGAGATCCACCGGAGCGAAAACGTAAGCTAGCAGCAAAACCAGAAGCAACTTGGGCGGCAGTGGGACGCGACGATCCATTAGAAGCCTCCAGAAGAGTTTCAAGAAATTCGGCAGATGATAAAAAAGCTGGGCAAGTCTCTGAGGACCGAGACGCAAGAGAGCTACCAAACTGTTTAACCTCATCGACGTTCCCTCAGGCCCAAAAGAAAGGTCTATTTCTCTGTCTCAAATCTCAGGCTCTTTCACTCGCCTCTTCTGAACCCAATCCGAACGGACTCCTGCTTGACCTTCCGTGCCAGCTTTTCGTACTCCTTCTCCATCTCCTCGGTCACAGAGGGGATCGCCTCTTTGATGGCGCGGAAGAAATGTTCCATCGTGACCCTTCTCGCCTCAGGGTTTTCCCTGAGCGCATAGAGCCCAGCCTTCATACAGACCCCGGCGATGTCTGCCCCAGTCAAGCGATTCGCGATTTCGGCGAGCTTATCCGGATTCACATCCGCATCCAGGGCCATCTTTTTGGTATGAGAGCGGAAAACCTCCACTCTGGCCTTATGGTCTGGGATGGGAACATAAACGATCTCGTCAAACCGTCCTGGACGAAGGAGCGCGGGGTCGATCATATCCGGGCGGTTGGTCGCACCCAAAACCACGACTCCTTTTAACTCCTCCATACCATCCATCTCCGCTAGAAGCTGGTTGACGACCCTTTCGGTGACTTGAGGTTCCCCCAAGGAGCCTCCACGCACAGGGGCGAGTGAGTCTAACTCGTCAAAGAAGAGAATTGCCGGAGTTACCTGCCTGGCACGGTGGAAGAACTCAGCTATCTTTTTCTCCGACTCCCCGTACCACTTGGAGAGGAGGCTACTGCCCTTGGCAGTGAGAAAATTGGCGCCCGCCTCGGTCGCCACAGCCTTGGCAACCATCGTCTTTCCGGTACCAGGTGGACCGTAAAGCAGAACCCCTTTGGGAGATCTAATGCCCAAGCGGGTAAAAGACTCGGGGCGCTTGAGGGGGAGCTCAACCATCTCGTGGAGAAGCTGCTTTACCTCCTTAAGTCCCCCTACATCCTCCCAACGGACATTGGGAATCTCGACGACGATCTCTCTCAAAGCCGAGGGCTGAACCTCTTTAAGCCCTTCCTCGAAGTCATCCCGATTGACTGTGAGCCTCTCCAGGAGCTCAGCGGGGATGGTTTTTTCCTCCGGGTTCAAGGTTGGCATGACTCTTCTAAGCGCTGCAAGGGCAGCCTCTTTAGCCAAAGCGGCAATATCAGAGCCGGTGTAGCCGTGGGTAACCTCGGCAATCCTCTCCAGTTCCACCTCTTTCCCTAGGGGCATGCCTCGAGTGTGGATCTGGAGGATCTCTAGCCTTCCCAGTTGATCCGGGATGCGGATCTCGATCTCCCGGTCAAAGCGACCGGGCCGGCGCAGGGCCGGATCGATGGCGTCCACGCGATTTGTCGCCCCAATGACAATCACATTGCGCCTCGCCTTGAGCCCGTCCATGAGGGTCAGCAGTTGAGCCACAATCCTCCGTTCCAGTTCTCCCGTCACTTCGGCACGCTTGGGGGCAATCGAGTCCAACTCGTCGATAAAGATAATTGCTGGCGCATTTTTTTCTGCCTCGGCGAAGACTTGCCTTAACCTCTCCTCTGACTCCCCATAGAATTTGCCCATAATCTCAGGGCCGTTGATAGCGGTGAAATAGGCCTCGGACTCGTGCGCCACAGCTTTGGCAAGAAGGGTCTTGCCAGTGCCTGGAGGGCCGTGGAGGAGGACACCTTTGGGCGGATCGATCCCTAGACGATCGAAAAGCTCCGGATGCTTGAGCGGCAGCTCAATCATCTCCCGTACCTTCTGGACGACAGGTTTTATCCCCCCAAGGTCATCATAGGTGACCTCGATGAGTCCCCGCTCCTTAGTTTCCTGGTACTCTGGTGCAAGCTCGATCTGGGTCTCCTCTGAGACGCGGACGATCCCTTTGGGGACGGTCGAGGTCACCACCAAGCGGATCTCCATGAGTCCGAAGGCGGGTGACTCGAAGAAGCCGCGGAAGAAGTCGTCGGAAAAGGAGTCCATAGGAAAAGACTCTCTTGGCCGATTAAAGACGGTGGTGGATATAAGGTCCCCGTGGACTAAAGGTCTGTAAAGCAGGGTCGGCCTGAGCCCCTCTCCGGAGCCGGCTATTCGAAGCCCCTGTTTTGCTGGCGCTAGGCTTACTTTTTTCGCTTCTTTCCAGTCCGCCTTTTTGAGCTCGACATATTCGCCAAGCCCGACCTTGGCATTTCCTCGGATGAGCCCGTCCATGCGCACAATGTCAATGCCTTCGTCTTCGGAATAAGCTGGGACTGCAATCGCTGCGGTCACCCTTTTTCCAGCAATCTCGACAACGTCTCCCCGTTGGAGGCTGAGAGAGCGGATTTGTTCGACACCGATGCGGACAATCCCTTTCCCAACGTCCTGCTGCTGGGCCCCGGCGACCTTGAGTCGAAGTGATTCCTTGGCGGCCATATATCTATCTCTTTTACCTCATCACTGCTGAGTCTATTTTCTTGAGTTTATATTGATGAAAGCGAAAAATCAAAATAATGGACGGCTATAGCAGTGTCCCCCAGGGGGGACAAAGTGACAGACAGGAGACAGTTTTAAATCGCAGGGAGAAATGATACATTTAAAATTTCGCGTCGGATGACGCGATCGTAGACGCCAGTTCCATTTTCCTTATTGACTTTAGGGTCAAGGTTGCGCGGTGAGACAGGGGACTTCCAAAAAAAGGCGATGCCTTTTCCTTACGCTCTTCGGGGGAATCTTCTGGTATGCTCTGGCCAATGGCCAGCAGCCAGTAGCGCGGTTCTTTTATGATGAAGCCGGGAATGTCTCTCGTCAGGAGAGGGATACCAACGGCGACGGAAAGATGGACCGCTGGATATTTTATAACAGAGAGGGCAAGATCGAACGAGTCGAACAGGATGAGAACTTCGACGGGAAACCTGACATCAGCCTCTTTTATGAAGACGGAAAGCTAAAGAGGCAAGAGGTCTCCAGCAAACACGACGGCCGGACCGCCGTATGGACCTTCTTTAACATCAAGGGAGAGGTTGAACGCAAGGAAGAGGATACCAATGGCGACGGCAAAGCTGATATTTCGCTCATTTACCAGAACAACCGGCCCATACGAAGGGACGAAGATCGTGACTTCGACGGCCGTCTTGACCGCATTGTACATTTCCAAGAAGAAAAGATCAGCCGGTTAGAAGAGGACACCAACGGGGACGGGAAGATGGACAGTTTTTCCCATTTCCAGGACGGCCAACTCTTAAGGAAGGAGATCGACCGCAAACACGCGGGGAAGATAGATCTCTGGGGTTACTATCAGCAAGATCGCCTGCTGAGGCAGGAAGAGGATCTGAACGGAGATGGCAAAGTCGATCGCATACTCTACTTCGAGGGTGGGGAAATCTCTCGCAGGGAAGAGGATTCTAGCGGCAAGGGTCAAATCGACCTGATCGAATCATTTTCCCAGGGGCGGTTGGCTAAGAGATTGGTGGACAGCAAGGGAAATGGGAAGTTTGACACGCTGCATGTTTTTAAGGATAACAAGCTTGTTCGCCAGGAAAAAGATACGGATGGGGACGGGACTTTTGATGTTAGGATGTTTTTTGATGACAATGGACAGCAGTTGCGACAGGAGGCTGACACCAACAGAGACCGTCGTGTTGATGTCTGGGCAACTTATAGAGATGGAAAACTCATCCAGCAGGAGGAAGATCTGAATTTCAATGGGAAGATCGACGCCCGTTATTTCTTTAAAGACGGTCAAGTGATTGGACAAGAGCAGGCAATGGAAGTAGAGCCTAGCACGCCTGCCTTGTCCTTCTCCTCCGTCCAAGAGGAACTGCGAAGCGTCGGCGCTGAGGTCGGGCAGGAAGGAAAGAAATTCGCTACCAAGGGAGCGAAGGAGCAAGGAACGGATCGAAAGTGAGTATGGGCAAGATGGGACTGGCGTTGCTATTCGTTCTCCTCCTAGCAGGCTGTGGTCCTGCGCCTATACAACACCCCCCGGGCGCGCCTTCCGATCCCAGCCAACTGGCCAGTCCATCTTCTCCTGGGACACAACCCCAGCTAAGTGGATCGCAGCGCTGGGAGTACGCATGGGGTAAGGCCATGGAGGGAGTGGCCATGGGAGGCTCCATTGGTGGACCTTATGGAGCCGGTGGAGGTCTCATTATCGGACTCATCGCCGGGCTTTTAACCGCCGACTCTCATTTTGCGCAGCTCAACACTCAGATTCAGACGGAACAGGCAAAAGACAGGGAGCTGGAGGCGCAGCTCGAGCGCGAGCTAGGGCGTCAAAGGGAGCTGGAGGCTCAACTCGGAAAAGCAGGAATCTTTAAAGAACCCCTACAGCCCAAGCCCCAACCGGTCGGGGCACAGATTGCCTCTCCAGGTGACAAGGGCCTACCGACGGGGAAAAGAGAGGAGACCGGCTCGCTCGCCTCTTTGGGCAGCAAAGAGAGTCGCCCTGGTACTCCAACGACCTCCTTTAAGAATGTGGAAATTAGGGACGTTAACCAAGACGGTGTCCCGGACCTGTGGATCTACTATCATCCTCTAAGGCCGGGAGAGATAGTGCGCCAGGAGGAGGACACCAACGGAGATGGAAGGGTCGATACCTGGAGCAGCTTCCATGAGGGCAAGCTCGTGCGCCGCGAGGTGGACACCAGGCGGAGCGGGAGACCCGATACCATCTATTATTACGAGGGTGAAGAGATCTCTCGGGAGGAGCGGGATGAGAAGGGCTATGGTCAGCCGACCTTTCGTGCCTTTTATCAAAGTGGACGGTTGGCCAAGGTGGAGAAGGATCTCGATCACGACGGCAAGATGGATCTTTGGATCTATTATGATACGACAAAAGAGGGGGAGCTTATCCTCAAAGAGGAGAGGGATCTCAACGGAGACGGGGCGATCGATCTCTGGTCCTATTATGAAAATGGCCGACTGAGTAGGCGTGACCTAAGCGCGGTAGGTCTGGAGCTCCTCTCCAAACAGGAGGAGATCCCCGCTCCAGCTCTGAACCTTCAAAAAATTCCGCTCCCGGGCAGTTAGAGATGGCAAAAGAGAAGACAGAGAGTTGGGGAGAGTTAGCGCTTTATTCTCTTCTCACGAACCCTTTCCTGCTTCCTTCGCTGGCGCTTCATCTTATGCTTTTATACCTCTTAGGCACGGCTGTCTTGTCGGTAAGTCCAGACTTAAGTAACATCTCCATCCCGATTAAACTGATAGAGCTGGGTGAAGGGAGATCCCAAGATAAGAGCATAGGGCCGGAGCGGGGTCCCGGCGGTCCTCGCACCCAGCCCAAACTGGGAAGGCCAGAGATCCCCCGCCAAAGCTCAGGGAAACTCAATGACGGCTCGGCAGAAAACATCACCCCCAGCAAAGACTCTATCCCGCCACCCCATGTTGCTCCTGCCCTTCCAGGGCCCAAGGTTTTGGCTGATGTACCTCGTCCCTTGTCGGTGAAGGAAAGCTCACCCGACTCCTTGGTCCAGCTTCCCACCAAGGATGCCCACAGAAGCCTGGCTCAGTCCCTTAACCCAGAGCTGAGCCAACGAAGCCTCACCGCTATAAAGGGGACAGGCGAAGGGGAAGGCATCCGGGCCCTAAAGGAGGGTATGCAGGTCCCCGGTGCACTTAAAGGAGGGGGAAGCGCTACAGGGCCATATGGCGTGCCAGGAGGGAGCAGAGACGGCATAGGGACACGCGGGGGCGGGAGCGGCACCGGCACGGGAGGGGGCAGCCGTTCAGGACTTTCCAGCCCTGACTTTGCCCCCTATCTAGAGATGATAAAGAAGCGGGTCCAATCGGTATGGAAGTACCCGGAGGGAGTTCCAGGCAGACATGTAGTTTATCTCAGCTTTGTCCTGGATCGCGGAGGGAACCTGGTTCGGGTCAAAGTGTTGGAGTCGACAGATTCCAGACTTGATCGAAGTGCCACCGAGGCGATGAAGCGCGCCTCCCCCTTTCCCCCGATCCCAGAAAGTCTGAAGGAGATTGCAGGCGATGAGATCGGCATCAGGTTCAACGTTGATTTTGGGCTAAAGATCGCGCGTTAAG
>JBOHVJ010000046.1:0-5690 GCA_050735075.1 Binatia bacterium
TGGCCCGCAGGGCCATCGGTTCCATCCGCTGGTTCGGGCCGCCGCAGGCGGCTGTAACCAGCGCGGCTCACCCGCCACCCCGTTATCCCGACCGTCTGCGGTCGGGCGAACCAACGATGATATAAGGATGAACAATTAATGTTTTCAATCCAACGAGGTGAACTTGGCAAAAAAAAATTTTCGCAGGATTTAAAAAAGAGCTCACGAGGTATCTTCTATGACATTGCAGGGATGGTAGTAGGTGCAATAAGGATCTCCGCGCCTATTGTTTATCACATTGTGGTGGTTGCACTGAGCGCCGGGATTGCATTGTCCCTGCCCTCAATTGTGAGCGTTCTGGCCGGAAATTTGCTAGCTTACTGGTCTCTCATTGAAAATGAGAAGATATTCCTCATTTTTGTAGAAATTACCGTTGCGATATTGCTTATCTTTTTTTTCAACTTCGTAGGTAGAAGCTGGAAAGACAGGAAAATCGCGAAGATGGCAAGGGCTGCTGGGATATCCTATGTTTCTCCTGGCAAGCGTGCTCTTGCAGGGAGGAAAGTAAAGAAATTGAAGGAAAAGCAAGGCATTGCCAGGGACGTCTTGGTCATCGGTTCAACGGGCTTTCGGACCTTTGTTGATCCGGAGGGAGACTTGCATAAAGTTGTAAAGAACTGCCGTGAGGCAAAAATTATGCTCCTTGACCCCCATAGTGAGGGAGCAGGTACGCGTGCCAAGGCCATCCTCCATCCCGATGTTAGCCTAGAGAGCTTTCGAGAGCAGATATTAAAGACCATAGATTTTCTTAAAGGGCTTAAACGAGCCCAGAAAAATGTCAAACTCAAGCTCTACCAGGATACACCTTTTTTAAAGCTGGCTGTCATGGGCGACCACATCTGGATGCAGCACTATCATGCCGGCCTGGACGTCGCAACCATGCAAGAATTCATGTTTGAACACAACCAAAATCCCGCTAGCCTTTTTACCCCATTTTACCAATATTTTCTTGCAAAGTGGGAAAGCCCCGATATACCTGAGTACGACTTGGAGACAGACATGCTTATTTATAGGGACAAGACTGGAGATGTGGTGAGGAGGGAAAGGTTCAACAAAGATGAGGTCGAGGTAAGTTGAATCTCGGATAGCAGATAATTCTTGTCTTTCCACTTTGTCCTTGTTCCTATATCTCGCCGAGAAAATCTGTAGGAAAATCCATGCGACATCATGTAAGGGAATCCCTTCAATAAGGGATTCTCAAATAGCTTTTAATACCAAAAAATCTTTTGAAATCAAGCAGTAGTTGAACGAATACATTTGGCATGCTCTTTGCGCGAAAAGATCAATGGCGTATAGCATACTGGAAAGGAGGTGAGACGAATGAAAAGGGATTGGACTCAATGGACGGCTGGTATTCTGTTAATGCTTGCCTTGTTCCTCACGGGCTGCGCAGAGAAAAAGACCGAAGAACCCACTTCGCGGGCACCCTTCGAACAATCTCCGTCCACCGCACCCGGAAGATCTGGAACTGACGAGGGAATCGTCCCTACCCCTAGTCTTGAGCAGGGTCAATCAGCAGAGACCAAGGAGCAGAAGCCTGCAAGAGAACAAAAACCGCGGGGTGGGTAACGGATCAGCCTATTAAACAAAAGATGAAGGGGGGTGAGACAAATTATTATGATGAAAGAGATCGCTGCTATGCTCTTGGCCCCAGTCCTCTTTCCCGCATTGGCTTTGGCCGTTGCTGAGCTAAAGGGTACGGTTGTGAAGGTAGACAAGGCCAAAAAACAGATTGTGGTCCAGACCGACAAGGGAGAGGAAACCCTTGAGATTACTAGCAGCACCAAGGGCGTGGAAAATGCGGGGGAAGGGGCTAAGGTCACGATCAAGTACAGCGAGAAGGATGGGCAGCCAAAAGTTAGCGAAATTATTCCTGCTGATGGGCATCCAAAGACTTCTCCATCTGGCAAGGCTACTTCATCGCCCAGAGCTCCTTAGCTATCTAAGCTCCCCAAAAAAGCTAGGAGGCGGGGTCGGGATGGCCTCGGCTCCTAGCTTATCAGAAGCGATCTAGCTTAGTGAAAAAGTTTGACAGTTCGATCATTGATTGCAATGTGGACTGTAGGAAATAGCCTCCATGTAATGGTCCAAGAGTAATCTCCTTTTTAGCTAAACTGTAGGAAAATCCCTCCAAAAAAGCTTCATTCACAACGCAGCCTCACCCAAAATCCTTTTAAGATCAAATGAGTAGTTCAAATCAATAACCTTGGCATATCTTTTGTTTAATGTAGTAAGGCTAAAAAGGAAAGGAGATAATTCTATGACAAGCATTCTGAGTTTATTTCTCATACTTCTCCTGCTTGGTTTGCAGGGATGCGTAGCGACCCGCGATTGGGTTAGGGAACAGATGAGTCCCGTGGAGGGACGCGTTTCTAACGCAGAGGGTCGGGTTGACAAATTAGGGGGACAGGCCTCTGCTACTGAAACCCGCCTCGGACAGATGGGAGGACGTGTGACTGAGGTTGAGGGTCGCCTTGGGCAAACTGATGCCAAGGCGGAGAGAGCCCTCAGTAGCCTTGCCAACCTCCGGCTTGAAAGACGGTTTGTCCTGGAGCTCAAGGAGGGGGCAAACTTCGCCTTTAACTCTGCTGGGTTAACGGATGATGCGAAGAGACAGATCGATGGCTTTTTCAGTGATCTCAAAGGTGACCTTAAAGAGGCGGATGGCGCGATATTTCTTGTTGCCGGCCACACTGACAAGACCGGGCCTGAGGACTACAACTACGAGCTGGGACGGAAAAGGGCAAACAGCGTAGCCAGCTATCTGATTACTCAGAAAAAGATCGATCCTTTAAAGCTGACAACAGTGTCCTATGGACCGAGCGCGCCTCGGGCGGACAACGCGACACGTGAAGGGCGAGTGAAGAATCGCCGTGTGGAGATTTTGGTCTACCGGGAGGGTATTACCACTGGCACACCAGAGCCAGCCTCACGGGCTGAACCACTGAGGTCAAAGGAACCCGAAGAGCGAATCAGCAGTAGATAGCGCGCTATTAAATCTATCTCTTTCCCTCGCAGGTGGTCTGTGACCTTACATACAAGGATGGCCCACGGGCCGGTGTAGGTGTTGTCGCTGGTGAGGACATCCGTGTGAGACCAGAGAAAGTGCTAGTGGTCGATGATCACCGGGACATCCTTGAGCTGCTGACCACTCAACTTGGACTCCTCGGCTGGGAAGCGGTCCCGGCAAGCAGCGGGCAGGAAGCCTTGGAGAAGCTCAAGGGCGTCACTCCAAGGCTCATTCTCCTGGACATGCGGATGCCTGAGATGGACGGATTTGAATTCGTACGATACTTGAGGAGGAATCCCGATCACCGGGATATCCCCATCCTTGCTGTGACTGCTCTGGCAATGCCGGGAGATAGAGAGCACTGTTTGAAAGTAGGTTGCGACGATTGCATATCAAAGCCCTTCACGCTCCAAGATTTGCAGCAACGTCTGACCTTTCTTATGTCGGCATCTAACCCGTGCACGCAGGTCTGCCAGGTTAAACAAAATGGCCAGGAAAGATAATGCGCAAAGTGGCTGATTGCTTCAACTCCTCGGCCAATAGCCAATGATGGTCATGGGGCCAGTGAGGATCAAATACCACGAGACGTTTTTTGCTAGGATCAGCCCCTTGGTTGAAATCATTATGGATTGTCCGAAAGAAAGGGATATATGAAAAGCTCAGAACGTATTCTATATCAGATAATTGTGATGCGGCCGAGTGCAGCAGTAAAAGGCTCCGCACCAGATGTCTATCAGATTCTGCGGCTGCATCAGGCGCCGTAACAAATATGGACCGTGCGCTTGCGATCATTTCCAACCGTGCCCCGTATCAAGTCAAGAGAATATTTGGAAAGCTTACCTACGAGAAAAACGTTGGGGGGCTAGTCTCTGTTTTGGATGAAGTGCTTTGTCAAGCCGGAGGTACTTGGATTGCCTGGGGAGAAAAGGTAGATACTGAAGAGCAGATAGGTATTCCGCTGGATAGTCCCAAATATTCACTGCGCCTTATTTCTCTCACAGACCTAGAGATCAACTATTTTTATCATGGATTTTCCAATCGGATTCTATGGCCCCTCTCCCACTATTTCCTCGATCGATGCGCTTTTAGGAACGAATACTGGAGAGCGTATCACACAGTGAACGAGAAGTTTGCTAAAGCTTTCAGAGATAGCTGCAGAGATCAAGATCTTATCTGGATTCACGACTTTCACCTCACACTCCTGCCCAGCCTCCTTAGAGAAGAAAACCCGAATCTTTCCATCGGCTTTTTTTGGCACATCCCCTTTCCTGCCTCTCCAGTGTTTCGGGTTCTCCCATGGCGCGAAGAAATCTTGCGCGGTCTTTTGGGAAGCGACCTGATCGGGTTTCACCTCCCCCTGCATGCGGAGAATTTCCTTCAGACTGTGGAGGACGTCTTGCAGGTCCACGTAGATCGAAAGCGCTTCTCGATACAGTATGGTGGTCGCATCATCAAGGTGGGGGCCTTTCCCGTGGGCATCGATTTTCGCAAATGGAATGACTTGGCCTCAAGCGCTATCATCGATGAGAAGGCCCGGCAGATACGTAAGGAGGTGGGGGTGCAGCATGTTATCCTGGGCGTGGATCGTCTCGATTACACTAAAGGAATTCGGGAAAGGCTCTTGGCCTTTGAGCGGTTTTTGGAAAAATACCCCGAGTTTCACGGACAGGTATGTATGATACAGATTGCCGTTCCCTCGCGCACTCGAGTCGAGGAATACCGGCTTTTGAGGCGTGAGATCGATGAAGCGGTAGGAAGAATTACCGGGCGTTTCAGCACAAGAAAGTGGATCCCTTTGCGCTACTTATATCAGAGCTTTCTCATAGAAGATCTCGTGGCCTACTACCTAGCGGCTGACTTGGCCTTGATTACTCCGCTCAGAGACGGAATGAATTTGGTTGCCAAGGAATACGTTGCCTCCAGGGTGAAAGAGGATGGCAGTCTGATCCTGAGTGAATTTACCGGGGCTGCGGCAACTCTCACCGACGCGACCCTTGTGAACCCATACAGCATTGAGGGTCTCTGCGACGCTATCCGCTTTGCCCTGTCGTTGCCAGAGGCGGAGAAACGGAGCCGAATGCAGCAACTCCGCCAGTCAGTCAGGGAAAGGGATGTCTATTGGTGGTGTGAGAGCTTTCTCAAAAGCGTTGTCAGGGCGAAGGAGGCATGTCTATGAAGGAATTTTATGGGGTCCAAATCCTTACGAACCCCTGGGTGATATTACCCATAATCATTATTGCGACAGCTCTCCTCGCGCTTTTGCTTAATTACGTTGTCCTCTGGGTCATGGGAAGGATTGTACAAAAGACATCAACAGAAATAGATAACCGGCTTTACAAGCTATTGGAGAGATACCTATTTCCGCTTCTCGCTGTGGCTTTACTCCTGGTATGGATCGATTTCATTCCTCTTCCGGCAAAGATCCTCCAGGTTGCAACTCGTTTCCTCATTATTTTAGCCCTTCTCCTGGTCATATTTCTCCTTACTAAGGGGGCCTTGCTTTTTCTCCGCCGTATGGAGATGCACTATGAAGCCTTGCGCAATATCAAGGACCCCATAGAAATTGTCACCAAGATCGTCTTTATCGCTGTCGGGGGAATGATTATCCTTGAGAACCTGGGAATCTCCCTCACCCCAATCA
>JBOHVJ010000047.1:0-3301 GCA_050735075.1 Binatia bacterium
ACAGGATGAGAGAGCTTCCTTGAAGTAAAGAGCCGGTGCTCAGTGCGTGTGAAAGAATCGGTAGCGTTCAGCGTTCAGGAAAAACCAAAAGGATTCCTTTGCTGAAGGCTGACTGCTAAATGATAGGAACTTCCTTTTGAGGGGTGAGCCGCCGACAACTCAAAGTTGCCCCGACAACCCAGTGCCAGCCCGTGTTCTAGAGCCTGTAGCGGCCATCAGAGAAGACAGACCAGCCTGCCCCTCGCTTATTGAGCAGGACAGTATCCGATAATGTGGTCTTATGTCAACTTAAGCGTGGGTTCCAGGACAGGGATGGACATTTGCCCCCAAATGGGGTAAGAGGCTTTTCAAGTAGCTGGCTGTAGGAGGGATCGAAAGTAATCTCTCTCACTGGAGGATCTCTTCCGGGCGGGGCATGAGATTCTTCCCATAGACCTAAGTGTTGAAAAAAAGAAGCTTTACGAGGAAGCCCTCTGAAGACAAAGGAGAGTATCATGAAACGCATAAAGAAAATGCTGAACGGGCTAGGGCTCGGCGCTCTGGCCTTTATCGTTCTTATCGTAAGTTCGGAACCGACAGAAGCGGTCTCGATATTCGGAAGTGCTCCAGCGACCGAGGCATTCCCTACAGGTCGAATTCTTGTGATCGATTTCCCTTCTGGAACAGTCGTAGCTACGTTGCCAGGGCCAGCGGGTGTCGTTATCGGAGATGGGTTCACTGGCCTTACATTCGCCGATACCCGGGGGACCTTCTATGTGGTAGATGGATTTGGTACGAATATAATCTTCGAACTCGATCCGACAACCGGTGCGGTCGTCAACTCTTTCCCTTCGCCCACGGGGTCAGACACTCTTGATGGGTTAGCTTTTCTTAACAACACCCTGTTTGGGCTAGTTTTTGGCAGTGGCGGGATCACACAGATTGACCCAGATACCGGTGCGGATCTTGGAACGCTGACCTCTGTCGGAGGACTCGCGCAAGGAGGGCTAGACGGGGCAGCCGGCAGGCTTTTTTCCAGAGGAGCCTCAAACACCACGATCGTGGAGATTGATCCGGTGAATGGGAGCATTTTAAATAGCTTTTCGTCGCCGGATAACGAGGCGATATTGGGGCTGGCTTTCGATGGTGTAAGTCTCTATGCAAGTTCATCAACAGGCAAGGTCTTTCAGCTCGACGCTAACACGGGAACACTTATCGACACATTGGACTTCGAGACTGTTCTTGATGGCCTCGCTGTAATGCCTATGCCCGACCTCGGCCTCACGAAGACCGACTCGCCTGACCCGGTCACGGTCGGGGAAAACCTGACCTATACGGTCGTCGTGACGAACAACGGGCCCGCGGCGGCCACAGGCGTGACGCTCACCGACACGCTGCCCGGCAGTGTAACCTTTGTGTCCGCGACGCCTACGCAGGGCACCTGCAGCGAATCTGGCGGCGAGGTCATCTGCATCCTCGGCGACCTAAGCAATGGAACGAGCGCGACGGTGACGATCGTTGTTATGCCCACAACGGCGGGCGAAATCAGCAACACCGCCAGCGTCACTGGGAATCAGCCCGACCCTAACACGGCTAACAACACGGCCACGGAGGCAACGACCGTTATACCGGACATCCGCGGCACCTATGCGGGCTAAGGCAGCGAAACTCTATCGAAGTGCCAAGACCCGGCGGACAATATAACCTTGAGCTTTTCCGCGTATTCGTATTCGTGTCAGACTTGCCTAAGTCTATTAACTCGTCACGCCTTTCTGCACCGCCCGGCTCACATTCGACGGGTGGCAGCCGAGAAAATCCGCCACCTCCGAAGCGAGATAGCCTTCCTCCAACACCGCTCTGCAAATGAAACGGTCTCTCGCTTCTACCATCTTCGCCATCCGCCCTTTGCGTTTGAGGCTCTGCGGATCGAGCCCGGCCCTGCTCGCGACTTTATGCAGTAGATTTTCTAACGACACGCGGCGCGATAACGGCGGGGGCGTTTTCTCCTTGACCATTTTTTTGACGAACCGCTCCGATCCTAAAAAAGGCGCGTGATCCCCGGGATGCCATTCCGACCGGTACGTGTCCTTGACTCCGTCCCGTATGAACGCCTCGTAGCGAGCCGTTGTGCGAAGCTCTTCGATCACCGGCCCGAAACCCGAAACCTGTGTCAGACTTGCCTTAATGCGTGTCCAGATGAATTGCTGTCGTGATCCATAGGGTGACTCTCATTTTGGTGAGGGAAGTCCCACGGCGGTAAAAGCCACAAGCCGCCTAGCTTGAGTAGCAGCATGGAGAGTAATCGAGATGCTGAAGCCTACCGACAAAGTCAGCGCGAGGCTGATTGTCCAGTTTTTTTTAAATGAGACAAAATCGAGGAATTAAGTAAGTCACTATTTTGGGTCCACATCACTCGCTTTTTGAAAATCTGGCCGTCGTCGCTCGAAAATTTCTTCCGTATAAGCCCCAGGATCAACGATCTCGCCTCGACCCTTACCTGGACATCCCCCCTCCACCGAGGTTGGGCCACCGTTGGATCGTTCGGTCCAATAGGCTTTGCGTTTCTCTCGGGTCTTTCTTTTGATGTTGTTTAGTTCCTCCAACAGCCTGCTCTTGTTGTTGAGCTGATGGACCTGGGCCGGAGTGAAATTAAACAGCGCTTGATGCGGTCGGATGTTGTTGTAGGACTCGATGTAGCGGCCCAGTTCTTCGCGTGCCGATATCTCATCGGGATAATTTCCCACCAGATAGATCTCTTCCTGTTTCACGGTCCCATAAAACCGCTCGGTCAGTGCGTTGTCGGTGGGTCGTCTGACCCGGGCAAAGGATAACTCCGCCCCCAAAGCTTCAAAGAACTCTTGAGTGATTCCCGAAGTATTCGGCGATCCCCGATCGACCCTAAACTCCGGCTTGGTCTCGCTCTGAAGTGAAATCCCCTGCGCTTTGAGCCCCGCCTGATAAATCGCTTTGATGTTTCCCGCATGCACCGTCGGCATGACCTCGTAGGCAACAATCAATCGGGAAAAGAAATCGATCACCGTGGCCAAATACCAGCGCACTCCTCCCACCAATAGCTTGGTCCAGTCACTGCCCCACATCAGATTTCTCTGCCATACCTCATAACGCGGACTCTTCCACGGTGCCGCCCGCCGATCGTAGGGTTCTACCTGCCCCTGCTGTTTTAAATGTCCGTAGATCGCCGAGGCCGATAGATACAATCCCCGCTGTTGCAACATCCCCTGGATGCGCCGATGGCGGCATTGAGGATGGGCCTGATTGACCTCGTCGATCAGCTCGCGTTCCTCCTCAGTTAATCGATACG
>JBOHVJ010000048.1:0-6060 GCA_050735075.1 Binatia bacterium
GTCTCAACCTCACACAACCTAGAGCCGAAGCGCGCCTCGCGTCCTTTTGATCGTCTGCGCGATGGCTTCGTTCTGGGAGAAGGGGCTTGGATACTAATCCTCGAAGAGAGGGAACAGGCACTGCTTCGTAGGGCGCCGATCTACGGTGAGGTCTTGGGTTATGGCTCTACCTGTGACGCCTACCACATGGTGCGCTTGGAGCCGAGCGGAGAGGAGCCTTCGCGGGCCATGGAGCTCGCGGTTCAAGATGCCGGCTTGGCCAAGGATGAAGTAGGCTATATCGCCCTGCATGGTACCTCGACGGTTTTGAACGACAAGACCGAGACCCGAGCGATCAAGCTTTGCTTCGGCCGCCGGGCGTACGATATTCCCATGAGTTCTATTAAGTCGATGATCGGGCATCCCCAAGGGGCATCCGGGGTGGCGGGAGTCGTGGCGGCGCTCCTCGGCATGAACGACGGCTTTCTTCCCCCTACGATCAACTACGAGGAGCCCGATCCCGAATGCGACTTAAACTACATTCCCAATCACGGGCTGGCAAAGAAGGTTGAGATCGCGCTGTGCAACTGCATCGCCTTTGGATCAAAGAATTCGGCTTTGGTGATTGGACAGGACGAAGGGAGGCGGGCGGCATGAACGTGAAGTCTCATGCACACAGATTTTCTCTAAGAGAGTGGCCTCAAAACGCTGCGGAAAGGCAGGCGTATGTGGACCCGATCTTTTCTACCATCGCAACTGAGTACGATTTCATGACCCAAGCCCTCTCTTTCGGGATGGAGCGGCGATGGAAAAAAAGAGCCCTCTCTCTCCTCGATCATCACTCCAACGCGCATCTCCTGGACCTTGCTACGGGGACGGCTGCGTTCCCGCGACTCCTCGCCCTAGACGGCTTTCAAGGTAGGATTGTGGCGCTGGACCGCAATACCACGATGCTCAACTTGGCCAAGCGGAAATCTCCTCAGGATAGGGAGATCAGATGGCTTCAGGGGGACTTAAGGGAACTGCCCTTTAAGGATGGTTCTTTTGACTACATCACCATGGGTTATGGCCTCAGATATCCGACAGATGTGCGCCAGATTCTCACAGAGATCTTCCGTTTGCTCCGCCCCAGAGGCCGGTTTGTCTGCCTGGATTTTGGCCTTCCCAGAGACGCACTCTATAAACGGCTCTGCTTTGCTTACCTGCTTGTTATGGGCAGCTTCTGGGGCCTGCTACTGCACAGGAAAGTGGACACGTATTGGCACATTGTTGAATCCTTGAGGGCCTATCCCGGACAAGAGACTGTCGGAAAGTGGCTAGAGGGGGTCGGCTTTTGTGAAGTTCAGTTGTGCGAGAAGCTCGGAGGTCTGGTGGCCATTCTCTCGGGGACTCGACCTTAGTAGCCGAAGAAGACGCAGCCTGAACCTGCCTCGTTACAGAATGAGAGGCCGCTCTCCAGGGAGACTCCATGAGCCCCGGAGAGATGGTCGAGGAAACCGGCCTGATTAACGAACGCGCGTCCATGAAAAAGGCATGAGAAGGGAGAACTGATAACCACTATGGGAGGTCCGCCATGAAAGCCGAAGTGGTGGTGAGGGCCAAAGAATAGCTCATGGTGGAAATGACCATGATGCCCGAAGCCGTGGTGGAAATGTCCATGGTGACCGAAGCCATGGTGGTGAGGGGGACGACCAATCGTCACATGCAGGCCAGGGTGTCCAAATCCTGAATGAAAGTGTTGATGGTGGACGAATCCTCCTGAGGAACGGCTAACTCCAGCATGGCCAATGCCAATTTTAACTCGAGTCCCGCCCGCCAAAAGCTGGGGAACAGGCAGTGCCAGGAGAAAAAGGAAAGCAAACAGTATAGCCTTTGATTTCATGGTTCTACGATAGAAGATTATCGGTCCTTAGACAAGCCCCTTACTTCACTCCCAATTCCTGATTGACCTCACGCTGGAGAGAGAAATCGAAGACCTTCGAAACCGGGACGGCTTTGCTAAGGCTCAGCCCGCGCATTTTTGCTCTTTTTTCTCTCCATCCAGACTTTCCACTCGTATCCATCCAAAAGGCTCAGCCACCCAGCCTCGACGATGTCAGTGGACTTGCGCATTGTAGACCATTGATTTTTTCCGTCGGTAAACTTCTTGACTGAGATTACCTCTGCCTCGGTTCCCTCACCACTGCCGTGGTTATAAGACTCGGTTACACGGACACCGGCGATTGACGGGAAGTGCCGGGTAAGGACCTTCCGCAAAGCCAAATCCAGGGCATGGACCCCTCCTACCCCGCGGGCAGCCTCCAGCTCTTCCTCTGCGCCAATCTTCACTACCACAATAGCATCGATGGCCACGCGACCGTTTAGCGAATCATCCACCACACGGCGACGGATGACCTCGAAAGGCGTGGTGTAATCCTCCCTGGCGCGTAACTCTTCTAGTTCCTTTGATGCTTGGGGGACTTGAGGCTCGTGGAAGAAACCCGGGCTGGTGGGTCGGCTACTCATCGCTTGCTCCTTCTTACCTGTCAGAGGTGCATTGAAGGCTACATTCCTCGGAAAGCCCAGCCGCGTTCCTCGGCAGTGATCGAGGATAGATGATCGAGAATCGACGATCGCGATTTTCTATTCTCTATCTTCCATCTTCGGTTCATCAGAATTTTTCGCTTGTTATTAGCGCAGAAGCGAATAGAATTGTCAACTTAGACCGAGGAGGGTCTTGAGTAAGTGAGCGAGTGTTTCACCGCAGCCGAGCAGAGGAGTCTTGCCCCTTTTTTTACCAATCTGACTGAGCCGGTCTTCGGCCTCAAACTTCCCCAGGAAGTTGCCGGCGCGCTATTTTCGCGCTACAGCCGCTCGACCAAGAGCCTGCGGCGGACTTTCTTAGATGAGTTTCTGGGAGATCCGGAGCTTGCCCTAAAAGAGTTGCTCGGGGGGCAATTGCCAGTAGATGATCAGAGCGCTGCTCTCAAAAAAGCCAGGGCGTTCTATGACCGGGTCCTCGTCGGCTACGGTGATGATTCGGTGGCCCAGCTTGGCGGTGCCCACATCGCCTGCGAGAGTATTTCTAACGTAGCGGCAAAGATCGTGGAAGATGCGCGGATTGGCATCGCTCCGCTGGAGAAATCAACCCGCTATGTCCGCTTCGATCAAAAGGACGAAAACGGAGACTATCTCTTCTACCGGGAACCCAGGATCATGGCCTCGCGCCATCGTGCAGCCTATCTGGAGGTGATGAATTTCCTCTTTGAGACTTACTCGCACCAGATCGATCCTACGATCGAGTTTGTAAGGAGATCCCTCCCCATTGAGGAGGTTGAGCTTAGGCATCCCCAGACGGGTGAAGCTCTGAGCTTCGAAGAGGCCCGAAGAGACGAGAGGCTCAAGAAGTGGGCGGAGAGCGCGTATCGCTCGACGGTCAGGGCCCAGGCATGTGATGTGCTGCGCGGATATTTGCCTGCGGCGACGCTCACCAACGTGGGTTTCTTTGGTGTCGGCCAGGCGTTTGAGTATCTCCTCACGAAGCTCTATTCCCATGACTTGACCGAGGCCAAAGAGCTAGCCGCTGCCATCCACCGTGAACTTAACCAGCTCATCCCTTCATTTGTGAAGCGGGCGCAGTTCAGCGACTATTTAACCGAGACCTACAGGACGACTCGCTTCCTCTCCACTCAGGTCATAGCGAAGCCAGTCAAGCCGAGTGCTCCTGTGACATTAGTGGATTATGACAACGAAGCAGAAGAAAAAGTGATCTCGGC
This sequence comes from Binatia bacterium, assembly GCA_050735075.1. Taxonomy (GTDB): domain Bacteria; phylum Desulfobacterota; class Binatia; order UBA9968; family UBA9968; genus JAHFAO01. The sequence continues at coordinate 3,735 of JBOHVJ010000048.1, forward strand.
GATCCTCTACCCCCATTCCCGACATCAGCTTGAAGAGCTAAGAGGATCAGTCACCCGAATGACTCCGGATCAGCGCGGAAAGATTCTGGATGAGTACCTAAAAAAGCGCAGGCACAGGAGGGATAAGCCCGGGCGGGCGCTTGAGCAGGTCTATTATACCTTCGATATACTCGGCAACCTGGGACTATATCGCGATCTTCATCGCCACAGAATCCTCACGCAGGAAAGACAGGACTTCACCACCATACACGGTTACGACATGCCTCGGGAGATCGAAGAGGCCGGCTTCAAATCCGAATTTGATCGCTGCATGGAAAAAGCCTCTGAGCTCTATGAGAAAATTCACAACGACCTTCCCCTCGAGGCCCAGTATGTGGTCCCCTTTGCATATAAGATCCGGTGGTACATGAAAATGAATCTACGGGAGGCCGTGCACATCGGCGAGCTGCGCACCATGCCCCAAGGCCACCCGGATTATAGGTTCATCGTCCAGGAGATGTGGCGGAAGATCAGCGAGGTCCATCCCACACTGACACAGTATGCCAAATTCATTGATTGGAAAACCTACCGTCTAGGTCGGTTGCAATCTGAGATGCGAACAGAATACAAAAAATCCGAATTGGCCAAAGGTAACCGAGAGAAAGACCGTACACCCAGGTATAAGTGAAGAGATAAACCTCTTTCCACGGCTCGCCCGAGATCGAACAACCGCCCCAACTCGCGACGGGTGAGCGGATGCAGATATTGCGTTCGTGCCCGACCTCCAAGAAGATTCACCCCGCCCCGACGAAGGCTACGGGCGCTGGAGCCTGGCAGCAGGAATCGAATGCCCCTCTCTTCGATAAGCCGGTGCACCTCGTTCAATAGGATTGGAAGGCGCTGGATTTCATCAATGACAACCACGCGATCCTGTGAGGAGAGTTCCTGAGCCATACGGGAGGGGCTGGGGGCTGGAATCGTCTTTTTGATTGAAGCCGCGATGCGGCCGAAGGCATCGCTCATCTTTCGAAGGGCGAGAACTTGACCACCCGACTCCCGCGGACTAAGCTTAGCATTCTGTTTCCCATTTCAGCAATCCGGCTACTGGAGGCCCGGCATGAAATGTCCTCGCTGCCAGCATGAGAATCCGCCACAGGCGAAATTTTGCCTCGAGTGCGGAGCCAGGCTCGCGCTGGCGTGCTCCAAATGCGGCACCGAGCTTCCGGCGGAAGCAAAGTACTGTCTCCAGTGTGGCCAACCGGTTAACGGGGGCGTCGTACCGCCCAAGTTCACTTCCCCTGGGAATTACACCCCGAAGCACCTCGCGGAAAAGATTTTAAGCTCCAAAAGCGCTCTGGAGGGGGAGCGCAAACAGGTCACTGTCCTCTTCGTCGATGTCTCAGGGTTCACTTCCCTCTCCGAACGGCTCGACCCGGAGGATGTTCACGGGCTAATGAACCGGGCATTCGAGCTTATGTTGGGCGAGGTCCATCGCTATGAGGGAACTGTGAACCAGTTCCTCGGTGACGGCATCATGGCCCTCTTCGGCGCCCCAATCGCGCATGAGGACCACGCGCAGCGCGCCGTGCATACGGCTCTGGGAATCCGCAAAACATTGGAGGTTTATAGGGAGGATCTTGAGCGCCGTCAGGGTATCCGCTTTCAGGTGCGGCAGGGTATCAACACGGGTCTGGTCGTGGTGGGAAGCATCGGAAGCGATCTCCGAATGGACTACACAGCGGTCGGCGACACGACCAACGTAGCGGCGCGCCTCCAGCAGGCGGCCGATCCCGGGCGCATGATGATCTCCGAAGTCACCCATCGTCTGGTATCGGGGTACTTTCACACCCGACCTCTCGGGGAGCTATCTCTCAAAGGAAAGGCCGAGCCGATCCAAGCCTGGGAGGTGATCTCAGCTCGCGTGGCCCGAACTCGGCTTGAGGTAGAGGCAGAGCGTGGGCTCACGCCCTTCGTGGGGCGAGAGCGCGAGCTTCGGCTCCTCTCTGACTGCTTTGAGAAAGCCAAAGCAGGTCATGGACAGGTGGTCTTCGTCGTTGGGGAGCCAGGGATCGGCAAGTCCCGCCTGCTCTTGGAGTTTCGTCGTCGGCTCGCCGACGCAGCGACCTGGAGCGAAGGACGCACAATGTCGTTCGGGCGCTCCATGGCGTTTCACCCGTTAATCGACCTGCTCCGGCGGAACTTTCGGATCGAGGAGGGCGACGCCGAGGGAACGATGGTGACGAAGATCGAGCGGGATGTTCTGCGTCTCGGCGAGGATCTCCGGCCGACCCTCCCCTACCTTTGCTATCTCCTTTCGGTCGATCCTCGTGACCCGGCGGTGCTGAGC
>JBOHVJ010000049.1:0-3807 GCA_050735075.1 Binatia bacterium
TTAGCGTCCGGACTAATATAGCTTCTCTACCGAGATCTCGATTCTCTGCATACTCTTTGTACAAACGGCTCATCATCGAAGGATCACGCTTGAGTCGTTCCCCTAATTCCTGCGTCGTCATTCTCGCCCACTCACGGCCCAGGTACACCAGCTGTCGTCTCGCTTGGACCCAATCGTTCCGCCTACCAAAACCGATCAGCGTCTGTTCAGCCAGCCCATGCTCCTTGCAGACCACCTCCAGCAACCGGTCAAAACTAACCCTGGATCCGTTCGGTCGGATTGCCGTGTCTTTTGCCTTGGACGCAACCTCTTCAACGAAAGCCTCGTCTCCAAGAAATCTCTGATCGGTGGTTTGGTAGTACTTCTCCTCGTGTCCCGATCCCAACCCATCTTGCATGAATTGAAGATATGTTCGCCTCGCCTGCCCAACTCTCTTTCCCATCTGCCCCAGCACTGGCTCGACTTCTACCGTAACGGGCCTCCTCTCACCCAGATAGGCTCGGTGGCTGCTCCACCGATATCTCCACGGGTCGAAGGCACTTCGCATCCTTGCCGGATTCAAATGAATGTAGCGCACCAACTCCAGCAAGTATTGATTACGGTCACATAAAATAGCCTTGTAACGCCCTTCAAACAGGTGCCCGACCACCGTCCGGTGGCGCCGGTTGTAGAGCTGCGTATAGCTAAACTGTATCCCTTGCATGATCTTGGAAAGGGTGACCCTTCCGGTTTCCAGAAGCAAGTGGACATGGTTGGACATCAACACATAGGCATAGAGAGTAAAGCCGTAGCGCTCCCGGTAGTGTTCAACTCTCTCAAGATAGCTCAATCGGTCTCGCTCGTCCTTAAAAATCTTCTGCCGTTGATTGCCTCGGACGATGACGTGATAAAATGCTCCTTCGAACTCCACTCGGGATTTTCTAGCCATTGACCACAGCTACTACAGACACGGCATAAAGTACAGACTCAGGCCTGACCCTAATTCCGACTAATTCCCGAATCCCAAAGACTAGCGGAAGAGTAAGGGATACCAAGCTGTGGAGAAGATTCAGTGAGGTGGAGAAACTTCCACCCGCGCGACGCAAACCGATCGTGCAAGTGATCGATGCCTTCCTCAGAGGAGAAAAAGCCGAAAAGGGGGGATGGCAAAGGTCAGGCCAAAGAGAGATCGTGCGTTTAAACGAAAATGCGGCGGCCGATTTTAGGGAGCTGAGCTCTTTTAGCTGAAAAGCGAGGTGAGTAAGAAGAAGAGTAAGTTTCAGATGAGCTGTGAGAAAAAAAATCAGCCTAGTTCCCTTCCTCCTACAGATGTTTTAAGAGTCTCCGTTATGGTTTTGCCAATTGACCTCACATTCTTGAGATTCTTCCCGTAATCAATTTTGGTGAATACAAAAACTGGCTCGCTACTGATCTCAATCTTGACTACCTCTCTTTCCACAGGAATAAACCGCAGCCTGATTTCTTCGCCAAAAGAAAATAAAGATGCTTTTGTTCTGGCTACTATAATCATTTGGTCTCGTTGCGGCTGGACGCTTTTTATTGTTTCAAGGCTAGATAAAATCTCCACAGATCTTTGAAATACGTCCCCGAGATTTCCTCTAACTCGAAGCTCTTCATTCTGCTTGAGGTCTAATTCGCTGTTTGAAGAGTTTTTCGTGAAGAAATAATCTAGAGGCAAAAATAGTAGGCCAAAAAAAACGGTTAAGCTTATCGCGAAAAGGAATCCGAATTGTAAACCACTCCAAAAGCCAGCTCGCATTGCCCACAGAAGGCCGGCTAGAACTCCCGACCCTATGAAGACTAGTGCCAACGCGTCGAAATATTTTTTTACTCTCCTCATCTCATCCCTTGATTCCAGAGGCTATGACGTCTAGTACCAACCTGCGTTACTGTCTGGTTTCGGTTTGGGTTTAGGTTTATCTTTCCTTCCTCCTTGCGGAGGCGAAGGTTCTCCACAATTAAGTTGCCCCGCGCAAGGTGGATCCAGAAGCCCACCGAGAATTCCTCCAAGAATACCCCCAGCAACTCCACCGGCAATCGCTCCACCAGGCCCAAAGCCACTGCCCAATACTCCCCCAATGGCCGAGCCAATAGCACCACCATAATAGCCGAAATCGCCACTGGTATCGAAAACGTTTCCAGCTATATCACCCAGCGGACCTAACAAAGGACTAAGACCATCAAACGCGCGGCCGAAACTAAACAGACCGTAAGGATCCGTATATTCCAAGGGATTATCACCGACGTATTGATACGAGTTGAGTAGTTCAGGAAACTGCTGGAGCAACGGCAGCATAAAGCTAAGCTCAGCATTACTCTGGGTGATGACTTGGACATTTGCGAAGTTTAACGGGTCCTCTGCGACAAATCTCTGAAATTGAGGATGATAATACCTCGCGCGGTAGTAGTAGAGACCGGTGCCATCGTTTTCGCGGCCAGTATACTGATATGGATTAGTGTTTGAGGCGCCGGTCAGTGTAGTTTTCCCAAACGGCTCGTAGGTATATTCGGTCTGGACCGTACCACCTGCATCAGACAGAGCGATTGAGGAGCCAAGCGCGTCAGGTAGGAAGTGGCTCGTTGCAGCAGCAGGGACATCGGTGCGAGTGAAGTATTCGTCGATCCCAAGGCCCGTGAGGATGTTGGCGAGCACCGTTACTCCGGAGGTTTCCTGGACGGGATTAACGCCGTCATATAAGAACTCGGTATTCGACGCGCCAATGGTCTTCTTCTGTCTTCTTCCTAAGCCATCATAGACAAAACTTGCGCCTGTCATCGAGGCGAGTTGGTTTCTCGCATTCCAGTTGTAGCTGTTAGTGCCGTCATTGGTTAGATTCCGGTTGTTGTCGTAGGTTAGCGTAGTAGTATCCCACTGCGTGAGGCGATTAGCTGCATCGTAGATGGCAGAGGTTAGAACAGGGGGTAGACCAGTGCGGGCAAAGGTGCCACCCACCTTTGTCCGATTCCCGGCCTTATCATACTCGTATGTCAAATTCCCCAATGTAGTTTCCCCGAGCTTGTAGGTGATCCCAGTAACCCTAGAGGCATTGTCATAGCCATATTCTACCAGAACTCCATTGGGGAGTGTAAAGATCGTCCGGCGGTCTGCGTTATCGTAACCGATCGTGACGGTAGCACCGCTCTGAGTAATTTGCGTTAGGCGATTCGCGTCATCATAAGTGTAGATTACATCCGGCTCCACACCTACGGTCATCCTTGTCCTACGGCTTGCCTTGTCATAACCATAAGTGACTGACCCCTGCGGAGTGGTCTCGGAAGTGAGCCGGTTCAGGTCGTCATAGCCACGTGTAATCAATCCAGCAACGGAATAATTAATTTGAGTTAGCCGGTTGTCTCCGTCCAAAGTATAGTTGATAGTCGATGAATCCTGATAGGTAACCGTTCTCAGGTGGTTTAAGGGCTACAGATAAAAGTGGTTATCTGATTTTTGGTCAGTATGAACTGATAGTCCATTCATCTATGCAAGCCTGACCGCTCTTTGGGAGCGCTCAGTGCACAGTCTTTCCTGAAGGTTGAGGCAGGTCAGATAGAGCTTTCTGTGCGGCTTCTTTATCGAGATCCACCGCATGTGGGGAAATTGTTACCTTCTCGTAGCAGTCTAGCGCCTTCCCATTGTCTCCTATAGCGAAATAACAGTGTCCTAGCCAAACCAGAGTGTTATAACGATCAGGGTCATCATCAAGTTGGTATCCGAGGACCTCTTCGAAAAGAGCTGCCGCCTCTTTATAGTCTTCTGCTTCGTAATGGATTTTTCCGAGGTTCCACGCCAAACCTTTCTTGGCCGAA
>JBOHVJ010000050.1:0-7947 GCA_050735075.1 Binatia bacterium
CCGCACGGCCGAGAGAATATCGCTTTCCTGCGCGGCTTCATTGCGGAGAGAACAGCCCATCGCTTCGGCAGCAATTATTAAGATGCTAAGGATGACTAAAAGGCTTTTTCTTAGTGCCATTTGTCTGTCGCCCCAGTCCCGCTCAGAGGTACATCCTTGGGGTTCTCATCGGGATCATTGGAGATGAACTGTAGGGTCGCATTCTTAGCTCCCTCTGAAGTTGGCGCGAATTGAACGGTAACAGTCCATATCTCACCTGGTGGCAGGTCCTGCGCGGTGGCGGTACCCTCGGTGATAGGCCTTTTACATCCTTGCATTGCGAGCTGTCAAGCTATCGCCCAGCAAAAGTAGCTTTTTTTAGAATTTTTTACTTCTTGGTGTGAGATGTTCGGGCGAAGGTGACTTTCAAAGATTTCTTACGCTGAGAATGTAAAGAACGTTTACAGCTAAAACTGGACAGAGAACTTTCCTCCGATCCAGCACGCCAGACAGAGCTCAGGGGTATACTGTCCGGCATCCCATAACTCAAAGATGACGACCGAGAGCACTTCCGTACCACGCTTCACTTCTCCCATAACGACAAGAACCTGGATGGAACCTCTTTGGCAAGAAACAAAGGGCCAGAGGAGTAGAAGAGAATCCCACTGGCATGCGCCCTCTGGGAATCGACCACTAAGATGCTGGGAAGAGGGTCACGCCTTTTTCCGACAGCGAGTGCCTCTTCTAGAGAGGGACTGAGATGGACATACTGCCTGCCCCTTGGTTTTAGCCCTTCGCGCAGGATGGTCTGAGCTAGGTCGCGGGCCGTACCATGATAGAGGTGGGGTGGAGGTTCGATGCTCTCCAATCCAAGATCCACAGGGAAGGAGTGTCCATAGGTCGCACGCGCCTTACCTTCCCTCAACTCGAAACGCTTCTTATCAACGCCCTCTATGACGCTGAGGATCTCTCCCTCGGTGATCTCAGAAAAACGCTCTTGGACCCTCTTGATGAGATCGCCCCAAAGAACAAAGCCCTGTGGATCGAAGCGCAACGGATAATCCTGGGGCCGGTGGCGTAGAAGAAAGCTTAGAAAACGAGAGATGCGCTCTGGAGGAACCGTAACCATAAAAGCAGTCAGTTGTCAGTGGTCAGTGGTCAGAATTCTAGCCCGCTTCATTCATTCCACTAGCCTTCAACACAACACCTTTTGACCGAAGCCCGAGAGGGTGAGCCTACTTCCTCTCCCCGGAGATCAACGAATAGACATGATAGGCAATGCCGGTCGCTTCATAACCATCGAGACCGCTGGCTTGAGCGATTGAAAAGAGCTGATAGGCCAGGGCGCTGAATGGAACCGGGATCTCCATCTCCTTGGCCATTTCCAACCCGAAGCCCACATCTTTGGGCATCCAAGATTTACGTGGTTTGAACTGGCGGCTAACCAGGGTCTGGCAGATGCGCTCCACTGCCTCCGAGTGGTTCTGTGAATTGCGCAGGACGTCGTGAAACGTCCCTTCTGAAACTCCACCCTTCTTGAGCCAATTGAAAATCTCCGCTATGCCCAGGTGTTGAATGGCGCCCAGCATGGCTATGGCGTTTTTGACCAGCTTGGCGTTGCCCAACTCTCCCACATGGACGATCTTCTTTCCCATGGCTTGAAAGATTGGCAGGTGCTGATCGAACAGCTCCTTCGGACCGGAAACATAGAGCGAAAGAGTACCTGTGGCCGCATGCTCCTCTACCCCGCCAGCCGAAGCATCCAGGATCTTCCAGCCTTTTTTTCCTACCTCATGGCTGACCCCTAGAATCGTCTTCTTGTCGATGCTACTGCAATCGATCCAGAGCCTCGCCCCGCTGGCCGCCTCATGCAAGCCGCCCTTTCCCAATCCAACCTCTCTGACCGCCTCGTTGTAAGGGAGCATGGAGAGTACCAACTCCGAAGCCTCAGCTACGGCCCTGGGAGACTCCTTAAACTGTGCCCCTTGGCTCTCCAAGTTGCGCGTGACCTCGCGCCTGAGATCATTGATCACCAAACGATAGCCAGCCTTGATGAGATTGGCAGCCATCCCGCCGCCCATCCCGCCTGTGCCGATAAAACCTAATGTATTCATAGTCTCCTCCAGCGCAATTTACATGGCCCCTCTTTATACCCCAATTCCTCTTCACTCCTTATAGCCGAGCTCCCGCCGCACGATTTTGGTTCCCTCAACCATCGATTTCAACTTGCCCAGGGCGATCGATCGGAGGGTTGGATTAAGGCCGCAATCGGGATTGATCCAGAGCTTTTCTGCCGCAACGTATTTGAGGGCCGTTCGGATCCGTCCGGCCACGTCTTCCGGGGTCTCGACATAGAAGGATTTCTGGTCAATAAGTCCGGCCCCAAGCTCCTTACATGCCCCAACTTCCTTCCACAGCTCTATCTCCGCCATCTCCCGGTTGGCAAACTCAAGGACAAACTGCTCCGCCTTCGCCTTAAGGACCCCAGGAAAGAGTTTCCGGTAAGTCCTTTTGACCAGCGGTCTGCCCCGGTGATTCCCAAAGCAGATATGCATGGCAAGCTTGGCCTTCACCCCCTCGACCGTTGCGTTAAAGATCTCGGCCAGCTCTTCTCCATCCTGATGGATCTCGCTGAAGGCAGGCTCATCGATCTGAATAAAGTCAGCGCCGCAAGCCGCCAGGGCCTTGAGCTCTCTGTTGACAATGCCCGCGAAGTCCCAGGCGAGCTCCTTCTGGTCTCTGTAGCCGCTTTTGATGTGCGTACCCGTGGCAAAGGTCGTGGGTCCTGTGCAGGTTGCCTTTGTTGGTTTTGTGGTGTGTTCCTTCAGGTACTTAAATTCCTCCACAATCCCAAGTCCCTCGGCGGCACTGATCTTTCCGGTGACCTCATAGACCTCGCGGGTATGGTACCCAGCATCGCCGAGACTCTTCTCCGCAGGCGACATTTGGATCCCCTGGATCTTTCTCAGATAGGTCCGGTAGAATGCGCCGAAACGGCGCATCTCGCCGTCGGTGATGACATCAACTCCGGCCCGCTCCTGATCCAGGATCGCGATGTCCGCTGCCGTGTCGAGCGTCTCCCTGATGTCTGCGGGACCTAGCCTTCCGGCCTCCGCCTCTTGGCGCATCAAGTACCACCAGCCCATCTTTGCGTGACTTCCCACAACTGAAGTTGGAAGTATAGGAAGCGTTGGGCTCATGACACGATCTCCTTTCTATCTCCAGACCTGCCGTGCTGTCTCCATCATCCGGTCGAGCTTCTGCCACTGCTCATCCTCACTCAGCACCTTGCTTTCGAGACCTCCGAACCCGCATTGGGGACTAAGCGCAAACTGCTCCAGAGGAAGATAACGAGCCGCGTCATCTATCCGGCGCTTGAGTTCGTCAACAGTTTCCAGTCGCGATTCTTTGGTCGTGATCAAACCCAAGACTACCATCTTCCCTTTTGGCACATATCGAAGCGGCTCAAAGCCTCCAGCCCGCTCGCTATCGTACTCCAGGAGCAATCGCTGATGTTTGAGGCCGTTAAAGAGCCTCTCGGCTATGGCATCATAGTGCCCCTCACGGTGCCACTGAGAAATCAGCTTGCCGGTTTTGGGGTCGATGGTGCGTGCGTTGCCACGGCAGACGTGGATCCCAAAAGTGACCCCAGAAAAACCTTCGATCACGCTATTATCCGCCTTGATGGAGCGCTGCAAATTTTCATCGGGATCCTCGCCGCGAGATCGCATCCGCTCAAGCGAGAGCTGATCCACGTAGGCGGTGTATCCCGGTGCATCGATCTGGATGTAACGACAGCCCGCCTCGACCAGCTCGCTTACCATGCGGCGCTCGATGGAGACGACATCCTCCACGAAGTCATCTAGTCCTTTATAGATGGGTTGGGATTTCTCCCAGGCAAAGCGCTGCGAGATGCGATCGGGGCTGATAAGCGTCACTTTGACTGGCCTCTTAGCTACGCCCTGAGAGAAGCGGTACTCCTCCAGCGGCTGGTTGCGAATCAGACGAAGCCTTTCAACTACACCACGCCGGGTCACAATCGCCGGACCGGGTGCGTTGAAGTCTTGCTCTGCGCGTTCGAGCGGCCTGGTGTTTACCTCCCTCTGCTCGAAGTAGAGAGAGACGTCTTTCGCCACGTCAAAACCTGCTACTGAGGCCGAGAAGCTCTCTTGAAAGTTGTGGCGGCGGAATTCGCCGTCGGTCAGCAGGGGAAGACCATGGGCCTCCTGTTTTGCGATCACGTCGCGGATAGCGTCGTCTTGCGCTCGGCGCAACTCTTCATCCGTCGCCTGACCTCGGTCATATCTGGCAAAGACTTCTCTCAGCTTCGCGGGACGCACCAGACTTCCAATTTGGTCAACCCGAATGAGCCTCAGCGGATCTGGTGATTGAGTGGACATGTTTTTCCTTCGGTTCGAAAAATCTGCTTTAGGTTCATTTTCCCCACAACTTCTTAAACAACCCTTCTCTATCCAGCTCGGTGATAAAACGCATGTCGAGAAAATCCTCAGGTTTGGCCTGTCTCGCCTTGGGATCCTTCTCCGCCAATTCGGCGAGGATCGTCTCCACGCCTTTTTTGCTCACGATAGGAATGCTCTCCAGGTAATCCTGGTACTCACTATACGTCGCTTCCAGGATCTCTGGATCCTTAACCCGCGTGTATTTCTGAAGCGCTTTTATACCGATCTCTTTATTAGTTTTAAGGAGATGGACGGCCTCAACATAGGATCGGATGACTCGCCGAACGATTTCCTCATTGGCTTTGATGTAAGAGCGGTTCGACCCGAGGGCCACCGCGGCATATTCAGGTCCCTCACGAGCTAGGTTCACGAGCTCACTGAGACCTGCTTTGCGGCCACGAAAGTTAGTGGGTGGCGAGATCGGTCCTGCGTCAATCTGTCCGGCCATAAGGGCGGTTAAAATATTGGGAACCTCAAACAACGGGAGGATCTGATAGTCTCCGGGCTTGAGGCCTGCTTGGTTTAGCACATAAAGTGAAACCGTATGCGTTGTTGAACCAAAGCGCGTGACACCAATCTTTTTGCCCTTAAGCTCGCTCACTTTTTTAATCTCAGGTCGAGCCATGAAGGAAAAGACGAAGCGGTTAGTTACCCCGGCAAGCATCGCCACAGACGCGCATTTAAAGTTAGCGTCAATAGTGGTTCGAACATCCACATAGGAAATGGCAATTTCTCCGGCCAGCATGGTTTGAATAGCCCTGGAACTGGACGGGACATGAAGGAGCTCAACGTCCAGGCCATTCTTTTTGAAGATACCCTCATCATAAGCAACCCAAAAGCCGCTCTGCGCCCCCGCCATGGCAGACCAATTGAGCCGAACCTTCATCTGAGCCCATGCGGTCAGAGAAGGAATCGCAAAGGTAAGAAGGCTTGCTAAAAAGAGTAATGGTAACTGCATAGGGACCTCGTGTTTTATTCTAAGACCCTCACGCCTTCGGGCCAGAGTACCAGGACTACGGTCTCTCCCATACCGCGCGGCGTATGGATTGACCTGGGATCTAAATAGACAATATCACCTTCAGAGTAAACACCCGTCTCATCGCCGATCCCGCCCTTAAGCACCAAATAAAATTCCCCGCCGATATGTTCATGCTTCAGAAACGCTTTCGGATCAGCATCGGCCTTGATCCGGTAGAGAACCAATTCCCTTGCCCCCTCACGCGCCAATCTAGCCATAAACAGACCATTGCCGAAATCCTTCCACTGCAACTTTTCCAACTCCTCATCATTGAGTTGGATTTTTATTAGATCTCTAAGAGATCGGCGCAGTAACCCCATGATGTTTTCCTACCCCAAGGCTAAATACCACGCCTTCCGCCGCAACAAAAGGGCCCAGCAGATTGGCTCCGTCTGGACAGCACCTGAGGGAAAGAGAGTCAAGGGAAAGAGGGTCAGACCCCAGCTCCGCTCTGCAGCTAACCACAAACCAAATCAAGGTTGACATAACACTCCGCTATCGGATAACTTCCAGCCAATGAGTGAGCCGGGCCATAAAATTGGGTGGCGGAGTAACTTTTCTGGACGATTTCTTTCTCGATCTTTTGGCGTGCATGCTGTCTTGGGGATTAATAGCTCAGAATGATTCGACGACCGTACCGCGGTGAGCGGACCGCATTTTTTAGGAGGTGATGTTTATGAAGTCTGACAAGAGACTCGGCTACTTCCAGGCCGCCGCCTTTTTAATGTTCGCGGGCATGGCGGCACATGCACTCGGCCAAGCTACCGAGCCGGTATTGTCCCTGGCCAAGAAGGAAAAGCCAGCCCTGCTCGAAACCTTAAAGAAACTGGTGTCCATCGAGTCCGGCAGCCGGGACCACGAGGGCCTCGACAAGCTCGCACGCCTCATCGCTGAGCGGCTGAAAGAACTGGGTGGCCAAGTTGAGCTGGTCGAGCCGAGCGACGTCTACAAGATGGAAGACACGCCCGAGAAAATCGGCAAGATGGTGCGGGCGACCTTCGCTGGCAGGGGCAACAAAAAGATCCTGCTCATCGCGCACATGGACACCGTGTATCCGCGCGGCATGCTCGCGCAGCAGCCTTTCCGCATCGAAGGCGATCGTGCCTACGGCCTAGGGATCGCCGACGACAAGCAAGGGATAGCCGTCATCCTCCATACGCTGGCGATTCTCAAGGCAATGAATTTCCGGGAGTACGGCACCCTCACCGTGCTCATCAACGGCGACGAGGAGATCAGCTCGCCGGGTTCGCGCGGCTTGCTCACCAAGCTTGGCGCCGAGCACGACGCAACTTTCTCAGTCGAAGGTTCTCGCGTGGAATCCGACAAGTTGTCGCTGGCAACCAGCGGTATCGCCTCCATCACGCTCACCGTGCGAGGACGCGCATCGCACTCCGGCTCCAGGCCGGAGAAGGGTGTGAACGCCCTCTACGAGCTCGCGCACCAGGTGCTGCAAACGCGCGATCTTTCCAATCCGGCGGTCGGGCTCAAGATGAACTGGACGCTGGCGAACGCCGGCACCACGCGCAACATGATTCCGCCCGTCGCCCAGGCGACCGCGGACGTGCGCGTGCTGCGCGTGGCCGACTACGACGACATCGAGAAAAAGGTGCGCGAGCGCATTAAAAACCAACTGTTGCCCGAGGCAAAGGTCGAGATGAAGTTCGAGCGCCGCCGTCCTCCGCTGGAGGCAACAGCAGCCTCACGCGCGCTCGCCAAGCATGCACAGCAGATTTACCGTGAGCTCGGCAAGGAGCTCGTCGTGGATGACATGCCAGAAGGCGGCGGCACTGACGCGGCGTTCGCCGCGCTCAGCACCAAGGCGCCGGTCATCGAGCGCTTCGGCCTGCGGGGTTACGGCGCCCACTCCGCCGATGCGGAATACGTCCTGCTCGATTCGATCGAGCCGCGCCTGTATCTGCTCACGCGCATGATCATGGACCTCTCGCAGGGCAAGAGTCCCTAGGCGCCGTCAAGCTCGAATGATAGGAATTCCAAGGTCAGGGGGAGCAGGGGTCTACGTCTAAATATTTATTTATTTCTCGTTTCAAGGTCGAGCTGAGGAGTGTCAGCAGTAGCTAAATTAGTAGGGTCGAGGACTGGCGCGGTATTCCTTAGATGAGACCTATCTGTTTCCGCCTCTTTCGTCTGACGGTGCCTCACTAGCTCCACCGTAAACCCGTTTCCAGCCCCCGCCGCCTCAAACCGGACGTGACCCTTTCGGTCATCCGGCTTTCCTGAGCCCTCCTCCTTAAAGCGCCATCTGCCCACTACGTCGGCCTTCGCCTTAAGGTATATCCTTCGCCTCAGTTCTTGCAGTTGAATGGAAGGTTTTATCATCCCTTCCCTGCTTCACTTTGCGGTCGAAGGAACTAGACTCAGCATGGCCCCTTCGCTCCAGAGACATTACTCTCCTTCATCACTACTACGGGCCACTCCGCCATCCTGTTGCCTTCGGCCCCTTTCCCGTGTCCACAGTTATAGGGCCTACCT
>JBOHVJ010000051.1:0-6904 GCA_050735075.1 Binatia bacterium
GTATTGGATAGACCTATCGGCGGTAAAGGCGCACCCTTCATGAGATCTTAGAAAGTTCCTTCTGGGGAAAAGCCAGCAAGGAGCATAGTGTGGGAGGAAGCTATGCGATATCGGTTGCCATGTCAACATCCCCTCTAACTCCCCCGTACTTCAACGTCTCTAAGGAGTTCTTCCAGGAAGTGCTTTGAGGGAAATTCAAAGAGTAACAACGCGCCGCTGGCAATGGAAAACAGATACTGATCCCAGACATAACGGCCGACCAACGCTAATATCAACCCGTAAACTGCGATGGCCTCCACAATGGCAAAGGCCACGATTTTGCCTGTGATATAGGAAGAGATAACTCCCGCGGCCTGCTCTTCAAGTGGAGATTTGTGTTCTTGCAAGGCCTGAAGGAGCTTGAACTTCTTAGATCCTTCAAGGATCGCGTGCTTGGTAAGAAAGCGCTTTTTCCACCATATCAGATAACCCAGGTCAAGAATCGCAAGCAGCCATAAAATCATTCTTGCGGTCTCAGAAAAGGAGACCCGTGCTGGAAATTTCGGGCTTGCCAGAATGAGTTCTGCGATCCAAAGATAAAGGAAGATGGCAATGGTAAAGGCCGCCCACAACGAAACAAGGACTGTTTGCTGGCTCTCCAGCGTCTTTCTAAACTCCGGCCGAATCATGCCGATACCTTGGCTCGAAATGGAGGGGTGAACCGAGCACGGGCAGAGGCCGCTTAGGGAGAGGGTTTTGCTTTCGCTATTCTAAGCCCGGCGGCGGCGAGCTGCTCGATGATCGGAAGGTTAAGGCGGTGTTGCCGCGCGAGCTCAAAAGCCAGTGGAATATCTTTCTGGAAAATATTCGTGCCGGCGCGGGGGGTAGTGCTGGCCCCTGAAGGGTCAAAGTTATGCTGCCAGCGGTTCAACATAGTGCCGGTATCGGTCTGCCGGAGCATTTCGAGCGCCTCACGATACGGTATGCCCCCTGCCTCTCCGAGTTGAATCGCCTCGTGGATAATGAGGGTTTCAGAACCGGTTACAAGGTTCTTTATCAGCTTTCCGACATTGCCAGCGCAAAGCGGCCCCATGTGCCGGACCTCCTTCCCCATCTTGAGCAGATGGGGGCGGGCGCGCTCAACCAGTTCTGTCGGCCCTCCAACGAGCCAACTTAAGCTTCCTTCCCTAACCACTCTGGGCACTCCAAGCATGCAGGCGTCGATGACATGAACGCCGCGCTTACTGGCAGCATCTGCAACTGTTCGCGTGGCTTGCGGGAGGATGGTGCTATGGAGAAGAACGAGAGTGCCAGCCTCAGCTCCCTCCAGCAGCCCGCTCTTGCCGATCGTACAATCAAGCACATCCTGGTCAGTGCGCACCACCACATCGACGATGGTTGACGCTCGTGCGACTGCCGCTGCGGATGAGGCAATGCTAGCTCCTACTGATCGCGCCGCTTCTAGTGACGGCGCATAAGAATCGTACACGGTCGCCTGCACGCCAGCCAGCTTCAAGCGCTCTAGCAGCGCGCTCCCCATAGCACCCACGCCGACTATTCCGACTTTTTCCATCGTACCTCCATGGTTTCCTCTCCCTCCGTGGAGGGAGAGGATGGAAGGTGAGGGTGGCATTTTGCCGTTTGTCCCTCACCCTTTCCCTCTCCCACGACGCCCACGACGGGAGAGGGCAAAAGAAAATAATCTTGAATATGTTTTTTCGAGCTTAGTCCTCGACCAGTCTTCCTTCGTCCCTGGCTCCGCCATGCTGATAAACAATTCTTTTTCCGGTCTTTTCATCAATCTCGGACCGCTGTCCACCTGCCTTGGCGAGATCTTCTGCCGTGGGTTTGGGGCTATTGCCCAAAAGAATCATCGGTTCATCATAAGGATTCGATCCCTCATAGTACTCGTGGGCCGGAATGCTGAGGATCATTCCCGGTGAGAGCTCATGCGTTTCATTGGGTCCTTTCATAATTCCCCGGCCTGTTACCACAAAGTAGCTGCGATCCGAAGGATGGTTGTGCATCCTTTGGACATCACCAGGAGGGAAATAGAGCAGCCAAGTGTGTAGGTTCTCCCTTCTGAAAAGGTCAACCCGTCTTTGCCCCTTCTTCCTTTCTTTGGACGCCTCGCTTACATCTAAGAGCTTCATAGTTTTCTCCTTTCTCTTTAAAAATCTTTTTGTTGAACCCATGCGGAAATGAGGAATACAGGACGTTCCATATACCCCCACCCTATTGGTTGTCAAGCCAACAAAGCCGTGCTAAGCGTGGAGGCTACATTCCAAGAACTAGCAAGGTTTCATGCTGGAGAGAGACAGATGGCCGAATTGACCGAAGACGATGTGCTTCAGATATTGAATCTGATCGAGAATTCGAGCTTTGACTTTATGCAACTCCAGGTGGGGGATCTAAAGCTGACCGTAAGTAAATCGGGTTACCTAGGCAGCACAGATACCCCTGCGCCCGCAGTCTCGGTGAGGCCGGCAGCAGAAGTGAAAGAGGCCGAAACAAAAGGTGACCAGTTTAAGCCGATGCCAAGGGACGCTGCTGTTAGAGAGGGCGTCGTGCCGATTGCGGCGCCGATGGTGGGGACGTTCTACACAACGCCGGATCCAGAGGCACCTCCCTACGTCGACGTCGGCGCACAGGTCGATGAGGATACGACGGTAGGTCTCATAGAGGTCATGAAGGTCTTTACCGCCGTCAAGTCCGGAGTGCGCGGCGCCATCGACGAGATCTGTGTTCAAAACGGCCAGTTTATTGAGTATGGGCAGACGCTCTTTCTGGTCAGCCCAAACTCTGCAAACGTAAAAGGTCCGCCAGGATGAACATCTCGCGTGTTCTGGTGGCCAATCGAGGCGAGATCGCCGTCCGCATCATCGGGGCGTGTCGGGCCCTGGGAATGGAATCGGTTGTCGCGGTCTCCGAAGCTGACAGAAACAGCTTGCCCTCTCAGATAGCGGATCGCGTCGTGTGCATCGGGCCGGCGCGACCTACCGACAGCTACCTGAAAGTAGAGGCTATCATCGCTGCCGCGGTGGGCACCAGCTCGGATGCCATTCATCCCGGATATGGGTTTCTCGCTGAGAAGCCTGAGCTAGCCGAGGCCTCAGCGCATCATGGGATAAAGTTCATCGGACCGCGCCCGGAAAATATCCGGCAGATGGGAAACAAGCTCTGGGCTCGGGCTGCCGTTAGCGACTATGGAATACCCGTCATACCTGGCTCAAAGAAGGTCAGGAACACCCAAGAGGCCTCCGCCGTAGTCGAAGAGCTGGGATTTCCACTCCTGATTAAGGCAGCCGCAGGAGGCGGAGGGAGGGGAATCAAGATCGTTACGGAGACCAGGGAACTGGGAAGCGCTTTGGAAACGGCGACTGCGGAGGCGCGCGCGGCGTTCGGTGACGAGACGCTCTACATGGAGCGTTATATCCCTAACTCCAGGCATATCGAGGTCCAGGTTCTCGGCGACCGATTTGGCAATGTGATTCACCTCGGCGAGCGAGACTGCTCTCTACAGCGCCGCTATCAAAAGGTTGTGGAAGAAGCTCCCGCATCTTCGATATCCGAGCCGCTCAGAGAAAAGATCCGCGCGGCCGCGGTGACCATAGCGCAACAGATGGGTTACGAAAATGCCGGCACGGTAGAGTTCATTGTGGACCAGGACAGCGGGAGCTTCTACTTTCTCGAGGTGAACACGCGGATTCAGGTTGAACATCCCGTGACTGAGATGATAACGGGCATCGATTTGGTGCAAGAACAGATCAGGATTGCCGATGGCCAGGCGCTTCCCTTCACTCAGTCGGATGTGCATTTCACTGGACAGGCTATCGAGTGCCGAATCAATGCCGAATCGCCTCGGGACGGATTTCGACCGTGCCCGGGTTTCATAGCCGAGTGGGCTCCTCCCGAGGGATCGGGAATACGAGTTGACAGCCACTGTTACTCAGGTTATTCGGTCCCCGCTTACTACGACTCGCTGTTGGCCAAACTCATTGTCCGAGGGAACGACCGGGTCACCACAGTCGGGCGTATGCAGGAAGCGTTGGGAAACTTTATTGTGTCTGGTATTGAGACCACGATCCCGTTTCTTCGCTTTCTCACCTGCCAGCTCGATTACGTTAAAGGAAAGGTAAACACGCGCTGGGTCGAAAGTAGGCTCGCCCAGTTTTCTATTTAGTATCACAGGAGGAGACATGAACGAGATCCGTTTTGTCGACACGACACTTCGCGATGGGCATCAAAGCCTTTGGGCTGAGGGGATGACCACAGGCATGATGCTCCCCATCGCGGAGCGGATGGACCAGGCGGGTTTTGAAGCGATAGAACTAATATCCGCTTCGCATCTCAAAAAGTGCGTTCGTGAGCTCAAAGAGGACCCTTGGGAACGGGTCCGGCTCGTCGCCCAGCGGGTCACCAAGACCCCTCTCCGACTCATTGCGGGTAGGGTCAACGCCTTCGAAATCACACCAGTCTCGATCTACCGGCTGTTCATAGAGCGCATGGCCGCCAACGGGATGAGGCAAGCAAGAATATCAGATGAGTGGAACGACCCTGAGAGCTGGCAGCGGAAGGTCCAGATCTCCCGCGAGGCCGGGCTTCAACCCATAGTAAATCTCATATACTCGGTCTCACCCAAGCACACGGACGAATATTATGCCCAGAAGACACGCGAAGCGGCGAAGCTCGATGTTTTCCGTCTCTGTCTCAAGGATCCAGGAGGATTGTTGACGCCTGAGCGGACACAAATGCTTGTTCCCATAATCCAACAGAACAGCAACGGAATCCCGCTTGAGCTTCACACGCATTGCACTACGGGCCTCGGCCCTCTGTGCTGTCTGGAGGCCATCAAGCTCGGGGTGAAATCGATAAACACCGCCGTCCCGCCACTGGCCGATTCCTCCTCCAATCCCTCACTCTTCAACGTAGCAAGAAACGCCCGTGCCCTGGGTTACTCGCCGGCGATAGACGAAGATGCGATAAAGCCCGTTGCGGAGCACTTCACATTCATTGCCAAACACGAGGGACTTCCGATAGGAGCCCCGGTTGAATACGATTACTCTCAGTACCTTCACCAGGTCCCCGGGGGTATGATCTCGAACCTCCGCCATCAGCTCCGCGTAGTGGGGATGGAAGATCGGCTGGAACAAGCTTTAGAAGAATGCTGTCAAGTTCGTGCCGATTTCGGCTACCCGATCATGGTCACTCCGCTTTCTCAGTTCGTAGGAAGCCAAGCTGCAATCAACGTCATCGTCGGGGAGCGATACAAAGAGGTTACGGATCAGGTTATCCATTACGCACTCGGACGGTGGGGCAAAGAAGGAGGCTCTTCGATGGAGCCCAATGTCAAGGACAAGATCCTGAGCAGACCTCGGGCCAAGGAGCTGGCCCGCTTGGAGCCTCCGGAACTCTCCCTTCAGGAAGTGCGACGCAAACTGGGAGGGCGCGGCGTCTCCGACGAGGAGTTGCTGCTTCGGTGGGTTGTCCGTAAAGAGGAAATAGAAACCATGCGCGCCGCTGGACCGCCAAAAGAATACCTTAGCGCGAGGCAGCCCCTGGTTACGTTGATTCAGGAGCTGACCAAACGTAAGGACTATAGGCAGATCCGGGTACAGAAGCCCGGCCTGTCGGTTATCCTTGAGAAAAAGACAGGTTGAAGGGAAATTTACAAGAAAAACTTTAAGGAGGGTTAATTTCATGGAAGTCATTGCTATCGATGTACACGTTCACCTGAGCGACGAGCTCACACAAAAGGCTAAGGGCCCGCGCACTCAGCAAATGGCACGCTACTTCGGCAGGGAACGGAAACCCGTCTCCATTGATGAGATGGCCGATCAGTACCGTAACCGTAAGATGATGGCCGCCATTATGAACACGACGGACGAGACCGTCACGGGCTTGATCCCAGTCCCCAATGACCATATCGCGGGAGCGATGCGCAAGTATCCCGAAGTCTTTTTGGGTTTCGGCGTCATCGATCCATGGCAAGGAAAGCTTGCTCTGAAGGAGATCAAGCGCTGCAAGGAGGAGTTGGGACTGCACGGTATCGGTGAGCTCAACCCTGCCAGGCAGCATTTCTTTCCCAACGACACACGCTTCTATCCTCTCTGGGAAGAAGTACAGCGACAAGGCCTGCCGATTTTATTCCACAGCGGCATGGCCGCTGCCGGTGCCGGCACTCCCGGCGGCATGGGCACTAAGCTCAAGTATACCCAGCCTATCCACCTCGATGACGTGGCAGCCGATTTCCCTGAGCTGAAGATTATTTCGGCTCATCCGTCCTGGCCTTGGGGGTCGGAAAGCCTTGCCATAGCCCGGCACAAGAGTAACTTCTACATTGATCTTTCCGGCTGGGCGCCTAAGTACTTCTCTGCCGAGCTGGTCCAATACGTGAATTCGATTATCCAAGATAAGGCGCTGTTCGGCTCGGATTGGCCTGCCCTCAGCGTTGAGCGCTGGATGGAGGAGTTCCAGCAGTTGAACATAAAACCAGAGGTGAGGCAGAAGATACTTCTCGAGAATGCCAAGAAGCTGTTTGGATTACAGCTCAAGTAAAACCGCAGAGTAATTTTAGATTGCTGATTTTCGATTTTGGATTGTTTGCGTGTAATTCCCTCTCCCGCTGGAGACTGTGTCACAATGAGCCGTCCGCCCTTCGAGAGCCTCAGGACGAACGGCTAAGTCTTTGAATTTCGGAGTGTCACCATCCGTTCGTGGTGAGCCTGTCGAACCATGAACGGAATTGCGACACAGTCTCCTGCGAGAGGGCAAGGGTGAGGGAAAACCCATGGGTAAAAAAATCATTTGTCTTGCTCTAGGCGCTTTGCTCTTGGCTCTCAGCCTTCCAGCCGAGGCGCAGCAGCCGAAGAAAGTCCCCCGGATAGGATTCCTGTTTGGCAGCACTTCCTCTGCTGTCTCGGGC
>JBOHVJ010000052.1:0-3855 GCA_050735075.1 Binatia bacterium
GTCAGTATGAGTGGAGGAGGTCAGAAGATGACGAAATTCACAAAGACAACGGGAGTCACTGTAAACCAATCCGACATGGTCTCGCGCCTACTGGTTGGGGTAGTCACGGCTCTCATCCTCTCGGGCCCCACCAACAATTTAAGGGCGCAGCCGACAATGTTGGACCCGAATCTGTCGGTGAGGACCGTAGTCACCGGCCTGATTACCCCGACGAGCATGGCTTTCCTCGATACCAACGACATCCTAGTACTGGAGAAGAATACCGGCAAAGTCCAGCGAGTTGTGGACGGCGTTATCCAGGGCCCGGTGCTGGATCTTCCAGTGAACTTTGGCTCGGAGCTCGGGTTATTAGGGATAGCGCTCCACCCCGATTTCTCCATTAACCCCGCCGTCTACCTTTACTGGACTGAAAGCGCGACTGGCTTGGACACGAGCAATCTGAACGATGTACCCCTTTTGGGAAATCAAGTGGACCGTTTTGTTTGGGACGGCTTAACGCTAACGTTCGATCAGAACCTCATTCGATTGCGCGCGTTTCAGGAAGATGCCAACCAGCCGCCCCGGGGTAACCACGACGGCGGCGTCATTCGGTTTGGCCCTGACGGTAAGCTCTACATCTTTATCGGAGACGTTGGCCGGCGCGGCCAGACACAGAATCTCCCCGACGGGCCGTTCGGGCCTGGCGTGCCTGATGATCAGTTCGGTGGGCCGGAACCTGACAACGCCCACCTTTCTGGGGTTATCTTACGTCTTAACCCCGATGGATCCGTGCCTGAGGACAATCCGTTCTTCCAGGTCGGTGCCGACATAGGTGGCGAGGTCGGCGCTAATATTCAGAAAATCTTTTCCTACGGCCATCGCAACAGTTTCGGCTTGGCCTTCGACCCACTGTCCGGCAACCTTTGGATTCAAGAGAACGGCGACGACTCCTTTAGCGAGATCAACCGGGTCGACCCGGGTTTCAACGGGGGCTGGATCCAAATTGTGGGGCCAGTAGAGCGGATTGGCGATTTCAAAGCTATCGAAACCGGACAGATTTTTCCCCAGTACAATGGACTACAGCAGATTCGTTGGCCACCGGAGCTGATCGCTGACACTCCTGAAGAAGCGCTGTCACGTCTCTTCGAGCTGCCCGGCTCTCTCTACACTGATCCCGTATTCAGCTGGAAGTTCGAAGTGGCTCCGGCTGGTATTGGCTTCCTAAACAGCCAAGCGTTAGGACCGGAGTTCGAGGGAGATCTCTTTGTGGGTGCTGCCAGGGATTTTCTGGCTGGGGGCTATCTCTTCCGCTTCAAGCTCAGCGAAGACCGAAGCGACATCGTCGTGGAAGATCCCCTGCTGGAGGATCGTGTCGCTGACAACCTAGACAAATTCGATATCACCGAGAGCGAAAGCCTGCTCATCGGGATTGACTTTGGCATTGGCACCGACATCCAAACCGGTCCTAACGGCAACCTGTTTGTGGTGTCCCTCTCAAACGGAGCGATTTATGAGATCTTCCGCACGGAAGGCCTAACCATCCTGAGCGTGAGCCCAACTACCGTCGTGCCAGGCGACACGGTTACTGTTAGCTGGAATGGCATCCCCTCACCCACCCCAGAAGACTGGATTGGCCTGTATCTACAGGGTACTGACGATTTTCAGTTGATCGATTGGTTTTACGTTAGCTGTTCGCAGATACCCGGTGACCCGCAGGCCGATGGGTCATGCCCTTTCGTAGTGCCCGCCACCCTTCCTGAGGATACCTACGAACTGCGTTTGTTTGCCAATGGTGACGTGACGCGCCTCGCAACCAGCAACCCCTTCACTGTCACGGGAGGCATAGGCGAAGAGTGAGGTCGAGCCATGTGAGAGAGAAAAGAGTTGTCCGTTATCTGCCCACCGCTCTGGGATTCTCGCTTCTCGCGGTCCTTCCCTCGGAGGCTTTGAGCGAGGCCTCGCGGAAAAACCCCAAGGCTCTAGCGCCTGAGGTTCGACTCTCCCCCAGCTTCGAGGCGAACCGGGGACAGACCGACCCAAGGGTAAAGTTCGTATCCAGGGGCAAAGGCTACGTCCTCTTCCTCACAGCAAACGAAGCAGTCCTGGCCTTCCAGACAGTGGAGCGCCGCCCGGAGTCCAAGGAAGGAGAAGAAGTATCCCGGCCGCCGAGCGGTAGCTCTCCCCATCCTCCGTTGACAATAAAACTCCTGGGGGCCAACCCGTCGCCTGAAATAAAAGGAATCCGCGAACTCCTGGGAAAGAGCCATTACTTCCTGGGCGACAATCCCTCCAAGTGGTATACCAACGTGCCGAGCTATGCCAGGGTGGAGTACAAGCATGCCTATCCTGGCGTGGACCTTGTCTACTACGGCAAAGGGCAACAGCTAGAATATGATTTTATCGTTGGACCCGGTGCGGACCCGGGTGCCATCAAGCTCGCCTTTGAAGGCGCGCTGGAGCTGAGGATCAACGAGGAGGGTGATCTCCTGGTAAAGGCGGCTGGGGGTGAGATCCGCCTACTCAAACCAACAGCGTACCAGGAGGAGGACGGGTTTCTGCGTCTGATTCCCGCTCACTATCTACTTGAAGGTGTGGACAAGGTCGGGTTTGAGCTGGCGGACTATGATGTTCGAAGAGAACTCGTCATCGATCCTGTCCTTGCGTACTCCACTTACCTGGGCGGGATTGCCAGCGATATCGCTAACAGCATCGCATTGGATGCTGCTGGCAATATCTACGTGACAGGTCAGACCGAATCCCCTGACTTTCCCACCGCGAATGCCATCCAGCCAACCATTGGCGAAAGCGGCGACGCCTTTGTGCTAAAGCTAGATTCCACTGGCACCACTCTACTCTACTCGACTTATCTTGGCGGCAGTCAAGCAGACCGCGGGAATAGCATCGCGGTAGACTCGGAAGGCAACGCCTACATAACTGGCAGGGTAGGGTCAGACGATTTTCCTATAACTCCGGGCGCGCCTATCCCCTCTTTCCGGGGCGGCATGTTCGACGCCTTCGTAGCGAAGTTAGATGCTGGAGGTGCCTTAGTTTACTCCACCTACCTGGGCGGGTTCGATAATGATGCGGGGTTTGGCATTGCGGTGGACTCGGCTGGCAGTGCCTATGTGACCGGTGGCACCAGATCAGAGGACTTCCCTATCTTGGCGAATGCCTTTCAGCCTAATTTGGGCGGTGCCTTAGATGCCTTCGTGACGGTGCTAAATGCCGAAGGCAGCGCTCTGCTATATTCGACCTATCTTGGCGGCAGCTTTGTAGACCGGGGTAATGGCATCCGGGTGGACTCGGAAGGCAATGCCTATGTGACCGGTTGGACGGAGTCGCTTGACTTCCCCGTAGCGAATGCCTTCCAACCAGCGAGCGGCGGCGGCCGGGACGCATTTGTGGCGAAGCTAAACGCGGAAGGGACTGACCTTGCATACTCCACCTACCTGGGTGGGAGCAACGAAGACGCCGGCCTTGGCATCGCCGTAGATTCTTATGGAAATGCCTATATAACGGGCTACGCGGATTCCACCAACTTCCCCACCGAGAATCCCTACCAGCCCGATAACGGCGGGTTCCGCGACGCATTCGTGACCAAGTTGAACGCCGAGGGAAACGGGCTTGTCTATTCCACCTATCTTGGCGGGAGCGGAAGCGAGAACCTGCTGGCCTTGATGGATGTGGGTGCGACCGCCGGGGGGATTGCGGTGGACTCGGCTGGCAGTGCCTATGTGACCGGGGTCACGCGCTCACCCGACTTCCCGACGCAGATTCCGCTTCAGCCTTCTTATGGCGGAGGGCTAGAGGATGCCTTCGTAGCAAAACTCAACGCCGAAGGCGCTCTCATTTACTCGACCTTCCTCGGTGGTCTCT
>JBOHVJ010000053.1:0-6177 GCA_050735075.1 Binatia bacterium
TCTATGACCTCCTCCATGCAGTCCACAGCCAGCTTTTTCAAAGTCTCGTTTTGAACGATCTCCTCGGCCGTGGCACGGGCGAGGCAGGCGATGGCGCAAAAGGGTGCGTTCCAGACAAGCTTTCCCCACATAACCTTGCGGATCTCCGTACTGATGGTACAGGGAATCTCAGCTAGGGAAAAGTTTTGGTGAACAGCTTTTGTCCCATCACTGACTCCTCCATTCAGCTCCCCTATAATGATCTTTCCCCCTGCTGTGTGTTCGATTGTTCCTGGAGTCAAAACTCGCGCTCCGACATAAACAACGCCTGCAAGAGTCCGATTTTCGCCCCAATACCTTGCGATCTTATCTGGGTTATCGACACCGTTCTGTAGCGAAAGAATGATCGTTTTTTCTCCCACCAAAGGCGCCAATCTTTTCACTGCCTCCTCGGTATCGTAGGATTTGACGCAAAAGAGGATAAGATCTACTGGGCCAACTTCATCTGGGTTAGAGGTGAATGACGAGTGGATGTGGAAATTCCCCTGAATGCTTTTCACTCCAAGGCCGTCCCTTCGCATCGCCTCTAGATGCTTGCCGCGGGCAATGAAAATCACCTCCTGCCCCGATGCTGCGAGTCTGGCACCAAAGTATCCGCCCACTGCGCCTGTACCCATCACGCCGATGCGCATTCTCTCTTTTTCCATCGCTCGAAGACTGTAAACTTAGGCTGCTATGTTGTCAATTCGCCCCAGACCCTCTCTTTTCATGTCCAGTTTAAGCTTTGTCCCAGGATGTGATATGAAGCAAGACAATAATGGAAAAGATCGAGCCGCTGCCGGATCACTTACACCTCAAGCGCTTTGCTATAGGAGAGCAGGTGGAATTTCGAGGCAAACCCTACACCGTTTTGCGCCGGACGACCCTAGCCTCGGGTGAGCCCGCCCTGGTGCTCCAAGATGATAAGGAGCAGTTTGTGATCGGCGCCTCTCAATTCCTTGCCGGCGTTAAAGGAAAAGGCTGAAGGGGCCTCAGGTGAGTTACTATTATCGCTGTAACGAATGCGGAAAGCTTTTTCACTCTACTGAAGGTCCTTCGGGTGAACCCTACTGTCCCGAGTGTGGCAGCGACGACTTGGAAGAGGAGAAGGGCGAGTATCGCTGAGGAGAAAGAGAATGGGAAAGATCCATATCACATTGGGATGTTGGGACTACGACCGTACGCGAGCCCTTCAGGACGGTAGGGTCCAAGTTGAAGGTGTGGAGCTGACCTATTTGCCTCTTCGGGTTGAGGAGACTTTTTGGCGCATGCTTCGCTACCAGGAGTTCGACGCCGCCGAACTCTCCATGGGCTCCTATCTAATGGCGCGGGACAAAGGCCTTCCCAGGCTCATTGCCATACCAGTCTTTCCGTCACGGGCCTTTCGCCACTCTTGCATTTACATCAATACGGACTCTGGCATCAAAGAACCTAAGGACCTTATAGGGAAACGAGTCGGGGTCCCCGAATACCAAATTACGATGGCGATTTGGGTGCGGGGAATTTTACAACATGACTATGGCGTCCCCCCGGAGAAGATGAAGTGGTTCACTGGCGGGGAGGAGCACCCTGGCCGCGTGGATAAGATTAAACACGATTTGCCAGGAGGCATCGATATCCAGCCGATCGCTCCAGAGCAGACCCTCTCATCCATGCTGGAGCTGGGAGAGATTGACGTGATGATATCGGCCTACATGCCCTCCCCTTTTGTGCGGCGTTCTCCCAAGGTGAGGAGACTGATCCCAAACTTCCGCGAAGTGGAGAAAGACTACTACAGTCGGACAAAAATCTTTCCCATTATGCACACCGTGGCTTTGAGAGAGGACGTCTACGAGAAATACCCCTGGGTAGCCCAGAGTCTGTGTAAGGCCTTCTCCGAAGCCAAAGGGATATGCGAATCATCAATGTACGAGTTTTCCGCCCTCAAATATATGCTCGCCTGGTCGGTTGCGGAAATGGAAGAGGAGAGGGAGATCTTCGGCGAGGATCCGTGGGCATATGGTTTGGAGACCAACCGGCATGTCCTCGAAACCCTCGTGCAATATACCTATGAGCAAGGGCTAATCAAGAAGCAACTCGACTTGAAAAGCCTCTTTGCCCCCAATACCCTGGAGGAATTTAAGATATAGTTTTTCTGTCTCTATCTCGATTCTCTGTCTCTTACAGCAGTTATGGCGGATGAGAAAACACCACCGGTGGAGGAGGTCAAGTGGTGGATCGACCGGGGTCCAGTCAAGGAGCGTGAGAAGCAAACCCAGCTCGGTAGAGGAATCATCGAGAAGTGGGTCTATGAGCTCCTCAAGGATTACAGTCAAGATCAGGCGGTCCGAAACGTCGTCGACATCAACCAGCGGATCTTAAAGGAACTTCCCGTCTCTTCCGGAGAGTGGGGCTATTTCTCCCTGGGCGTCGGGAGTTATCCTGCCAACGGACTGGCCAAGATTAAGAGTTCTCTTAAACTCCCTTCCAAGGCGCGGGCCCTGATTATCGACGCGGGTTATTCGGTCAGGGTTATGATCACAGGAGAGCCTATCGGAGAGAGGCTTGTAGATATAAACTTTACGGAAGCCCCTTCTTTGGATTATTGGGTCGATGGAGAACTGGTTGAGGAGAGGCTCTTCTCTAACGTTGACGATACCCTCAAGAATCTGAGGGGATCGCTCCATGGTTACCTGAACCCGCCGGAGTCAACTTAGATTGACAGTTCCGATTATTGAGCTGCGCGCTTCGACTTAACTCGGTACCAGCAACCCGAAACTCTGAACTAATTTAGTGGCAGCCGCAGGTACTTGGAGTGCAGCCACAGCCGCCGCTTGCCCCCACCTTTCCTGTACGGTCCCCTGGTGCGCTGAAGACCGATAGTTGCTTTTCCACCTCTCTACTTTCACACTGAGGACAGGCGACGGTCTCCCGCGGGGATAGAACAAGCTCTTCAAAGCTCGAATGGCAATGGCGACAACTGTATTCGTAAATCGGCATGGCTTATCCCTTTTCTGCTTTTTTTGAATCTTTTTTACAGTCCCCTATGTTTTCGTCCCTCCTCTGGAAACGGAACCTCCCAGGGGAAAGGAATAATGGAGGTAACCTCCAACCCGTAGCCTGATAGCCCGACGAGATTTCTACGGTTGTTTGTGAGCAGGCGCATCTTTCTTACCCCTAGATCCCTTAAGATCTGCGCCCCGATCCCGTATTCTCTGAAGTCGGCTTGATAGACAAAAGAGCGGTTCATGTCTCTCTTTCTCTTTCCATCCACTTTGGGATAGGTCATTCTTGCGGGACCCAATCCCTTTCCCTCTGTTTGGAGGTAAAGAATGACTCCCTTTCCCTCCTCCGCAATCATCTCCATGGAGCGCTGGATCACGGCCCCCGTGTTGAGAAATTCGAAACCGAACACATCTCCCGCTACATATTTGGAGTGTACCCGGACCAGAGTCTCTTCTCGAGGCGAAATCACTCCTTTAACAAGAGCAAGGTGCTCGCTCTGATCCACATGGGTGTTATAGACCAACGCCTGGAACTCCCCTCCAAAGCGGGTGGGAAGACGGGCCGAGGCCACCTTATAAACCAAACAGTCATTGCGCAGCCGGTACTGGATGAGATCTGCAATCGTAGCGACTTTAAGCCGGTGCTCAGCAGCAAATTCCTCTATGTCCGGCAGGCGCGCCATAGTGCCGTCATCTTTCATGACCTCACAGATCACTCCGGCGGGCTTAAGGCCCGCCAATCGAGCCAGGTCCACCGAGCCTTCAGTTTGGCCCGCACGGACCAAGACTCCACCCTTTCTCGCCCGGAGCGGGAACAAATGCCCTGGAGTCACTAAGTCCTCGGTCACGGCGTCGTCGGCGATAGCCGCTAGGATGGTTTGAGCCCGGTCCGCCGCGGAAATCCCTGTGGTGATTTTATCGGCTGCGTCAATGGAGACGGTAAAAGCAGTGCCAAAAGGGGAGGTATTTTCTGATACCATCATGGGCAGCCCTAGTTGCTTTACTTTCTCCTCGGTCAGAGTGAGGCAGATCAGCCCTCGACCAAAACGGGCCATGAAGTTGATCGCCTCGGGGGTGACCTTTTCCGCTGCCATGCTGAGGTCGCCTTCGTTTTCGCGGTTCTTGTCATCCATCAGGATGACCATCCGGCCTTGACGGATATCCTCAATCGCCTCTTCGATCGTCGCAATGGCCATGGGGGAATTACTTTACCATCTTCCCTTTTAAGATCAACTGGGGACCTTCTATCACAGGTGTCTCAGGTTTACCGTAGGTATATCCCCTTACCTCGGTTCGTTTACTTTGATCAGATGCCATTTTTTGTCTCCAACACGACCCGTCGCTACCATGCTTCCTTTCACTCCTACGCTCACCTTCTTTAGATCTCTATCCCGCATCAGTATATATGCTGTTTGTTCTTGTGCCATGATCTTTTCGACATCAGCTTGGGAGGAGAGAACGGGAATGACTTCGCGCTCTGCATAAAAGTTAAAATCGTTCATGATATCGGCGTAAATATAGAGCGGTTGGGTTGAAGGAACTATCTTTTTGATCTGCATGGCGAAGGGCCTAGGAGACTTGTATTGATCAATAAAGGGTAAAATCCAGACCGCGATGTAAAGCATACCCGCTAGGACGGTGAAAGCAGTTGAGAAGAAAACCATCGACGAGAGTCTCCGCAAGAGCGAAACTACTGTTGTCAACGCCCCTCCAGCCATAACAAGGCTAAACGGTAGGGAGAGCCACACCGCCTCTCTCTGAAAAAACCACGCAAACACAGGCAAGGATAGCGAACCAATCCATAGCAGATTGAAAAAAAGATGGGCCAACCAATGGTAGAGGGTACCCTGAGATATCTTCTCACTCACCAGATTATCAAAGTAGGAAGCGACAAAGAGGGCTGCGGGAGGAAAGACCGGGAGAAGATAAAGGGCTCGCTTGGTATCCGAAAAACTAAAAAAGAGAAAGATCACAAAAAACCAGAGGAACAGAAATAAGGGAACGGGTTCCTTGAGGAGCTTTATTCTGGATCTATAGGCAAAGATCGCCGGCACGACAAAAATCGCCCAGGGCAAAAAATCTAAGGGGAAGTTTACCAGGTAATAGAAAACGGGCTGCCGATGCCCAGAACCAGATATGTATCTTTGAATATGATGAGTGAGCACAAACTCCTCAAGCCATTTTCCATCCGTCGCCCAGCTCACCCAGGCAAACCATGGTCCGCTGACCCAAAGAAAGACAATTATCCCGGCGGGGATTTGCCATTGCAGAATGCTCCGCCATTCACGCCTGAGCACGACAAAAGCCAGAACGATTAATACTGGCAAGACAATACCGATAAGCCCTTTGGTTAGCGTGGCAAGTCCCATGAGCCCGTAGGCTAAGAGGAACTTTTTACGACTTCCTTTCTGAAAAATAGCCCGAGAGAAAAAGTAAAGCGAAAGGCTAAAAAGGAAGGTAAACGCCATGTCGGTATGGGCCCAGCGCGCCTCCCAAACGACGCGAGCTGAGGTGGCCAAAATCATGCCTGCCATGAAACCCACCTTTGGACCGAAAAGATCTCGGCCCAGAAAATATGTTGTGACAACCAACCCAAGAGCCGACATGGCTGACGGAAGGCGAACGGTCCACTCATTGACGGCGCCTGCGAGGGTGGAGCCGAGCAAAACAAGCCAAAAGTAGAGTATTGGCTTATCGGTATAAAGGTTGCCATTGACAGTGGGGATGATCCACTCACCTTTGGCCAGCATGACGCGAACGATTTCTGCATACCGGGGCTCTACCGGCGCCCAGAAGTCCCTGGTCCCAAGGCCGGGGAAAAAAAGTAGACTCGCCATGATGATGAGAAAAAGTGGATAGCGGAGTTGCGAGATCTCTACGGCTATTTTTTTCTTATATAGAGCCAACAGGGGCATAACGATTATCGACGCCAAACCCAACTAAGGCGATGGAACCTGCAATGACCCCCGCCACAATAGCAATGATCCCCTCAAGGACATTCCAGCCAACGGTAAAGTATTCTGAAAGGAGCGCTTTCTTATAAGGTGTCATCTATTTATCTTGGCCAGTACATGATGATAGATACTCCGACCAGACTAACGGCAGCACCGATAAGATCAAAAGGATCTGGAACATTGGCATCCAAAATCCAACCCCATAATAGAGACAAAATAAT
>JBOHVJ010000054.1:0-2574 GCA_050735075.1 Binatia bacterium
ACTTCTCCTGTCACAGTCGTGGACTCAGAGGTTAAGGGTTCTGCTAGCGGGTTGGTGTCATGAATGGGCGAGACAGTTTGGCAACCCCATAGGACGAGCAGTGCCATGACTCCAGCAAGTTTCTTCATGATCATGCCCTCACTAGCTTCTGCCGCCCGAACTTCATGATTCCGATCCAAATAGCTAAAGCTGCAACCGAGAATCCGGAACTATTGAGCCTTCTTGACGGAGAGGGCTTGGCCGTCCCTCGATAGCTGGGCTTCGACCTTGTCCCCAACTTTGACGGTGCTGTCGAATTGAGTAACCTTGCTGACTTGAACTAGCACTCCCTTACCTGCTCCATCCTTCACCACTAGTACCTGGTCTCCAGCCATGATCACTTCACCCTTGACTGTCTCGGAAACGGTCCCTGATGGAGCTGGCAGAGAAGTAGCCGCGAGACCCTGGCTGCTACTTGACATAATGACGATGACGGCCAGGACCAGAACCGCACTTCTGAGGATCTTCAGGCCGGTGATGTTCATACCAGATCTCCCCATCGAAATAGATTGTCTGCGTCCGCCCAGCCTCCGGTTTCTTCCGAAAACGAAGACGGCGGAACCCCGGAACGGTTGCCCGCAGCCACGCACTTCATAGTGTGCAAGCGGCGGACCCCCCGACGAGTTGGGTTGCCTTAAACGAAGAAGGAGTAAGTTTTCAAAGGGATAGGAGCGAGGTGCGGTGAAGAAGCATCTGACAGGGCTCAGCTGGAGTGGAATATCTTGTCAGCCGATCCACTGGTATGACATATCGAACCCTACGTTCTATCATCAGATTTTGAAGGTGAATAAGTTGTCCCGTTCAGGGCAGTTCGTCCCGATGGAAAGACTGTGACCATGTTCATAAGTTCTCATTTGGCGGTCTGCCATGGCGACTGTAGCCCTCTCAAGTCACCACCAGTTTAGCCGTTATGCGAAGTGGGGTGGACGATATCTTGTGTCCCTCCCCCTCATTTTCTCACGACGATTTCAACCTGCCCTTCTCTGCGTTCGAGATGGATTCCCACATCGTGTACATGACGCTGCAGCGTCAGATCCACAGACGATTTTCCAATCTTGAGGTTTTTAATGTGGATCTTCTGAAGAAATTTTGGCAACACAGGGGACGAAAAGCAGATTTTCTTCTCGTGAGCTTGAATCGTGAGTCCCAGGCAGGCTTGCAGGAGCATAAAAACTGAAGCGGCCGACCAGGCTTGTGGAGCGCAGGCGACCGGATAAAGGGTTGGACTTTCGCCATGGCGCCGAACAAATCCGCAGAAGAGCTCGGGCAGGCGGTGGAGATCGACAAAGAGACTGGCGTCGAATAGTCCAGTCAAGATCTTAAGGGCCGACTCCTTGAGCCCATAGCGGGCCAGCCCCATAGCAATGAGCGCGTTGTCATGGGGCCAGACCGAGCCGTTATGATAGGACATGGGGTTATACCGTGTCTCCGAGGCCGCGACCGTCCGGACTCCCCATCCGGAAAAGAAGTCTTTCCCTAAAAGAGACTCCGCAGTGCGTCGGGCATGCGCTTGGCTGGCAATTCCGGTGAAGAGACAGTGGCCGGCATTTGAGGCTCTCACCTTGCACTGCCTCTTTTGGCCATCCAATGCGATGGCGTACATGGACAGGTCCTCACACCAATAGGCCTCTTCAAACCGTTCTTTGAGAGTCTCAGCTTGGCGCACGAGCGGCTGGACTATTTCAGCACGCCCCAGAACGGAGGCCAGGTCGGCCGCTCTGCGCTTGGCTTCGTACACATATCCCTGTACTTCGCATAAGGCAATGGGACCGTCCGCCAAAGTCCCATCCGCATGAAACACAGCGTCACGGGAATCCTTCCAACCCTGATGAACGAGCCCTTTGGGGGAACAGCGGGCATACTCGACGAATCCATCACCATCCCTGTCGCCATACGTATCTATCCATCGCAGGGCGAGCTCGATGTTTGGCCAGATTTTCTCAATAAGGGCGAGATCCCCTGTCCGGTCGTAATAGGCCCCAGCCAGCAAGACGAAGAGTGGCGTTGCGTCAACGCTTCCGTAATAGCGCCCGAAAGGAACCTCACCTAATGCGGCCATCTCACCTTTGCGGCTTTCATGGAGGATCTTGCCCGGTTCGGCATCCTGTTCAGGGATGATCTCCGTGGCCTGGGAGGATGCCAGGTAGGCCAACACACCCCTGGCAATCTCCGGGTTGACCCATAGATATTCGAGGGCCGTGATGATGCCGTCCCGCCCGAAGGGTGCACTGAACCAGGGCACGCCGGCATAGGGATACGGTCCCTCGGAGGTCTCTGTGACCATCATGTGGATATCCGGCAGGGAGCGGTTCAGCCAATCGTTAAACTGTTCATTGGACGTTTCGATCACACAGTCAAAGGCCTTCACAGCCTTCAGGGCGTATTCTGCCTCAAGAAAGGCGGGATCATAGAAGAGACGAGATGTGACGAGGTCAACAGACTCGCAGGAAACTGTTAAGAAAAACGTTGCTTCCTCCTTCGGCTGAAGCGAGGTCTGAAAGCCGACCAGAGAAGGAGAAATCCTCTGTGGTTGTG
>JBOHVJ010000055.1:0-5163 GCA_050735075.1 Binatia bacterium
CTGTACATCTTGCTCTTATCGACAACGAGCTGTCCACCTTCGGCAAGCTCGATCTTAAATCTATCTAGCGGTCTGGGCGCTGGACCCTCAAAATTGGTCCCGTCCTTGTAAAAACCACTGCCGTGGCATGGACATTTAAATTTATTCTCGGCTGGCAGCCAGCGCGGGGTACAGCCGAGATGGGTGCATTTAGCGAATAAGGCATAGAGACCGGTTTCTTCTCTCACGATCCAGACACGAAATTCTTGTTTGAATTTTTCGTTTACCTCCCCGAGGACATAATCCTTGGGGTCACCAGCTTTGAACCTTTTGGGTGGCTCAAAGAGAACCCGGGGAAAGGCAGATCGAACAAAACCAAGGAGGGTGAAAAGACTAAAAACACCAAAACCACCCCATCCCAGACGAGTAAAAAAGTCCCTTCTCGACCAGATTCCCTTCTTAATTACCTCTTTGTCTTCCTTCGCTTCAGCGGCCATGGTTGAGACCTCCTAAGCGAACTTGTCTGACATAGAAGCTCCTTTTTCTTTTATCGACTCTTGTCCTTAACTGCCTTAACGCCACGAGGCCGATCCGGCCGGACTTTGTTTGAAACTTGCTGCGGCAGGGATATCCGCAGGACATCAGACTGCGTCGCCACAAATACCAGGTTGTCGCTGGGGCTGACGGCGAGGGCGACCACGTTTGTTCCAGAGTCCGCGACAAAGCCGGTCGGTCTCCAACTCACACCCCCGTCGTCACTCCGCATGAGGCCGAGATCGGATCGCGCGATGTAGGCGTAAATTATCCGGGAATGCCTTGGATGGTGGCCCACAGCCGTCACCGCTACATCGCTGGGGATACCTGCCACCGGCACCCATGATGCACCCCCATCCCGGCTTGCCATCAACCCCGCTTTCGTCCCAGCAAGGAGAGGTCCAGACGCGTTAGGACCGGCTGAGAGACTGAGCAATCCCGACAGGCCCTTACCCGGCAGCCGCTCAACGGTCCAACTGGCCACGGAGATCCGATACAGCCCGGGCTCTCCAGCAACGTTCCACCCATAGAGTTGCCCGCCGCCGTGCGGACTATATGTCAGCGCATGGAAATCAGCGTTGCCCTCCGCAGCAACCGACTGCCAGGTTTGGCCGCCATCCTGGCTGAGCAGCAACCCAAGATTGCCGATTGCGTGCCTTTGGTACGTGGCAGGGTCAGGGTGACCGCTCGCGTATAGCACACCGGCCTTTTTTGGGTGCGCAGTAAGGCCCATCAGGTCGAAGCGATGGTTACCAACAAACTCCGGGGCCGCGTTGGGTTGGACTCGCACGAGACCCATATGGGTGGCGATATAATGGACCTCCGGATTCGTGCGATCCAGGACTAACCCATGAATGTGAGGAACTTCCGGGGCAGCTTTCACTGTCGGCTCACTCCCAGGTGAACCACTTGGTACCGCCGGAACTTGGCAACTCAGGCCTTGTTGGACGAGAAGGGGCTGCGCAAGTTTATTCACCTCCTTAGCAACATTTTGCATCCACCCGCTAAGGCTTGAGTATTTTGGACCTAGGACTTCTCCAGCATCGGCAGCACCCCAGTCAACACCCTTGAGCTCGAACAGCAGCGCTGTCTGTACATAGTGCTGAGGGAACCAAAAGGCATTGAACTTTAGCGATGCCTTTAGTATTTCCTCCCGATTGAATCCTTGCGCTGCCATAAGCTCAATTAACGCCAGCAGTGCTATGCCGTGGTTACAATCGGGAAAAGAGGTTGGATTGTTACAGCAGGGGCGATAGATACTTTGGCTGAGGTCTGAGATAAGCTCCTGTTGTTCCGCCGTCAGCGGGATGATGTCGAAGTTGCTGTAAAGTTCAGCGGCAGGCCTTGCCCCTAACGTCCAACCGCCTGTACTCGCCAGACTCATGAGTCCCTTCGTTTCGCGCATCTTCTCCAGCACAGAATTCTTATTGGCCAGCCCCAACCCCCAAAACACGGTTACTAGAAACCGCTGATTCTCCGCATTGATGGTAATGAAGTCTTCCGAAGGCTGCTCAAGATACCGAAAATCCGCCGGAAGATTGCTCTTCTCATAAAGCTTCTTGAATTTCTCCAGATCGATCACGCCGAGCTGGACGAGCGTAGGTCCGAGATTGCCCCACTTAATGGGTAGCGTATATCCCTCTTTAGGAAACACCTTGGCCATGATTTGCGAAGTTCGTTCTGGATCTAAGGGCTTGGTTTCCTGCGGTTTAGCCGCGCCTGGCGAAGCGGGAGGCTCAGCTATTGCGACAGTGGCGATACCAGAGGCTAAATAGATGATGAGACCGATTACAAGTCCATGCTTTATGGCAGCCGCCTTCCGTACCTCGCTACGGGCGAGGGTGAGACAATCTGTCTCTTCTTTCGGGAGGAAAGTTTTCATATTGGAATCCCCGTTAGGACAGTCACCGCGTTAGCACGAGGTACCGCTCCCCAATGATCGCCTGAATTAATTTAAGACCCAGCCAATAAGGCTCATTTTTTATTGTTCATCATCATCCGCATCATGAAATACATGCCGAGAGGGCAGGCGAGCACTGCTGCAATGCCCAACAAACCACTTGCAACCGCAGCAAGCGACCCAAATATTGATCCAAGAAGAGGAATCGCAAGCAAAAGAAGAAGTGGGGCTCCGCAACATATAGCCATGGGGAGCATCCCCTTAAGCCAGCCCTTCTTCTGCCCCTGTGGAACCGCCGACACCTCTACGGCTTGAACTTCTTTCGCAGATGAGACTTCCGTCTCTGCCATTTCTTTTAATCGAATCTGATCTGACATAAATCCTCCTTTTTTCTTTTAGTTACTTTGTAAGCTCCAGTTAAAACACGCATCCCTATCATCCGATCTTGGCTAGGGTAATCATCCCACCCTCCATGTGCATCGGCTTGTGGCAGTGGAAAAACCAGTCGCCGGAGTTGTGGGCCGTGAACTCAATCGCCACCGAGCCCATGTGCGCCTCGACATCGACGCTGTCCCGGATGATAGGCTGAGCCAGACGCTGGCAATTAAACGACAGCACCTTGAAGGACTGTCCGTGGAGGTGCATCGGGTGCGCCTCCATGCTCATGTTGTTTAGCATCACTCTCACCATGTCTCCTTTGCTGAGGCGTAGCGGGTCGGTGTTGGGGTACCTCTTACCGTTGATCGTCCAGGCATCGGACCCCATCATCCCTCCGCTGAGGGTGAGGTTGAAGGTTCGCTCCTGGCCCGAGGGGCGTGGGAGCACTTCCCGGCCCCGACCCAGGCCGTAGTGCCAAAGGCTAAGTTCGCGCACGCCTTCCACGGACGCCTCTGGCTTTGCCGCCTCATACCCCTCGTAGACGACCAGGACCTTTTCGCCCGCTGTCGCATGACCCGGCTGTGAGCAGTAGAGAAACCAAGCTCCGGGCTTGTGAGCCACGAACGCGACGTCGTAGCGCTCGCTAGGCGCAATTGGCACAGCATCGACCTCGACCGGCTGCACCAGAGGATTTCCGTCTGTGTGAGTAACCTGCAAGCGGTGGCCTGCTAAACGAATGACGTGGGTATGGTCGGCGCTGGCATTGATCAGGCGCAGGCGGACCCGCTCTCCCTTTTGCACCTTAAGTGGTTGGGTGGCTGGGTAGGCCTTGCCGTTGATCGTCATGGTGTCGTACGCGGGGTGCTGGCCGCCACCCATCATCCCCCTCATCATCCCACCCATTCCGCCTCCCATCATGCCCCCCATCATCCCGCCCATACTACCCCGGCTCCCGGCGGTTCCTTCCGTGGTCCTCGCCACAGCGCTTCCGGTCCCCGTGGCCCAGTCGTCAAAGACCAAAGTGTAGTCGCGGTCGAAGGGGAATGGATCAGGTTTGTCCGGCTCGATAATTAGCGGTGCGTAAAGGCCCAAGTCGAGCTGCTTATGGTCATTAAAGTGCGTGTGGTACCAGCGTGTGCCAGACGGGGTAGCGATGAACTCGTAGACGAACGTCTCGCCAGGTTGCACAGGCTTCTGCGTGATCCCAGGCACCCCGTCCATCGCGTTTGGGACATCCACCCCGTGCCAATGGATCGTGGTCGGCTCCGGCAGCGTGTTCTTTAGAAAGATCCGCACTCGCTCGCCTTCTTTGAGGCGAAGCTCCGGGCCAGGGATCTGACCGTTATAGGCCATCGCTTTAATCCGCTTGCCCGGCGCAAGCTCCCACATGATTTCGCGCGCCTCCAGGTGTATCTCTCGGACTCCGCTAGCACCCCCCTGCTGGGTCGTGCCGCCTTGCCCCGGGAGCAGGACTCCGCTCCCGACCGAGATGACCAACGCGCCAAGCCCGGCCTGACGCGAGATCCTAAGAAACTCGCGGCGGGAGAGATAACCTTCTTTTATTGCTGCGTTTTCCATACCATTCCTCCATCGGTACTCTTGAAGATGATCCCATCAGCGGTAGAGGCATAGACTTCATTGGGCTTGCGCGGATTCACGGTAACCGCCGCCATATTTTTGAGCTCCTTTCCCACGGCCTTCCATGTCTCACCTGCATCGGTGCTTTTGAAAAGACCATCTCGCATAGCTGCATACATAACCTTAGGGTTCTCAAGATTAACCGCAAATCCGTTCACCGTCTGATTGGTGGGCAGACCGCCCACCAGTTTCCACCCTCAGAAGCAGTCTGGATTTCTCTGGAGCCCCTCAGCAGTCCCGGCATAGAGGAAAATCCCTCCCATCCCTGTGGAGATGTTCACCGAGGTAAGAACCTTGACCTCTCCCCCGGGGCCCTCGTCTACTCGGACCCATCTCCCGCCGCCGTTTCTGCTCCGATAGATCCCCTCGCCTTTCTCCCTTACCAAAGCGTGTAATTTCCGATCGTTTGGGTCGATGGCAATCCCATGGACATCAAGCCCTCCGAGGCCGGTATTGACCTCCTGCCACGTATTCCCGCCGTCATTGCTCTTGAAGACGCCCGCCTCGTGGGTACCGACATAGATCGTTTTTGGGTCCCTGGGGTCGGGGGCGGCTGCCATTACGTCCAGGTGAGAATGATTCCCCGATAGCGTTACCTTCTGCCAGGAGCGGCCCCCGTTCTCGCTTCGGAAAAGGCCGGTGTGGGCGCCCAGGAACAGATTTCGACCCTCCGCCTCCATGGCAAGCGTATGGACGTGCTCGAAGCCCTCTCCACCCTTTTCATGGTGCTGGCC
>JBOHVJ010000056.1:0-2800 GCA_050735075.1 Binatia bacterium
GGCATAGCCATTCTCCACTACAATAGAACCTCCCCCTGGGAGGTCGATCCTTCCGACCTGCCTTATCTTCTTGCTAACTCCGAGCTGCGTACTACCGTTGGTTGCCATAGTGGTCCTCCTTATTTGCTTCCGTAAAGTGTCTTGACGAAACCGCTCTCTTCTAACTCTTTCACGAAGCGCGCGTCAACAGGGTCCGCAGGCTCTTTTTTTCTGCCGCACTATTTCGCTTCCTGAATCATCTGCAAGACCTGATCTGTGCTACGCACGCGGGACATGCGGGGAAAGATGAGGTCCATCAGCACGTCGTGGGCGCGTTGGTCGTGGGAAGAGGCGCAGGCATCGCGCACAACGATCATATTGTAATCCATGTCCCTGCCGGAAAAGACCGTCGCACCTATTCCCACATCGGTGGAACCGCCGGAGATAATGATCGTATCGATCCCACGAGCACGCAGGGCCAAGTCCAGATAGGTCTGATGGAAGGCGCTCCAGCGGTATTTCGGGATGTAGTAATCGTCGGGGTGTGGATCAAGCTCAGGGATGACCTCCGAGCTGGAATCGCCACCGATGACACGCATTCTGCCTCTCCTAACCGCGCCATCGGGCCAGGGCTTGAGGGCCATGTCGGTATCGGTGAGAATTGAGGCTGAGGTTGCGTTGTCAGCGCGGTGGTTCCCCTTGGCAAAGAAAATCGGGATTCCGGCCCCACGCCCTGCCCTCATAAGACGCACGGCATTATCCACCATCGGCTGCATCCGCGCCTTCGCCACTGCTTCGGCTGCGTGGTAGTAGCCGTTCAGGATGTCAAAAAAGAGGATAGCTGTTTTTTTGAGTTTGATATCATTCAGCCCCATAGGAGATTCTCCTTCTTCACGAGGATGTTGAAAACTCTTTAACCCGTAACGAGCAACGAAATCAAGTCGGGATAAGGCGCCATATTTCCATGTTTTCGGAATTCCGGAAACGTGAAAGTCTCGATGATGACTCTGAGCGGATGCTTGCATTTGGAAGTCTAAGGCAATAGGCCGACCAAGAAGCCGATGGCGTCGCTCTGCCAAGATGTCAAGAAACCAAAGACCTCGAACACGGCTCAACGAGTCAACTCCATACTTGACCCCTATCTAGCGCCAAGACCCTCGCGGCAGTTGTCAGAACGAAGTCAACTATGGGTTAACGTTGGGGAAGGGGGCCGGGACCGGCAAACTTCTTGAAGAATTCGACAGTTTCGGAATCGCGAGGAAGTTCTCTAATAATTTTTTCTAAAGCATCCGACGTAAGAGGGCTCGGATCATCGCCCGTGATTTTTTTGTATTCCTTGTGAAATTCGGGGTCCTTAAAAGTCTTGCGCATCGCCTCCCGCAGAATCTCTGCTCGCTCCCTAGGGATTCCTGGAGGGAAAACAGAAAGTCCGAAGTTACTTTTAATCAACTTCATGAAGACCTCCGCGTCAGTAAAGTAAAACCCCTTCATCGTCTCCTATACTGTCATTATCTGCGTGGTGGAAAGGGATCCATTCCAGCGATGGTTTTAAAAACTCTAACGACCTCGATATCCCGCGGAAGGTCCGCGACAAGCTTCTGCTGGTCTTCCGGCATTAGTGGCGTTGGATGAACACCAAGAAGTTTTCTGTATTGTTCGAGAAATTGGCGATCTTCGAAGGAACTGCGAAACGCCTGCCTGAGTATCTCGACCAGTTTCTCCGGTGTGCTTGGGGGCAGATAAATTAGCGTTCCGACTCCCCAAAAAACCCGCGACATGGTCAGCACTTGGAGCTCGATCTGAGACCGCGCGAAAGCCTCGATTTCAGGCAAATTGGCAAATTCACGGGGACGATGTCCTTTAGGAATCTCTAGAATGGCATGGAAATCCACGAGCTTTTTGTATCCCTCTGTCATTGACACCGTATCAACCGCGACCGCTCTACCATCGATTTCACCTCGCTCCAAGCCTATATCCAACTCAGGTCCTGAATAGCCAACAACGAATTTCGGATCTTTGAGACCTAAAAGCCAAGCGAACAACCGGCTCCGAATGTACTGCACGTGTCCCACCGATTGCCCTCCGATTCTGAGCCCCGTAGCACCGCGCAGCTTTTCCAGATTGTTTATCCCAAGAGCTTTTCGGGTGATAAAAATATTATTGTTCTCGCTGAAAGGGGACCCGAGATAGATAAACTTGTTAGGATCATATTCGACACCCGGCTCGCCAAGTACGGCGCTTGCGAGAACACCCGGAGAGCTGGCGCCGATCGTCAGTCCGTCCGCCTTTGCCCGATACACGTAATTTGCGGCCTTTCGGCCCCCTCCTCCAGGCATATATTCTGGCAGGACAGTTGGATTCCCAGGAATGTACTTTTGCAGGAAGGGTAAGATAGCCTTAATTCTTAAATCTCCTACACCGCCAGGACTTCGCCCTTCAACAACTGCAATTGTTTTTCCCTTGTAATAAACCGGTTGAGAGTTGCCGTCCTTTGGGAACAAGAAAATAACTGCCCAAAGACCGAATCCGAGCCAACGGCTAAGGGGTCTCATTTTTATCCTCCGCGCCCTCAATTTAGCATCGACCCATTCTTCGAGTGCGGTGCGCAATTTTGCACCCGACGCTCAAGCTGGAGACTTATTGCCGTTCTCGAGATCATGTCAAATTGTCTCCTCGGAATTGCGAGGTTAAGTCACCGCGGTCGGCGCCAACGCCTCGATGTCGGTTGCCACGTCCACAATGACGGGACGATCGGCCTTGAGCGCGCGCTGGATCGCCGGAGCGAGATCTGCGGGCTTTTCCACTCTGATCCCGAGCGCAC
>JBOHVJ010000057.1:0-3914 GCA_050735075.1 Binatia bacterium
GACTAAAGGTGAATTTGCCCTGATCAAAAAGGAGGGGGACTGGTTCATCGACAAACCTAAGCCCTGCCGGGCAGACCAGAATGAGATCAAGGGGATCCTTTCGACCATCCGTAACCTGTCAGCCAGGGACTTTCTTGAAGATTCACCTTCGGACCTAAAAAAATACGGCTTGGACAAACCACGTCTCCGGGTCACCGCTTTTATGGGAGAGAAAGAGGGGCAACGGGAGATCCTCTTTGGGAATAAGAGGGACGGGAAGGATGAAGTCTATCTTGTCCTAGATTCCAAGGGAACCGTCTACAGTGTTCAGGAGAATGTTTTGAAAGGGCTCGACAAGGATCTGATCGCTCTTAGAGATAAAGAAATTCTCTCTTTCCCCTCTGACAAGATCGCCAAGGTGCAAATCCAGACCCCCAAGGAATTGTTGATCCTGACCAAAGGGGAAAAAGAAGAATGGAAGCTGGAGGCGCCGAAGACAGGCAAGGCCAAACAAGGGGCGGTAGCTGATTATCTGACAGGACTACGGAGTCTCAGGGCAAAGGGATTTGCCGAAGACGAACCCAAAGATATAAAAAGGTATGGTCTTGACTCCCCTCCTCTCAAAATCTCTCTTGAGGCAAAGGACGGAAAAAATCTGGGGACCCTACTGCTGGGAAACAAAACCGGCGAAGACTATTATCTAAAACGAGAGGGTAGCCCAACAATATTCACCATCGAGGAATTCTCCTATAACCGGATGAGCAAGCAGCTAACTGACTTCTTCGAAGAGGAAAAAAAGGAGAGTCCTCCGCCGAGTAAAGCAAAAAAGTAAAGCTTGAGGAGGAAAGGCCACACTCGTTGCCGATGAGCGCAAGCACTCTTGAGAATTGGCGGTCTTTCTGTTAACCATTTCTTATTGCAGTGCGTTATGAATTTTCCTCCTCTCCTACAAGAAAAATGGGACGGCAAACGCTACAACTCGTTTAACCGCGTCCTAAGGCAGACCTTCCACGCGCGGGTTCATAAGGTTAGTCTCAGATTGGATTTCACCTGTCCTAACCGAGATGGCCGAGTCGCCGTAGGAGGCTGCACCTATTGCAACAACGCAAGTCATACACCTCGGGGATATCGTGCCGGGATGTCGATCATGGAACAGTTGGAGCAAGGGGCAAATGCGGTTAGCCGACTCTACAAGGCGGAAAAGTTCATTGCCTACTTCCAAAGTTACACCAATACCTACGGCCCCATAACCAAATTGGAGAGGTTCTATCGAGAGGCGCTCGACTTCCCCGGTGTGGTTGGCCTTTCCATTGCCACCCGGCCTGACTGCGTACCCGACGAAGTGCTTGATCTCATAGCGGATATCTCTCGTCACACTTACGTCTGGCTGGAGCTCGGACTGGAATCGATGCACGACAAAACCCTCCAATGGGTCAACCGGGGACACGGTTTAAGAGAATTCATTGATGCGGTCGAGAGGAGCAAGG
The DNA here is from genome assembly GCA_050735075.1 of Binatia bacterium. Lineage (GTDB taxonomy): Bacteria > Desulfobacterota > Binatia > UBA9968 > UBA9968 > JAHFAO01. The sequence goes on from JBOHVJ010000057.1 coordinate 1,467, forward strand.
CGAGAGGGCTCCGTCTTTGTGTGCACTTGATCCTTGGCTTTCCCGGCGAGAGCCGCGAAGAGATCCTGCAAACCCCTATTTTTCTTAATCGCATGGGAATAGACGGGGTCAAACTCCATAACCTCCATATCATCAAAAACACGGTCCTCGAAAAAATATTTCGTTCTGGCGCTTTTACCCTTCTCAGCCGGGACGCCTATATCTCCCTGCTCGTCGATTTCCTCGAGCTCCTCGCGCCGGAAATTGTGATTCACCGTCTAACTGGAGAGACCTATCGAGAACTAACCGTCGCCCCGGACTGGTCCACAAACAAGAACGCCATGCTCAACGCCGTACGGGAGGAACTTGAGACCAGAGACAGGTGGCAAGGAAGACTTCATCTCGAAAGGCCTATGTTGAGATCTCAGACGACGGATGACAACCCAAGGGAGGGTACAGTTCCTTGAATGCCCACCTCGGTTTGATTCATGCCATCCTGCCGGCCAGTGTGGATCTCCGGGTGACCATCCCCGAGAGCCATCCTTCCACCCGCAACCTAGGATCTGAACGGGCGGGTTCCGGAACGATTGTCGATCCCGAGGGATATATCCTTACTGTTCATTACATCACCTTGGGAGCCGAATCGATAACAGTCACCTTGGCAGACGGGGAGCAGCTTCCAGGTGAATTAGCGGCTCAGGACTTTGAAACGGGCTTGGCCCTGGTCAAGATCTCGGGCAGAAACTTACCCTTTATGCGACCGGCTCCCCCAGATGCGCTATCCCTTGGTCAGCCCGCTCTGATTGTCGCGAGCAGTGGAGAGACCGGAAGGAGAGTGAGCGGCGGCTACGTAACTTCAATGGAAAGCTATGACGGTCATTGGGAATACCTGTTGGAGAAGACGATCCGGCTCAACGCTTTCAATCCCGGCTTCGGCGGTGGAACCTTGGCAGATTTTCAAGGGCGAATGGTGGGCGTGGTTTCGCTCAATCTAAATGAGGTCGCAAAATTTTCTCTGGCCATTCCCATGGAATACTATGTGCAGAACCAGCAGGAGCTAAAAGACTTCGGACGGGTAAGGAGCCGCCCGCGGCGGCCATGGTTGGGTTTTTACCCCCAGCCCTTTGCAGGTCATATCGTGATTGCAGGAGTGGTCCCCGGAGGGCCTGCAGAAATAAGCGGACTGCGTGAGGGGGACATCATTCTTGGAATGGAAAAAAAGGAGATCCGCTCCCGTCCCGAGCTTTATCGCGAGATCTGGAAAAAGAAGCCGGGAGAGCGGCTCTCCTTTCGCGTTCTGAGAGAAGAGGAATCTCTCAACCTAGAGGTGATAAGCGGAGACCGGTGGGATTTCTACCGCCCCTAATCTCCTCCACCTACCTTTTGCACCTCTCCCTTACCAACCACCTGAACAGACAGAGCCGGTGTATAGGCATCCGGTTCGTATCTCAGATAGACCTTGTCCCCTTCTTTTAAATCCCTTAACGTGACCTTTTCTCTTGATACCCTTTCGATATAAGTTTTGTCATCGATCCCAACCACTTCCTCACGAACCTTTCCCTTCCGTTCATACTGGAAGGTGATAGTGCGTTGACCTACGCCGCTGATAACAGCCTCCACCTCTGCCGTCTTCTTGGCTTTCCTTTCCTCTCTTGCTTTCTTTTCTTCTTGGGCGAAGCCAGGTCCAAGGAAATTGAATAGAACAAATGCAACTAAGGTAAATAGCTCTAGCCTTTTCATCCGATCCTCCTTCTCCAACTCATGCTTTTCTTATCTAAGACGTGATCGGAAAATAGCCAAGTATCGAGGCGGTGTCAACCCCTCCTCAAAACACTGAGGTCATTGTCCCATCAGGGAAAAAACGATAAAAAGAGGGCTAGCTGGCCTGAACAAAATATGGTTAAAAACCTAACTTCATACCGCGTGATCTATGGCGATACAGACCAGATGGGAGTGGCCTACTATGCCAACTACCTCAGATGGTTTGAGATGGGAAGGACAGAACTTCTTCGCGAGATTGGCGTTCCCTATACCTCTATCGAAGAAAAAGGACTGCGCTTCCCAGTCACCGAGGTCTCATGCCGCTATTTCAGGCCTGTCCGCTACGACGATGCAATCATCATCGAGACCAACCTCACTTCTCTAGGTCGAGCCTCTCTCAGCTTTCACTACAAAATATACCGGAAAGAGGATGAATCCCGCATAGCTTCGGGATGGACCAAGCACGCCTGTGTGGACCGGGAAGGACACGTCGCCAAGATACCCTCAAGCTTGGCGCACCCTCTGAAGGGAGTCATTCCCCAAAAGGAGTAGAGGAGTCTTCGGTCTTCAGCCTTCGGCCCAACGCCTCTTCGATTTCCTCCTTAACCTCCCTATCTGACTCAGCTTCTAGACGTCGTCTCAAGGCCTCTACCGACTCCGGAGATCCTATTTGTCCCAAGGCCCAGGCTACGTGCCTCCGGACAAGGG
>JBOHVJ010000058.1:0-7156 GCA_050735075.1 Binatia bacterium
GAGGGAGGAAACAGAGAATACAAAGCATGCCTATAAGGAGGTATTTCGATGTCTACTCGACAAAAAGAAGCTCAAATCTTCAAGTATGAGCGGCCGGAGTTTGGGGGAGTAAAAAAATCCATCCAACTCTGCAAGAGCGATATCCTCAGAGGGTTGGTTCAAGTAGTGAAGAACGGCGGAGAGAATAACCTGCATGCTCACACCGGCGACGATGCCTTCTGGCTGGTCCTTAGCGGCGCCGTAAGATTTTACGGAGAGGGGGATAAGCTGATCGCCGAGCTTAAGAAGCATGAAGGTATCATGATCCCGCGCGGCTTTATGTACTGGTTTGAAAGCGCAAGCGATGAGCCGCTGGAAATCCTACGCGTGTCTGCGCGAGATCAAAGCGCGGAGAATAAGCGGATCAATTATACGCCACTAAAACCTTGGCAGCTTGAGAGTCGAGTCGACCGGGCTTAGAGCGAGAAAAGAAGAATGTTTCTCGGCAGTCAGGGCCATCCTGACGAAATCATCGGCCGATGACTCTGTCGATGGCTCCCATCATATAAATAACGATAAGGAGAACCACAATCAAGAGACCATAAACAATTATTCTTGTCCTTTGGCTCATATAACCCCCTTCCGCTTCCGTCCTGGATACTCAAGTCGAGCTTTACGAACTCTCTCTTATCAGGAACGTTCCCCCCGATTAAAACCTATTATCCCACTAGGCAATGAGTTCTGTCAAATGTTTTTATGCATCTGTAGCCCAGCACCCTTTTTTTTCCGTAAGTTGGGAGCTGAAACCGTCTTCATGGGATATCTTTCGCTGGGTGAAGAGCCGCCGACTATTGGTAAAGGGATGTTAATGCGGGCATTCTGTGGTACGGCTTAAAAAGCGATATGAAGGTTCCGGCATTGGAGATCTGTAGCGTCTCCTATTCGATTGACGGAAAAAGAATCCTCGATTCGATTAATTGGACAGTCCAGCAAGGAGAGCATTGGGCCATCCTCGGTCCGAATGGCTCGGGGAAAACCACTCTCCTAAAAATTGCCTGTGGTTATATATGGCCGAACGACGGGGGAGCCGTCTATCGAAGAGGCAAGGCCTTAATCGATCTTCGAGAGCTGAGAAAAAGTATCGGTTGGGTCACCTCGACCCTAGTTTCCCAGATACCTCCTCGTGAAAAGACATTCAAAACGGTGGTATCAGGGAAATTTGCTCAGACTGGACTTTGGGAGGAGCTGACCAAAAAAGATCTCGCCCAAGCCGAGGAATACTTAGAACAGATGGGCTGTTCCTATTTAAGCAACCAAGAGTTTGGGACTTTATCCCAAGGAGAACAGCAAAAGGTTCTCATCGCCCGGGCGCGGATGACCAAGCCTTACCTGATTTTCCTCGACGAACCTTGCGCCGGGATGGATCCAGGAGCAAGGGAGAACTTTCTTTCTACCCTCCAGAAACTGGGAAGGCAGAAGAAGGTTCCTTCTCTTATTTACGTAACTCATCATATCGAAGAGATCCTTCCTCTGTTTAAGAAAACGCTTATCTTAAAGGAAGGGAAAGTGCTGGAATCAGGAAATACCAGCGCGATCCTAAAGAGAGATGTTTTGGGAAACTTGTATCAAGCGTCCCTCAGCATCACCAAAAAGAAAGGACGCTATTGGCCGATCATCAGGTAGGACTGAGACGGCCTTGAAAGTGACCACCTATTTTGCGCGGTCTAGGAATTGTGGTAGGGGTATCGGATAGCAATGAATGAAGCCTGATACCAAGGAGGAAAACGATGGGAGAGGTAAAAGTTTTTGATTGTGATGGACATATCATAGAGTCGATTCCGGAGATGGCGGAGTACATGGATCCGGGCATCCGGGATGTGGCGCTTCGCCCCTCAAGGAATCGCCAGGGGGTTTTTGCCGGCCTCGATGCTATTCACTACCCTCGCAACTTGAATGAGTCCGGGGAGGCTCTGAAACCTACCCGGGAGCGCGTCAATGCCAGCCAGCATCGCATGGGCTCTGCGGAGGACTGGGTCGCTTTTTTAAATAAGACCGGTATGGAGCAGACAGTGATGTTTCCCTCCGAGGGACTCTCCGTCGGGTTCATCCAGCAGGCAGACTACGCGGTCAAGGTGTGCCACGCCTTTAATGATTATGTGGCCGATCGGTATCGTAAGGTGGATAAGCGCCTTCACCCCGTCGGCCTCATTCCCATGCAGGACGTCCAGGCCGCAGTGAAAGAGCTTCGGCGTTTGGTGGTTGACCTCGGTCTGCCAGGAGCCATGCTGCCGTCGCGGGGATTGCCTCTCCATCTCGGACATGAATACTACTGGCCGGTCTATGAGGAGGCAGCGAACCTGGGGAGTGCTCTGGGCATTCATGGCGGATCAAGCCTGGGGCTCGGGGCTGACACCTTTACCGACCCGTGGGCCGCGCGCACCCTGCGCCACCCGATCCCGCTCGCGCTTGAGATGGTCTCTCTCATTTACCACGGGGTCTTCGACCGCTATCGCGGCCTCCGCATCGGCTTCTTCGAGGGCGGTTGCGCTTGGGTCGTGTTGCTCATGGACAGGATGGATCGTGACGAAAGCGTCTATACTGTCTCAACAGGCAAGAAGCGGTCGCTACGGGAATATCTATCCAGCGGCCAAATTCTCATCGGGTGCGAAGGGAACGAGGAGGTCCTGTCCTATGTGGCTAGACATGTCGGGATCGAGGCTTTTGCTTATGCCTCGGACTATCCGCACGAAGTTGATTTTGTGGCGGCGAAGCAGATGATTCATGAGACGCTGGAGCGTCCGGATCTCTCATTAGCAGAGAAGGAGGCCGTGCTGGGTGGAAACGCCAAACGATTCTTTAGGCTTTAGCTGAACGCAGGACCTTCCATTAACGAGGCAGAGCGAATGACGGCCTATAGAGATTTCCTTGTTGGAATTCTTGTGATCCTGCCAATGCTCCTCCCCACTGGGATTGGCGCCCAAGGCAACAAGACCCAATCAGCGGTCCAGGCGTCTAAACCACCTCCACCTTCGGAAACGGAACTCTCAAAATTCCAAGCCGAGGTGATCAAGACGATGACGGCGTACCGAAAGAGCCTTGAGAAGCTGCTCGCTATTTATGAACGGGACTTCCGGAGGGAAGTGGGGGAGGTCCAGGATCGAAGAGAGCTTTACGAGAAGGGATACATTTCAAGACTGGAGCTTGAAGAGAGCCAGCGAAGGCTCGCGAGCACGGAAGGCAAACTAAAGGAGACGGAGGCAAAGATCGCGGAGGCAAAGATCGCCATCACGGAGGCCTCGGTTCGCGAAGAGCTTTTGAAATATCCACGATTGGGGAGGGGTGAATACGTAGAAACGGCGGCTTTAATTCGCTACAACGGCGTAGCAAGGTGGTCGATTGCCGAGAAGGCGAGGATCGAAAAATTCTTCGCTGATAGATTCGGTCGTCTTCTGCCGATTAGCGCGTTGGGACAGACGGCGGTCCATGACCGAATGAAATTCGATCATCGCAACGCGATCGACGTGGCGCTCCATCCTGATAGCCTGGAGGGTCGCGAGCTAATGGCGTACCTCCGTAAGAAAGGCATCCCTTTCATGGCCTTTCGGAACAGTATGGCAGGGTCAGCCTCGGGTGCACACATTCACATCGGTAGGCCCTCGCTCAGAGCACCCGCACAGTGAGCTCGGCGACTTTCTGGTTTTAGCTTACGGTCGACGCGGCCTCTTTCAAGAACCTCTCTGCCTCATGCAGCGCTCTCTTTCCTAGCGGAACAGACTTTTCTGCCTTAGCCGAGAGAAATAGAAAAACAACCTCTTTAATCTTTTTTTGCGTGATGCTCTCCAGGGAGAGGGCGTAGACGATCCCCTGCGGCGCATAGAGACGAGTCTTCTCTTCCAGTTCTCTTTCGTTCTCGATCGTGTCAGTCTTAAAATCGACCACCACAATCTTCCCATTCTCCTCAAAGGCGAGGTCAATGAACCCCTCTACGAGATCGTCTCCATGACGGTAAACAAAGGGGAGCTCTTTCCACAGGTTAGGGGAGCGGGTGGCCCGGCTCACAACAGGCGAGTTGAGCCCCCATTTTACAAGCGCAATCCCTTTCTCGATAGTCGCCTCGTCCAGCCCACGCTCTTTTCCTAGAGACCGGGCTGTGGTCTTGATCTCTTCTGGGTGATGAAAATCGATAGTGCGAAAGATATCATGGACAAAACTCCCGAAGATTGCGCCCCGTCCGTGCGACCATCGCTCTCTGTCCAGCCCCTTGACCACAGCAGTTGCTGGGATGATCTTTCGCGTCTGACTTCCCTTCAGCAGGATTTCTTTCCGATGGAGCTCCCATAGCTCATAGCGGGCACGCGAAGGCTCTGCCTTTCCGCTGCTGGTTTTAGACTTCTTAAAGTCGAGGCCGACCCGGAAGGGTCTGAGTTCTCTCTTCTCAGTATCTAATGAGCGCGAGTCCACACCCAATACTCCGGGACCGGAATAGGGGTGAAGCTCCTTTCCCCAGGGAACTTCGTCGTCGATGCCGAGGCCCTCCCACAGAGGGCCAAGAAATCTCTTTTTCCGATCCCCTGGAATAAACGGCAGCACAAAGTAATCGCGGGAGCGGGTCATCGCCACGTAGAGGAGGCGGTAATCTTCCGCCTCCTCTCTGAGCCTTTCCCATTTCCTGGCCTCCTCCCACCCCTGGGTCATGACGCCACTTTCTCGACTCCCGACCCGAATCTCCAACCGACCCTGAAGGCGGTTGACTACCCCACTCCTCGTTCGAGGTCTCCCTTCATAGGCCGCGTCTGCCAAAATCACCAAGGGAAATTCCAACCCTTTGGCTTTATGAATAGTCATGATCCGCACCGCATCCTCGGACTCTTCAGCCATAGGGGACTCTCCCTCCTCTGCCTCGGTGGCCTCCATCTTCTTTAGGAACTGGACGAAAGAGCGGAGTGTCAGGACCCCACGCTCTTCCAGGGCGCGCGCCATCTCGACCATCTTTAGCAGGTTGGCCACCTTCTGATCTCCCTGCGGTTTCAGGTAGAGAAGGGGCAGGATGCGGGTGGCCTCGTAGATCTTAAGAAGGAAGAAGGAGACGCCCACTTGGTTTCTTAGATCATGGAGCTCCTTCAGGAGGCGGATGGCCTCACGAATGGATTTTGGTATCCCGCCTTGCCCAGCAGCGCGTGATCGTCTGTTTTCATCAAGGGCCAAATAATCCAGAGGATAGCCCTCCTGGACAAGGATGAAGAGTTCGTCGTCAGAGACACCGAAAAAAGGGGAGCGGAGTGCCGCAGTCAAGGCCACCGCGTCTTTCGGGTTATCCAGGGAGGTCAGGATGGCCAGCAAGGCATTCAATTCCAAACGGCTGTAGTACCTCCTGCCTCCAGCCACGCGGTAGGGAATCTCGAAGTCGCGAAACTCCTCCTCGTAGAGGTCCATCGCCTCTTTGGCGCGAAAGAGGATGCCGACATCGCCGTAAGCGATTGCCCTTTTTTCTCCTCCACGCCGGTCCCCAACAGACCAACCCTCTGTTACAATTTTCTTCAAAAAGGCTGCGACGGTTCGAGCCTCGGCCATGCGCAGCTCACTTGCACTCCCGCCTTCAACCGGGATCTGAGGGGCTAGCGGAAGGACCATCACCGAGGGACCTTCCCTCCATGATCGTGAGGCTGCGATGGGGCGGTAGGCGGGTTGGTAGCTGCCCTCTTCAGGCGGGCGAATCAAACGCGAGAAAAGAGCGTTGACCCATTCGACCACCGCTGGACGGCTGCGGAAATTAAGGGACAGACTGAGGAGTTCGCCCTGGCGGGCAATGATTTCCTTCGCCTCATGGTATGTCTCGATGTCGGCGCGGCGAAACCGGTAGATCGACTGCTTCGGGTCGCCCACGAGGAAGAGCTTACCTGGGCGGAGCTCGACTTCCTGCCATCTCTCCGCTCGAGCAGACTTTTCGGCCAAAAAGAAGAGGATCTCGATCTGGAGAGGATCTGTGTCTTGGAACTCATCCACGAGGATGTAATCGAAGCGCTCATGGAAATAGTCCCGCACGCGCTTGTTGTTCTTGAGGAGCTCCCGGCAACGGTAGAGGAGATCAAAAAAGTCGAGACTGCCATTCTCCCTCTTGGCCTGATCGTATCGTTCAACATAGCCGCACAACCATTTGAGTAGACCGACGGCTCGGTTATGCAAGAGGGCTGAGATAACTTTCTCCTTTCTCTGCTGAATCTCTTCAAATAATCGCTTAACCTCCTCCAGGCACTCCTTCGGCCAGTTCTTCTGGTTCCCTACGGTGGTCCGGATTTCAAGGCCGGACAGCAAGAATTCCCGTTGCCGTTCAGGTCGCGCTCTTAATAGCTCCCCTAGGCTTTCTTGCAGAGATCTCACCTGAATCACGGCGCGATCGCTCTGGTCTCGACAGGCCGATTGAAGCTCGGCTAGCCTTCGCAGAGTCGTGCTTAAGAGTCGGAGGAACTCCTCCAGATCTTCATTCACGGAAGAGGGGAGCGATTCGAGGGTGTCTCGATGTTGGAGCAGGAACTTCGCTGTCTCTTGAATCTCGTCAAGGCCGATTCCGGAACGGAGGAGCTCGAGCGGGAATCCATGGGCCCGTTCCATTTCTGCCGTCACCCAGTCTTCCCAAATCCGATCCATCAGGAGATTGCACCCCAGTTCATCCAAGACCTCGAAGCCAGGATCGACCTTGGCCTCGACGGGCCTTTCGCGCAGAAGATTGGCGCAGAAAGAATGAATAGTTGCTACCTGTGCCCTCTCGATATCCGCCAAGGCCCTCCGAACGCGGCTCCACTCCTCGCCCTCGAGCTCTTGAAGGGCCCGTTCAAGCTCGAAGCGCAGTTTTACCTTAAGCTCGCCTGCCGCTTTCTCCGTGAAGGTGATGGCCACGATGTGCTCAAGATCGCTCCTGCCTGTTATAACGGCGTGGAGGACACGTGAGATTAGAACGGTCGTTTTTCCTGTGCCTGCGCCGGCGTCCACGATAAAGCTCTGCTTGAGCTCTCTACCTGCGCGATCGCGGATATCCAGGTCGTTCATTTCCGACATCATCTACCAGTACGAACGTCTTTAGCAATGTTGCATGCGGAGCCTTTCGAGGGGAAGGCTCTCTTCCCCGAGAAAATGCAAACTGACTTAAGTCGTTTGTATTAGCTTACGATAGTCGCTGACC
>JBOHVJ010000059.1:0-5010 GCA_050735075.1 Binatia bacterium
AGCCACGCCCATATCCAGGAAACTGAGTTTGTTCAGGACATCAATGCTGTTATTCACCGGGCCCAAGAAGCAGGTGTGGAGAAAATCATTGTGGTGGGTGGTGCCGGCGACCTCTCCAGCAATGACACGGCCATTGAGTTAGCCGAGAACTTTGCTGGACTCTTTGCCACCGTTGGCATGCATCCCCACGATGCCAAAGGCGTGAGTGAGGATGACTTTAATAGACTGAAGCATCTAGCCGAAAACCCAAAAGTCGTTGCTGTGGGAGAGACAGGACTCGACTTTTATTACGAGCACTCGCCCCGTAAGGTCCAAATGTCCCTCTTCTGCCGGTTCATCCAGATGGCGCGCGAGACTAGACTCCCCCTTGTGGTTCATGATCGTGAGGCACACCGGGAGGTTGCTGAGCTTCTTCGGAGTGAGGGGAGGGGTGAGATTCGGGGAGTCATTCACTGTTTTACTGGGGACTTGGGAGCGGCGGAGGATTTTTTGGATCTCGGATTCTACCTCTCTTTTACCGGGATTATCACCTTTAAGAAGTCAGAGTCTCTTAGGGACGTGGTACGGAGGTTGCCGTTAGATAGAATTCTTGTTGAGACCGATTCTCCTTATCTTGCACCTGTTCCCCATCGGGGAAAGCGGAACGAGCCGGCCTTTGTTCGAATAGTGGCTGAGACTCTAGCGAGAGCGCGGGGTGTAACTATGGCAGAAGTGGCTCAGGCGACCCGCCTTAACACAGAGAGGCTGTTTGGGATTTGAAGAGATAGAGATAAATAACCGAAACAGATAAATAGTTGCAGAAGAACCAGGATCTCTATCTGCATTACTGGATTATCTCTGTCCCAGCCGTGTATGGCCTTTCACTAGGACTAGAACAGGAAGGATACCTGCTGCTACGATGGTTAACGCCGGGAGAGCAGCCGCATCCCAAAGAGACTCTGAGGTGAACTGCCACACCCGGACTGCAAGAGTGTCATAGCCAAAAGGCCTCAGCAGGAGGGTGGCTGGCATCTCCTTCATGACGTCTACAAATACCAGGATGAGGGCGGTGATTAAGCCACGTCGGATGAGTGGTACGTGGATGGTCCAGAGCACTCGGCCGGCACCAACTCCGAGGGAACGCCCTGCCATATCCATGTTTGGCGTGATCTTAACGAGGCTTGCCTCTACGGTTCGGAAACTCACCGCGAGAAAACGAACTAGATACGCGAAGACCAGGCCGACCATGGAGCCAGTCAGCAGAAGGCCGCTGGAGATACCCACAGTCTTTTGGAGGAAGGTGTCGAGTGTGTGATCAATGAAGACTAGCGGTGATAGCACACCCACAGCAATGACCGATCCTGGGAGGGCATAGCCCATACTCGCGATATCGGCGAAAGCTGCTACAGATCGGCTGCGGCTCAGACGAAGGCCGTAGGCCACCACGACAGCCGCACTTACTGCTAGGAGGGCTGTAGTTATACCCAATACGAGGGTATTGAGGAGAAATTCTCGATACCGATAGTCGTAATCGGCTCGGCTTAAGACCCAGATGACGAGCTGAACGACTGGCAGGACAAAGGCAATTCCTATTACGAGACTCAGTATCCCATTTACTACTAGCGCCCGCCAGCCTAGTAGTCTTCTAGGCAAGTAGGGCCGGACTGTTCCTTGTGTTTGATAGAAGCGTGCCCGACCGCGCCCGGTGTGCTCCAGCAGGTAAAGTAGGAACGTGAACAGCATGAGAAGGCTGGCAACTTGAGTGGCCGCAGGGCGATCAAACATACCGAACCAGATACGGTAGATGGCTACCGTGAAAGTGGGATAGCCGTAGATGGCTACGGTACCAAAATCCGCCAATGCCTCCATTAGAGCGAATGATGTCCCAGCAATGATTGAAGGTCGAGCCAGAGGGAAGGCTACCCTCCAGAATACCGTGGCAGGCCCTCCACCGAGGCAACGTGCGGCCTCCATGGTCGCCGCTGTCTGCTCCAGAAAAGCGGTGCGCGCCAACATGTAGACGTATGGATAAAGAACCAGGCTCATCACCAGGATGAGACCGCCGAGAGATTTGATCTCTGGAAACCACACTGGAAATTCCAAGTTGGTTCTAAGCCAACTTTGAATAGGTCCGGTGTAATCGAAGATGGCCAGAAAAACAAAACCGATCACGTAGGAAGGCATGGCCAAGGGGAGAATCAGGAGCCATTCAAAAATCGCCTGCCCAGGAAAGCGATATCGGGTCACAATCCAGGCGAGCCCGGTGCCCAACACCAGGACACCGACCCCCACCCCCAACATCAACTTGATTGTGTTCCAGATGAGTTCAGTCAGTTGCGTTTGCCACAGGTGGGTCCAAATATCGAACCTAGGGGTCGCAAGCGAGGAAAACACCACCAGGAGGGGCAAGGCCACGGTGAGGGCGACAACCCCCGAAGCTGCTGTCCAGGGGTCCACTCGCGACCACGCTTCGAGGCGTCGCAGATAAGACGGGATCTGCTTGGTCAAGCTAAAGTCCACGACAGCTTCGATCGATTATTTGTAGCCGACACGATCCAAAAGCTTGACGGCCGCAACTTGGAATTCCCCTGCAGCGGCCACGTTTTCCTGGTCTGCTTTGAATGTTCCCCAGACTGCGATCAGCGGGTGCGGTTTCACGGTGGGGTTGGCGGGGTACTCGTAGTTGCCGTCCGCGTAGAGATTTTGTCCCTTGGTTGAACTTAGGAACTCGATCAAGCGCACCGCGTTTTCACGGTTCTTGGAGTAGCGAGTGACGCCGGCGCCGGAGACGTTGACATGGACGCCGCGGTCATTTTGGTTGGGCCAGAAGACTGCAACCGGAAAGGCAGGACTCTTTGCTTTGAGACGGGCGAGGTAGTAAGTGTTTGTCAGACCCACATCACATTGGCCAGCAGCAATGCCTTCCAAGACGCGCGTATCGCTGTCCATGATGCGCGGTTGATTAAGCATCCAGCCACGGGCGATCTCTTCCGTGCGCTTCTCGCCCAGCGTCTTAATCATGGCCGCGACCAGCGACTGCGTGTAGACCTGCCTCGAGGTCCTAAAACAGAGCCGCCCTCGCCACTTTGGATCGGCCAGGGCCTCGTAGCTGGATAGCTCAGATGGTTTGACCCGCTCGGTGCTGTACATGATCGTCCTAGCACGGACGGACAAGCCCACCCAGGTGTTGCGCTTGGCGCGCAGATGAGAAGGGATGTTCTTTGCGGCCAACTCCGATCCTACCTCCTGGAGGAGTCCCGCCTGCTCTGCGAGCCAGAGATTTCCAGCGTCCACGGTCATGAAGAGATCGGCTGGCGTTTTTGATCCCTCGGCCTTAAGACGCTCGAACAGCTCTTTCTCACTGGCGGTGAAGTATTTCACCTTGACGCCGCTTTTCTGGGTGAAGGCATCAAACATGGGTTTGATGAGCGTCTCAATCCTTGCTGAGTAGACCACGACCTCTTGAGCGGTCGCCGAGGCAACCTGGAGCCCCAAAAGGACCGTACTAAAGAACAAACTGGAAGCCGTCTGACGGAACCCCGGGAAAGGTCGCACGTTTCGGTCCACCTTACCTTGATCTTTAGCCGCTGAAATAATATCTTTGAGCACAGCTAGAAAAAATCATTTGCATCTCGCTGAAGATTAGGTTCGTCTTATCGAACTAATATAATTCGTATAGCCAAAGAAAAAAGGTTTGTCAAGCCCTATGGAGCGCGTTAGTATCACACCGGCTACTGAAAATTACTTAATGGCAATCTACGCGCTGGGTGAGGGGTTCGAGCCGGTCATCGCTGCTCGGGTGGCAGAGGAGATGGGGGTCTCACCATCGACCATGGTCACTGCCCTGCGTCGGCTAGAAAGAGAAGGCTACGTCAAGGTCGAACGGCGCAAGGAAATTCTTCTAACCGCAAAAGGGAAGAGGGTTGCCGAGAGTGTTCTCAGGCGCCATTATTTGACCGAGAGATTATTGACAGACATATTAGGACTCGACTGGGTGAAGGCGCATCAGGAGGCCCACCGCTTGGAACATGCGATCTCCGCAGAGGTGGAAGAGAGATTGGCGAAGCTCCTGCGCTACCCTGCCACATGCCCACATGGAAATCCCATTCCAGGTAGAGGGGTTTCTGCTCGCAGCAAGGGGGTGCCTTTAAATCGTGTCCCTGCCGGGAGCGAGGTGACCCTCGAGTGCATTACAGAGATTGGAGAAAGAGACGCCCGCCTGCTCAGCTTCATGCAGCAGCACCACCTCGTTCCTGGGGCCAAGGTTCAAGTCCTAGATGTTGCTCCTTCACTAGGGATCATGAGTCTCAAGGTGGGAAGGGATGAGTTTTCTCTAGGTATTGAGGCAGCAAAGAAGATTAGAGTTCAGTAATATTATCAAAGTGCCATCAGCTTTCAGCTTGGCGCTGATTTCTGGTGGTTGACTTTTTCTGAAGGCCTAGCTCGGCTGCGAGGAAATCCACTTGGTCCGGTAGGGAAACATCTCGATCAATGATGATGAGATCTCGTCCTTTTAACCGGCAACGGCCGCTATGGGCACGATAGCCCACTTCCCGAAGCAATTTTTCTGTCCGAACCTCTATGTTTAGCCTCTTGGCCGCGGCCATAAGCTCTTGAAGAAGGGATTCGTTTTTATTTTTCCCCTTTGCCATCTCCGTCCCAGTTTCGAAATTCTATTATGGCCCAATGAAATTTCCCTGTAAACCCCCCGATTGGAGAAAGTATAACTTGCAAAAAAAGCGGGGCTTGGTATCTTATCCACGGCAAGAGATAGGGTAGGGGTTAAGGAAGGGTTTCTATCACCAGGCATTGACGCCTTGAGACTGAACAACTGAGGCGCCGCTCATCGCGAAACATCAGGAGGGAAAGATGATTAAGAATATCTTGGTTCCCCTCGATGGTTCGGATCATTCAAAGGCAGCCCTGGACTAAGGGCTTTGGCTGGCTGAGAAGTTCAGCGGCACCCTTTTTGGTCAGCACGTGATCGACACGGTTTCGATAGAGGGGACCTTCTTCCACGATATCTCCGGC
>JBOHVJ010000060.1:0-8676 GCA_050735075.1 Binatia bacterium
AGAGCACATCCTCCCGCAGTCCTAAGCTTGCCGCCATTCCCCGGAGTTTTTCCTTTTCCCGACCATCTCCGGCAATAAGGCACCTAAGTCGGAGACCCTGCTGTTTAAGGATCGCCATGGCCTCTAATAAAAAGCGATGCCCTTTTCGCTCTTCCAGCACCGCCACCGTCCCAATTACAGGAATCTTTCCGACCTTGGTCAGCACTGGCTCCTGGCGAAAAGTCTTGCCTTGAAACAGGCTCGGATCGACTGCGCTGTAAATAACTCGGATCTTTTCCCTAGTCACTCCCCCTTCAATCAGCAGATCGGCTATCTTCTGCGATATCGCCACCACACCATCCACCTGTCGGTTATAAAGGCAATGGGTATACCAATTTCTCTTCAAGGGGTAATCCATCCTCCGCGTCACCACATACTTGATCCCCGGACGGAGTCCCCTCAGCCACAGGGAAAGTGCATGGGCCCTCTTGGTGTGGAAATGGACAATGTCATACTTTTCCCTTTGAATCAGTCGCCTGAGTGGAAAGACCGGCCTCAGATCGATATCGTTCCTGATACTTACGGGGAAGGTTGTAACGCCTCTCTTCCGAGCCTCTAGGATTAGGAGCCCCTGAGGATGGCACGAGAGGTGATTTTGATGTCCCCACAGGGAAAGGCAGCTCAGAAGGCCGATAACCTGGCTCTCCCCACCCCCCCACGCCCTCTCCGGATTGATATGGAGGATCTTAAGGGGTCGTCTATCCCCGCCCACGCTCCATCTCTTCCCGCTCCCTCAGCTCGAGCTCCCTAAGCTTAGCATATCTGAGAAAGACGTAAATCGCGGCAGTCACGGCAAGAAAGAATCCAGGAAAGCCTTCGAGTAAACCTCTCTTCCACACGTAGGAGTAAAAAAAGCGCAAGGCCGGTCGGCACAGACTGTCCGTCCACCTCCAACACCTTCTCTCTCGGCTGAGCTCCATCGAAGAGACCGCGGTGAAGTGGTTGATCCGCGCTATGTGATCCGTGATGTCCCGGTAAGAAAAATGATGCAGGGGATGTCTTAAACGCCGAACCTTTCCATCGATAAGGATCTTCTCATGCGGATCAGAACCGCCCCACTTGGCCCGATCACGGCGAAAGATCCTGATATCGTAATCAGGATACCACCCTCCGCGCCACCACCACCTTCCAAGATAATAAACCAGCCTCGACACCGAGAAGGCAACATAATCAGCCCCAAATCGCTTCAAGGCGTCCTGGATTTCATCTCTCAGTTCTGGGGGAACCCGCTCGTCCGCATCCACTAGGAAGACCCACTCCCTGGTTGCCTGGGAATGGGCAAAGGCCTTCTGATCGCGATATCCCGCCCAAGGACGCTGGATGACACGATCCGTATACTGGCGGCAGATCTCCACGGTTCGATCGGTGCTGAAGGAATCCACCACCACGATCTCGTCGCACCACTTTAGACCCTCAAGGCACTCACCGATGTTATCTTCCTCGTTGAAGCAAACGACGATGGCGGAAATTTCTGGCTCGGGGTTAACCATTTTCATGCTTTGAGGTTAATAAAAGATAAGGGCTAGAGCCAAAAAAATCAAATCATCTCTTCAACTTCTTCACTCCGGATGCTATAAGGACGCCATCGGGAAGCATATGAAAGAGCTTTACGAAATACTCGAAGTGCCGGGGATGCTCACCCAAAATGAGGTAGGGTATCTCTATCGCCTGGGTCAGTTAAATTCCGGCAAAGGGGTCATTGTCGAGATCGGGAGCTGGAAGGGAAAATCCACTCTCTCCTTGGCTCGCGGTTCTATAGCCGCTGGGGGAGAAAAGGTCTACGCTGTGGATCCCCATAAACCACTGGCTGAGGAGGGCTATTTCGAAGATACCGAGGCGGAATTCCGCAAACACATTAAGGAGGCAGGAGTTGAAAGTCAGGTGGTTCCCATGGTGATGACCTCCGAAGCAGCGGCCAAGGGCTGGAATCTGCCCATCCGCTTACTCTGGATAGATGGCGACCATCGCTACGAGCAGGTCAGACAGGACTTCCTCCTTTGGGAGCCCCATGTCATTGAGGGTGGAATTATCGCCATGCACGACACGATCCGCAAGAAGGGACCCAAACGGGTCCTGTGGGAGAGCATCTTTCGGTCCGACCGTTTCCAGGGAATCTCTATTGTAGATAATATCACCGCCGCCAAGAAGGTTAAGAGAGCCTCCGTGCTGGGAAAGCTCCTCAAATGGCTGACCATCGGCTTCCGGGGCGTCTATATCGCGGCGCGAAAGATGCGCCTCCCTTATGCCAAGCCAGCAGGACGGTGGATCTTGAGAAGGCTGACGACCTAAGCCCTATTCCACAAAAAAACGTGCCCCGCTTGGATGATCCTCAGAAAGAACATTCCCTCTCCCCTTGCGGGTGTACGGGCCACGGTGAGGGGTAGCGTGAGCCTCAGTCACCCTCACCTCTGTCCTCTCCCGTCAAGGGAGAGGAAGTCTTTAACCTCACCACGAGTGAAGACTCCGCTTTGCCTCCGAGTGACCCAGGACTCGATCTGCTCTCTGGTGCCGTTGCTGGGGTCAAAAGAATATCGGATCGGAGTTAAACCTAAAGCCTAAGACGTTTGGTCTTTTCCCGCAGCATGGCCATATAGTGGTAGTAGCGGCCCTTGGCGCGGTATTTTCTTCTTTCATTCCCTATCAGGGAATACCAGCCATAGGTCCAGATCGAGCGCAGGAGATTGGGAATAATCCTAAAAATCGAGCTCCCCTTATAGGCCAGACGGCTCCTCCCCTGCTGCTCATGCCGGAGGCGAAAGGACTTTTCTGTAAAACGGCTCGCGTCAAGTTCATTGTATACGGCGGCTCGCGGTTCATAACCGATCCTCTTCCCGGCCCTTAGAACCCTCTGGGCAAACTCAACATCTTCGGAAATCCCAAAGCCCCCCGGTCCCAATCTCTCATCAAACATCCCTACCTGATCAAAGACCTCCCGTTTCACGGCGATGTTCCCGCCGGTGAGGGTCTTGATGTCCGTGCCTGGAGGAAAGCCATAGTCGATAAAGTCGACCGTTCGATATCGTTGCAATAGCTTTTGGAGATGAGCATTCTCTCGGTCTTGGGGATGCATCAGGATAGAGCCTTGCATGACGTCATGAGGATGGGATGCGAAGAAACCAACGATGGATTGGAGCCAGTCGGGCGTGACTTCCAGATCGTCGTCGAGAAACGCGAGGATCGAGCCTTTGGCCTGAGGAATCGCCCTGTTCTGAGCGCGGCACTTTCCAGGGATAGGTTCCCGCACCTGCCAGCACCGATTGCCCCGCTGAGAATATTCCTTGGCCAAATCCGCCACGGCGCTGGCCGTAGTTTCATCCGGGGCGTTATTAGCGAGGATGATTTCATGGTCGATCCCCTTCTGGCCATTGAGTCGATAAAGCCCCTCTAGGAGCCGGCGCACTTTTTCCACCCGCCCTGAAGTCGCAATAATGACGCTCACGGAGTGACTCACCTCTGCCCTTTTCAAACACCAGCAAAATCGTAGGGGAAGGTATCCGGATCTTTGGGGTTGAATTGCTCGCTTACGATCACAACCAGAGAAAGGGGGGTGGTCCCTGTATTGGAAATCGCATGGGCCACCTGCGGTGGAATGCGCACTGTCACCATATTTTTTTCTCCCATGGGCAATCTCTCTTCTTCTCCTGTTCGCATGTCCTTGAGGAAAAGCATTCCCTCTCCGCTCACAACACAGAACCATTCCACCTTCCGTTGGTGGTAGTGCCTCCCCTTGGTTTTGCCGGGGTAGGCAACCGTAATGTAAAGCTGGGCGTAGTCTTCGCTAAGCTGTCTTTTCTCCGCGCGCAGAATCTCAGCCAGCCAACCCCGATCATCCCGCTTGATATCCAACGGGTAAACCTCAACACCGTCAATCATTGCATCACCTTTGTGAAACCCCTCACCTTATTCCTCTCCCCTTGAAAGGGGAGAGGGAAGGGTGAGGGGATCTCTCGATAAAGTTTAAGTCTTTCCTGAGCCGACCGAGACCTTCTTCCACCTTGGGCAGTTGCATTTCTAGGTGTCTCTCCACCTTCTCCCCGGAAAGGGAGCTGTCCCTGGGCCTCTTGGCCAATCCTTCCAGATGCTTGAAGGACACGGGGCGAATCATCTCCCGTGACAGCGAGAAAACGTCGGCCACTTTAAGGGCGAAGGTATACCGGCTGACCTTTTCTCCGCAGCCAACATGGAACAACCCCTCAGAGCCTCGAGCGAGCAGCTCCAGGATCAAGCGGCTTAGATCTCCAGTATAAATGGGTGTATAAAACTGATCCGAAAAACGGTTGATCGCCTCCCCTCCTCTCAATGACTTGAGAACATATTCCACAACTCCTGTCTTATTTTGGATATTAAAGCCGAAAATGGAGGTGCGGAGTATCAGGGCTTCAGGACATGACATCCTCACCGCCTCCTCACCTAAGAGCTTGCTCGTTCCATAAACACAGATAGGAGAGGGAGTATCCGTTTCGGCGTAATCTCCCTTACTGCCATCGAAGACATAATCCGTGGAGATATAAACAAAGCCCGCCCCAAGTTCTCCCGCCATCCTAGCAAGGTTTTTCGTCGCCTGGACGTTGACCCGGTTTGCCATTGAGGGATCCTTCTCGCACATATCTACATCGGTAAGGGCCGCGGCATGGACGATGGCCTCGGGTCGCAGGCTCATCACTCGTTCCTTCACCTGAGTCTCATCCACCAGGTCCATGGCGAATGTTCGACCTTGGGGAAAAGAGACCGGATGGGATTTGTAGCTTCCCCAGGCCTCATGCTCTTTTAAGGCGAGGCGCATCAGGGCATGCCCTAACATCCCGCTCACACCCGTAATGAGGAGTCTCATGATCAAAGCCAGCCGGTCTGGGCCAGGATCGACTTGATCTCTTTTTTTGTAAGCCTCGGTGCCGCGTCGGACGTGTATTCCCGAAAGCTCACTAGTCCAGATTTGCGGTGCGATGCGCGCGTCTCCCGGAGGTTAATTTGAGGAAGAATAGTGTAGGTAGAGTCTTCTTCGATGGTCCTCAAGGCCTCCACCTCAGATATCAGCACCTCGTGAATTTTCTCTCCCGGTCGGACTCCTATGGTTTGGATCGGGATTCCCTTCTTAGGGGCTAAAGATTCCACCATGACCTCAGCGATATCGCTCACGAGGGCAGCCGGTATCTTGAGCACAAAGACCTCTCCGCCTACGCCCCGGCTCATGGCACGAAAAACCAAATCGATAGCTTCTGACAGGGTGAGGATAAACCGAGTCATCTCGCCATGTGTAATGGTGACCGGCCCTCCAGATTCAATCTGTCTCTTAAAGAGCGGGATGACGGAGCCGCGCGACCCCACGACGTTTCCATATCTGACGCAGGTGAAAATGGTCCTCTTTGCACCCTTGTGGAAGTTGGCCGCGGTAAAGAGTTTTTCTTGGATGGCCTTGGACATCCCCATGGCATTCACAGGCTTGACCGCCTTGTCGGTACTTATGGCAATGACCTTTTCCACTTCCTCATCGAGGGCTGCCTGGATAACATTTTGAGCCCCTACGATATTGGTCTGCACAGCCTCCCATACGTGATACTCACACAGGGGAACCTGCTTCAGCGCCGCGGCATGAAAGACAATATCAATGCCCCGCATGGCTCCTCGTACGCTGTTCGAATTCCTCACATCCCCGATGACGAAGTTCATGGAGCCATTTTTGGGGTATTGATGACTCATGCCGTACTCCTCGCTCATCCGGACCTGCTTATCCTCGTCCCGACTAAAGATGAGTATCTCCGCGGGATCTTCTTTAAGCAATCGATCCACGATCTGATGGCCGAAGGAGCCGGTGCCTCCTGTCACCAATATGTGCTTACCAGAAAAGAGCCCTTTGCCCTCTAGCCTTTGCGCCATGGCATCTCCTTAAATCCACCGAAGCTGGTAGAGACGATATTTCAAAGAAAAGGGGCAAAGAGAAGCGGCCTTTCTGATGGCCTCGCTGGCTCCCTTGATATGTCCCTTTGCGGCCAAGGCCTTAGCGAGCCGGTAGTAGCGGTGGGCGTACAAGTTGAAAAAGGCTCGTCTCCCGATCAGCTCCGGCGCTTCGGGATAATCCGCAGTGAGTTTATCGAGAGCCCTCAGGCTCTCTCTTGACCTCAGCTCATCATCTGCGCTGATATTGCCCGCATGTTTGCGATAAAGATAAACCACTTCGTTAATAAAGCCGATCCTTTGGTTTTTAATCAAGCGCAAGGCCAAGTCCAGGTCGTAGGATAAACGAAACCATTCATCCAAGAGACCGATCTCTTCGAGAGCTGACTTCCTCATCATCGTCCCCTGCAGCCGTACTACTCTTCCGTCAAAAACATCGCCCACGGTCACGCCTTTTTTTTCCAAGCGTCGTGCCACCCTTAGAGAAATCACGGTACGCCGGTTATGAAATTCTCCTTCAAGATACGCGCCATTCCCTATAACCATCGCATAATCACGGTTCTGGGTTAAAAAGTTATAAAGACTCTCCAAATGGTGAGGTGTTGAGAGGTCATCAGAATCCATAAAGGCGATGAAGGCGCCTCGAGCATTTCGAACGCCGCTATTGCGGGCAGCCGCCGCACCTCCGTTCTCCTGACGGATATACCGGATCTGGTCCAAATATGGGCGGAGGACTGTTTCGGTTTCATCGGTTGATCCATCGTCTACGACGATCACTTCGAAATTGGAGAAGGTCTGGCGCAAAACGCTGTCCAGGGTTTCGCGGATATAGATGCTGCGGTTATAAGTTGGGACCACGACCGAAACCACAGGCAACTCTGTCCCTTGGGCCTTTGGCTGAGACACAGTCATGGATTCAGGAGGATTTTTTCTTCCCAAAGCGGTAGAGGATCTCTTTGAGCACCGCAGCCACCCGTTGGACGTCCTCTTCCTTCATCTTCGGATATAAAGGCAAGGAAAGGATTCTGTCGGAGGCGTACTCAGCATTGGGGAAATCTCCCACCTTGAAACCAAAGGTCTTGCGATAGAAGGACATCAAATGAAGGGCACGAAAATGAACGCCAACTCCTATGCCCGCATCCCTCAGTGCTTGCAAAATACCGTCGCGACCGATCGTAAGCTCTTCCGTCATAATTAGAATGACATAGAGATGATGGGCATGCTTCACCTCTTCCTTCTCGGAAAGAAGCTGGATTTCGGGAACCTCCTCAAACCGCTTCATTGTAGAGCGCCACTAATCTTCTTCTTCGCTGCCAAAACTCGTTGATTTTTCTGAGCTGATGAATTGCCCAGAGCCGATCGGGATAGCCTTCATCCACAACAGCCGAAACCCCTCTCTTCTACTCTACCCAATAGCCCCTACTAAATTTGGCCACCGGTCCAAGGGTCTAAGTGTATGCTACAATTTTTACAAAAGAAACTAAGACTCATGGCTCCTTACCCATCTTCCTTTGCCACCTCCCCGCAAGGTAACCCAGATATTTCATGATGCGCCCCTCAGTCTTGTAGGCCTTCTGACTTCTCCTTAATGCCTTGTAGAGACTGAAACGAATGCAATTGGCAACCAAATTGGGTAGTACATTAAAAGCAATCGAATCTCGTCGATAGATGCTCCGGCTTAGTCCTTTGCGGTACTGAACCATTCGGTTGTAAGCCCTTCCATACCGTGCCGGATCCAGCTCGTGATAGACAATGGCATACGGTGTATAGCCGATTTTAAAGCCTGCCTTGCGGATACGGATCGAGTACTCCGTATCTTCGCTGAACCCCGATGCCCCTGGCCCTAAACGAGTGTCGAAGAAACCGACCTTCTCAAATACCTCCCGTTTGAAAGACATATTCGTTCCCGTCAGCCCCCGGATCTCTCGGATCTCCTCACCATAGTCCACGATCGGGATATTATATTCCCGAAGCCTTTTTTGATCGGCAGGTCTCCCCTCTGGATCCACTCCAGGCAGGACGCGTCCTTGGACACCACCAAAGTTGGTTGTGCGGTAACATTCGAAATGCTTGACCAACCATTGAGGATGCACCACCACATCATCGTCCACGCCAAAGAGTATATCCCCCTTTGCGGAGGAAAGGGCCAGATTGAGCGCACTGGCCTTCCCTCTTTGCTTCTCTTGAAGAACCCTAAGAGAGAACTTTCTTCGTCTTCCCTGCTCCTGAAGTAGAAGGCCTCCCGTCTCATCGCTAGAGCCGTTGTCCACCACTAAAACCTCCACCTGAGACGAGTTCGGATGTTCCAGCGCCTCCAGACTCCTGAGAAGCCGCATTAGACTACGGGCCCGGTTGCAGGTGGGGATGATAATGCTAAGCCGCATGACTTAAGGATCGTCAGCTATGATAGCAACCAAAAAGGGTTATAAAGCGAAGGGTTTATCTTGCCCCCCCTAGTGCGATTATGCTATCGTAATTTTTAGTTTAAATTCAAATGGGCCTTATTGACAAACAGATCTTAGTTAAAGGTAATAAAGGCGAACGCACCCTCCACGTTCTAATGGACACCGGGGCTTCGCACACTGTTATCCGTGGCGATATTGCTCATGAACTGGCCACGCCTGCCCCGCTAGTGGTATGTCTCTAAAATACCTTTACAACGATTTACCTTTTCCGTTCGCCCTGAGCAAGTCGAAGGGTGAATCTTTTCAACGTCTTTTTCTTCGTGGTTCGACCCTTCGGCTT
>JBOHVJ010000061.1:0-5420 GCA_050735075.1 Binatia bacterium
GAAGGACGAAGGATCGAAGCCAGGTACGCATGGCTCACCAGGCCCCAGATGTTACGCCCGTGGCCGAAGAAAGAGAATAGGGAGCAGCCAGGCCGTCCTTCTTGCTCGCAGAGTGCGCACGCCTCCCCGCGCCGCTCGTCACTCGCATCTCGTATCTCGCCCGAATCAGTTCAGCGCTTAAGAATGTCCTCGGAGGATGTGCCGACAGAACTCCTCCCACCAAGATCGTGTCGCGGCTCAAAGGTCCGGTCGCCGAGTGGTGATACGGTGCTCCTGCCGAGATCCTTGTCGAGGCGTTTCAGAAGCTCTTCGGGGCTCTTGGCGCCGGTGAGGTTGGGGAAGAGTGTCGACTCTGCTGGCAGGCTTGGCCCTCCTGGCGGCCCGACGGTTGGGGCCGTACCAGGTCTGTCTTGGACACGGAAGTCGCCGCTGGGGCTGCCTCCTAGTTGGGCGAAAGCGAAAGAAGGGAAGGCGATCACACTGGAAACGAGAATGAAAAGAAATAGGCGGGTCATGGGCGCCTCTGGACACCTTCACTCTAGCACATCGCGCGGTGGCAGCGCGTTTCAAGAAGGGAAGGGGAGTCAGTCGTCGTTCGTATCTCGCATCTCGTCCGAAAATGCCGACGCTTCACGAGCGACGCAACCCGGGCCTGCTTCACGGGACTCAGTGGCGATGCGCGCAGTTGGGGACCAATCAGGCTGCCCTGTTAGGAGAAGGAAGAGTGAGAAAAGGGTTCGGCTGAAGGCGAATGAGTTCGGCCCCAGCGCGCCGCCTTGAAGGGCATTACGGACAAATACTTTCGGAACCGAGAATGAGTAAATACGCATGCCGGAGACCAAGTCTGCCCTCGAACTCAGCTCATTCGTGAAGATTGAAAAGGCGTGGTGACCTATCCCGCACCTTCAGTGGCAGATACCTCCTCTCGGCTGTTTCATTCACCTGCATACCAGCCGGTCTTGGTAAAGCCTACCTACAAACGAAAAAGGACTACCCCGTAATTTCACAGCCAATCCGGTAAATTGCCAGCTTTGCTCATTCACTTTCAGCAGGTCGAGGCGCTTCAAGAACGATTTAATTAAGGGCTACAAAACGATGGAAAAGCGTTATAATCAACCGGCGTTTCTTCCAAAGACAGGTTGAAAGATTGCCCATGGCCCTCCTGATTGGACAGCCTATTGACGCTAACGAGCTCGAAAAGGTGACCAGCACTTTGCCACCTGAACAGTTTGCCACGTTGTGTAATACTGTGGCTTGGGCAGCGTCTGCAAGAGATTTCCAAACGATTCCCTCGTTCACAAGTCGTGTAAACGTAAAGGATGGGGGAGTGGATGCAGAATGGCGTGTGGAAATCCCGCTAGACGACAGACACATCCCTACGCCAGTTCTTGGCCCTGGTTGGAACGTCTTCCAGTACAAACAGCGAGACGTTTTCGCTCGTAAACGTCAACCAACCATTTCTCGCCTTCGGTCTTCACTGACCGGGGCTCTTAAGGAGGTCGAAAAGAACTTCGGAAGGAAACCGGACCGTTATGTACTATTCGTTAATGTTCACCTCACCCCGAATGAGACGGCATCTATCAAAAAGAGCATCCTGGCGAACGATAGCGAAGACTCAAGGGCTCATATCGAGGTAATCGGCGCTGCAGAACTGGCTGCTCTGTTGAATGATCACCCTCACCTTCGAGCCGCCTTCTTTATCCCGCTAGCGTTTCAAACTTGGAAAGGCGCTTACGATACTCATCGCGACAGGAAACGCTTTGGTTCTCACGTGGAATTGGTTGGGAGAGAATCTGAGCTAGACCGTCTGAGATCGTTGGTCGACAACCCTCGGATTCGAGCGATTGTCGTGAGCGGTCCTCATGATATGGGGAAAAGCCGCCTCGCACTCGAAGCGACAAGGCACAAACCTTATGACACGATCGTTGCGCTGGATCCACGATCGATCAGCTTGGCGGACTATCGCAGCCTTTGCACGGATCGCTCAGATGTCATCTGCATTGTCGAAGACCCCGAACTGGACTACCTTCAGCCTCTCATCGGAGAGGCATTGTCAGTGCCTGGCTTGAAACTCCTCATCACCTTCCCAACTGGCGCCGAGGCATGGGACCTCAGCTATGGATTCGATGATCGTGTTGTATCGCTACCTCTTTCTCCTCTGAATGACGAAAGCGCGAGGAAGCTTCTGCAAGCGGCAGCACGAGACCTTGATTACGGAGTTCAGGACTGGATACTCACGCAAGCCGGTGGGGTTCCAGGTATCATCCTCGCAGCGGCCAGTGTCGGACATCGTCTTCGCCACGATACGACACCCTTCAGCACAGCAGTAGGGAGAGAGTTTGAGCGCCGGATCGTTCAGCAGTTCGGTGAGGCAACCTTACGTTCAGCCACTCTCTTCTCCATCATGACGCATGTTGGGACTTCAGGCTCGCATGAGACTGAGATTCACACGATTTGCAGCATATTCGGTGACGGCCACTCGCCCCATGACGTGCTTGCCCGCCTACCGGAACTTGAAAAGGCAGGACTAGCGAGACGGGCTGGTTTTTTTGTCGAGATCTCAATCCCACTGCTCGCGAACCATCTCGTCGAACAACATCTCCAGGGCCGCCGAGTTGAGATGTTCCGTCTATTCGCAAAATTAGACGAGGCGGGGCAAATCAGATTCATCAAACGGCTGGCACAAACCAAAGGCCACGAAGCTGAGATCTTTTGGGATGAGCTGTTTGCTCCTAATGGCCCCCTTGGCACAATCGACAGCATTCTGAAGCGACCTCATCTCCTGAGACTTGTGGCAGGAACGGCGCCGGATCGTGCCATGCGCGTTCTAGAGGGTGGGTTTTTGAACAGCTCAAGGGATGAGCGGTTTGCAATCTCTGACAATCGACGGCGCGAGCTGATGTGGGCTCTTGAGCAACCTCTCTTCCTGGCGAAAACCAGCAAAAGAGCCCTCCGCCTTGTGTGGCTCCTTGCGGAGGCTGAAAATGAATCGTGGGGGAATAATGCAACGGGTGTCCTCCAAGAATGCTTCCATCCGCTCCACCCTCAGATGCCGTTACCACTGGATGAGAGAGTGTCCCTAATCAGAGATTTTCTTTCTTCAAACCCTACACCCCAAACGCAACTCATTGCAATCAAGGCCATCCAGGGCGGCCTACGGGGTCGCTCTTCAGTCCGTCTTCGTCATAGCGTGGGCAGCGGGCCACTCGACGCACGACCTCCGTTCACCTGGGGCGATCTTTTCAACTATATACAGGATTTTGCAGAGATCCTGGTTTCGCTTGCTGAGCAACAAGGAGAAATCTCTCAGGCTGCGCTGGACGTGTTGCCAGAATCCATCGCTGAACTAGCTTTTCACGGGCTGACTGCGGAGAGCAGAACATATTTCCGGATGCTGACCGATTGGACTCTTTCGGAGCGAAAGGGTTTAGATGTATCAACCCTTTCTGCTGTCATGATGCAAGTCCGGGACTTCTGTGCTCAGCAGATTGCCAAGCCAGAGTTATCCGATGACCGAAAAGCGGACTATAAGGAATTCATGTCTGAACTCACCAAATGGCAAGCTTCATTAGATCGAGCTGGCTTCTCCATCAGGCTGAAACGGTGGGCCGGTGGAGGGAGCTACCATGTCTCGGCTGAATGGGAGCAAGTGGAAGAACCGCTACGCCTGCTCGCCAAGGAGGCGGTGCAATCTCCAGAACTCCTCACACCTGACCTGATACAGTGGTTGTTAACCGCTTCTGCGAAAGAAGCTCGACGCTTTTTCTTCGCACTCGGCCAAGAGGATCAAACCTTTCGCTTTCGGTCGGCTATTGAGGCTGTTGGTAAGAGCGACCTTGGGAGCAGAGCGTTCGCTCCTTACTTTGCCGGCTGGGCAAGGCGCGATTTACCAGGGGCCGAAAGCCGATTGGACGAACTGGCAGATTCGCACAGCGTCTCTACCACTGCTCTTTTGGAGACGACAAGCTGGTTAGAGCCAACACCGCACGGGCTCAAGCGGATTAAGCAAGTCGCCCCAGAAGATCCTGAATACACTGCAGCGATACTTGGCCGATGGATCGAGCGCTTGAACACAGTAGAGTTTAAAGAGCTACTCCAGATCATCGCTGGAGAAGATCTGCAGCGGGTATCTGCCGTCGTCGACTTGATTGGTAGCTGGTTTTATTACCAGAAACCCTTGGACGACGAATTGATCCAGTTCGCTTGGCAGTGCATCGAACATGGCCCCTCCAAGAGTCCCCCTCGGTCTGCAGCGTGGCACTTTGACGAACTGGCTGCCAAATTGACTGAGATGGACCCTGACCTTGGATTCCGGAAGTTTCAGCAACTCCTCATCACCTGGGCACCGCGCTCTTTGGAGTGGTCTCCTCTGGATATGGACGGCGGATCCCAGTGGTGGAACGTACTGCGAGGGAAGGACCGACCACGTTTGTTTCACACCTTACTCGAAGTTTTCCGCATGAACGACACGACCCAAGGGGTTCTTTCTTGGAGACTAAAGGACTTGCTCGATCAGGAACAAGACGCTGAGGATTTGCTCAAGGTCATTGGCGACGAGAGCGAGCTTGCACGCATTGCCTCGATATGGCTTGTCGGAAGCAAGCCGAATTTCTGGGATCTGGCGTTCCAATTCCTCAAGAAATTCCCTCATGACCCTTCGTTACAGGCTGCCTTGACCGGCTCCGCGATGGACATGGGGACAATGATTGAAGGTCCCGGATCTAAGTTCTATGAGGCGCGAAAGCTAGAAGTTCAAAAGCGATTGGAAGATCCTTCCACTCCCGCCGAAGCCCGCACATGGCTTCACGACATAGCTGAAACGCTTGGCCTGGAAGTCACAACCCACTTAGTGTGGGAGTATGACCGGGAGGTCAATGACCTAAAGCGGTATATCCACGGAGATGATGTCACCCAAAGAATATGGGCCATCGGCAGGATTCTCAAATATGCCCAGTGGTCGGACGTCAGAAAACTGCTGACGGTCGAGGAGATCGAAGAAGCCCTTCCACACATCAACCTTCCTGCCCCCAGGCGAACCATGATCGAACGTCTCTTACCAACCTGGAAGCATGGGAAATAGCGTTCTCACACTCCTTCAGCGCCACGTTCTGACCTCTTTATTTCAGAATGATCTTGGGAGGCGCGGCTATTACCTCACAGGAGGAACCGCGCTCGCAGAGTTTTATCTCCATCATCGATATTCAGATGACTTGGATTTCTTTACAAGAAGACAAGGCCGCATTGACCAAGACTTTACGCAATTTATCGATGTCATCCACTCCCTCGGACTCACAATCTCCTCCAAGACGGTGTCAGGGGAATATCTGAAACTTTTCGTTAAGAGTGAAGGTGGGGACCAGGAAGACCTGAAAATCGAATTCGCCCGAGATGTCCCAGCGCAGATGGCGCAGTCTTTAGTG
>JBOHVJ010000062.1:0-2912 GCA_050735075.1 Binatia bacterium
CATCTGTCATCCTTATCCCTGGAAGCGCTTTGGCGTTGTTACCTAAGGCAAGAGCCGGATGCAGTAATACTGCACGTCCGGATCTGTGGAGGGGGTTATGGGCAACCATGATTCCTACTCCCACACGAGCTCAGGACGAACGGAATATGTAAAGCAGCGTTAGGGACACTACACTAGTGTCCCTTCTCAAATTCGATGAAGAAATCGGGGGTTGGCCGGAATGACGTTGGCAATATTCCACGAATTTAGGAGACACCACACTAGTGAGCCATGAGTCTGCTCACCGTCTCACCGCTTACGGCCTCATTCTCTACACATTTACAATGACCACGCCTTTGGGCTCCAGATAATAATCCAGGGCCTCGGGGCCGTGTTCACGGCCGACGCCGCTCGCCTTTACGCCGCCAAAGGGAAGTTCATCGTAGCCATAGTGGAGTGAGTTGACCCAGACGTTTCCTGCTTGAAGCTTGTCAATCGCTTTATTGGCGTGAGCGAGATTGCGTGTCCAGATCGAGGAGCCTAAACCGTAAATGGAGCCGTTGGCCTTCTCGATCGCCTCATCCAGATCTTTAAATTTAAAAACCGGAAGAACAGGGCCAAAGGTTTCCTCCACGCTGACCCTCGCGTCATCTGGGACGTTACTGAGGAGGGTCGGGAGATAGAAGAAGCCTTTATCAAGCTCGCCTCCCTTGGCTCTTTCTCCCCCGACAAGAGCCTTTGCCCCGCGGCTCTTGGCATCCTCAACTTGCTCTTCGATCTCCTTCCTCTGGTAATCAAGATGCAGAGGCCCCATGCGGCTCTCCCTGCTCATGCCATTGCCTACGGTTTTCTTTTTTAGAAGTTCTGACAAACCGCCGATAAATTTTTCGGCAATCGATTCCTGGAGGAAGAGGCGCTTGACGCCGAGGCACATCTGGCCGCAGTTGAAGAAGCGACCGATGTCCGCCATCTTCACAGCCATGTCCAAATTGGCGTCCTCCATGACGATCATCGGGTCACTTCCGCCAAGCTCGAGGGTGACCCTTTTGATCTCACGTCCTGCCACTTCCATCACGTGCCTTCCTACTTCTGTCGAGCCTGTAAAGGCGATGCGGCGGATCCGAGGGTTTTTCAGCAGCTCTTCTCCAACTGTGCTTCCCGGACCGGTCACGACATTAACGGCCCCCTTGGGCAAGGTCTTTTGCTGTTTTCCTTCACCGTAGGTTGCTTGCTGGATCTGCTCGATGCAGAGCAGGGTGGCAAGTGGAGTGGTGGAGGCAGGTTTGATGATAATCGTGTTTCCTGCGGCCAGAGCCGGTCCCAGCTTGGTTCCCATTAAAGTGAGAGGAAAGTTCCAGGGAACAATTCCTCCGCATATCCCGATGGGCTGACGAACCACCATCCCGTAGGCACCTTTCTGGGGAAGGGGGACATGGGCGCCTCTAACCTTGGAGGCTAAGCCGGCATAAAACTCCAATCCGTGAATTAGGTGATGGATTTCCAAATTCGCCTCGAAAAAGGTCTTGCCCTGCTCTTGAGTCAGGAGCTGGGCGATCTCATTGCTTTTTTGCTTGATCAGCTCGCAGGCATTGAGGAGCATCTTGCCTCTGTCCTCGGGGGTGGTGTCCGACCACTCTTTGAAAGCGTTCTCCGCCGCCCCTATGGCATGCTCTGCGTCTTTGGCTGTGCCTTTAGGAACTCGGTCAACTACCTCGCCGGTAGCAGGGTTACGCACTTCAGAAGTATCTTTGCTTACTGAATCTACTCGTTCTCCTCCAATTAACATCTGCGCCATTGAAAACCTCCAGTTTGATTTCGTTATTTGTTAATCGTTCACCCTTCGACGGGGCTCAGGGCGAACGGAGGGATACGTAAATTCAGTGATAATTTCCGTTCATGCTGAGCTTGTTGAGGCATGAAACTATTCTTCAACAAACGTTAAATTTATCTCCCTTTGAATTGGGCGGTTCTCTTCTCGAGATAGGCTTTCACCCCCTCGTTCCCATCCTCACTGGAGAAAGTCTGAGCAAGGACCTCTCTTTCTAGGGCGAGTCCATCGGGTAGGGAGATCTCTGCCCCCGTCTGGATAGCCCGTTTGACCTTGCCAACAGCCAGGCTGGCCTTGTTGGGTGGGACGAATTGGCGGGCGTAGTCCATTACCCTTTCCATGAAATTCTCCTTCTCGTAAATGTAATGGATGAGTCCCATCTCTTGAGCCTCTTCGAAGGCTATGGTTTTTCCCGTAACACACAACTCCAACGCCTTTGCCTTTCCGACCAGGCGCGGGAGCCTCTGGGTTCCACCCATTCCCGGCATCACCCCGAGGTTGATCTCCGCGAGACCAAGCTTGCCGCCATCCTTTTTGGCGATCCGAATATCGGTGGCCATCGCAATCTCCAGCCCACCGCCCACGGCGTGGCCGTTAACGGCAGCGATGACGAGCTTCGGCGTATTTTCTATTCGCATCAGGACTTCGTGACCGTGCAGGGCGAAGTTGTTTTTGTAGGCGAGGGGTTTGTTGGCGAGCATGTTGATGTCAGCCCCAGCAGAGAAAAACTTTTCCACTTTTCCCGTAAGCACGAGGACATGGACCTCGTCATTGAAGCGAGCCTGTAAAAGGGCTTCATCCAGCTCGCGCAATAGCTCGTGGGTGTAGCTATTGACCGGCGGGCGATTAAGCTCCAGCAGCGCAATTCCTTTATCCACTTGGTACTCCACCATTTTTCCGTTTCCCATAACGACCTCCTAAAAAATGATCATTCTCTCAATTATCTGGCATCCATCCACAAGTCAAGCTCACTGGACCCGTCCATAATCCGTAAATAAGATCAGCAAAAGTCATCTCAGGAGACTGGACGAAGCGGGATTCATGGCAAAGAGGTTATTGCAACAGTTACGGGGGAAGACGAGAGGACAAGAAAAGTCTCAAGTGG
>JBOHVJ010000063.1:0-11303 GCA_050735075.1 Binatia bacterium
ACCTCCACCAGTTGGATACCCTCCAGACTCTTGAGATAGGTGCCGATAACCGAGCGATATTGGGGATGAAGCGACCGCGACAGGAGAACTCGATGCCGACTCTCTTGCTGAATGCGCCGTGCCATGAGGACCGCCTCTGCGGCGGCTGAGGCGCCGTCATAAAGTCCCGCATTGGCTACCTCCATCCCTGTGAGCTGGCACATCAGAGTTTGAAACTCATAAATGGCCTGAAGCGTTCCTTGGCTCACTTCCGGTTGATAGGGGGTATAAGAAGTTGAAAATTCCGAGCGGGAGATGACCGCATCCACCACGCTAGGAATGGTATGATGATAAATCCCTCCGCCAAGAAAAAAACTCCAATCCTGGGCGCTGGCATTTCTAGCCGCAAGGGCGGCCATGTGCCTCTTGACCTTGACCTCGGTCAAACCCGGCTGAAGAGAGATCCTAGCCTGTTCTCTGAGGGATTGAGGAATATGAGCGAAGAGCTCCTCGACCTGGTTCAGGCCAATTGTGCGGAGCATCTGTTCTTTGTCCGAATTGGTATGAGGGGTATAACGCATGAGAAAGTCTTATTTCTCCTCTTCCTCTCCCTCCGCCTCTTCCTCCTCATCCGCTTCTTTTTGCTGCTCCACATACTCCGCATACTCCTCCGCGCTCATGAGATCCTTGAGATCATCCTTATCCGTCATCTCCGCCTTGATCATCCATCCATCCCCGTAAGGATCCTCATTGATGGTCTCTGGGCTTTCCGGCAAGGCATCGTTAACCTCAAGAACAGTGCCGCTGATCGGAGCATAGATATCTGAAACCGCTTTGACCGATTCCACAGCCCCAAAGGGATCATCTTTGACAACCTTCTCCCCCACTTCAGGAAGCTCCACATATACGATGTCCCCCAGCTCTTGCTGGGCGTATTCGGTAATGCCCACAGTAGCGATATGTTCTTCAACGAGCACCCATTCATGCTCTTTGGAATATTTTAGTCGCTCAGGAAACTCCATCACTGTCCTCCTTATAGTTTATGGGAATTCTTTCCGCTCACTAGCCCGACGACGGTAGAACGGCAAAGAGATAATCCGCGCTCCAACCCTTCGACCGCGGATCTCCACCTCCACGGCATTTCCCACGCGGGCCTCCTCCGCTGACACATATCCTAGCGCAATGGAACGTCCCAGGGTCGGCGATTTCGTCCCACTGGTCACCTCTCCGATGGGCTGGCCTTGCTTGAAAATCGAGTAATGACTCCGAGCAATCCCCGGCTCGATCATCTCCAGCCCCACGAGTTTTCGTCTCACCCCTTCTTGTTTCTGCCTGAGCAAGGCCTCTCGACCCCAAAAAAATCCTTTGGAGAGCTTGGTCACCCATTCCAGGCCCGCCTCCATGGGAGTGGTGGTCTCGTCCAATTCGTGCCCGTATAGCGGGAAGGCCCTCTCCAGACGAAGCGTATCTCTGGCACCGAGCCCAGCAGGCTTAAGCCCAACCTCTTTTCCTGCATCCAGGAGGCACTCCCAAAGTCTCTCACCTTGATCGGGATCACAATAAAGCTCAAAGCCGTCCTCCCCTGTATATCCTGTGCGCGCTACCAGACAGTGGATCGCGGAGATTTCGCCAAAAGAGAAGTGAAAGGACTGTATCGTCTCCAGACGGAGAGGAGTTAAGCGCTCCAGGATCTTCACCGCTGAAGGCCCCTGGAGGGCCAACTGGACATAACGAGAGCTGGTATCTTGCACCTCTGCCTTTCCTTCCGACTTCCCTTTTATCCATTGAAAGTCCTTATCCGTGTTAGCGGCATTAACACAGATAAGAAAGTGGTCCTCTCCTAAGCGATAGACCACGACATCGTCAACAATTCCCCCATGCTCGTTGAGTAACAAATTATACTGTGCCTGTCCCACCTTCATTCGGGAAATATCGTTTGCGGTGACCCTTTGACATAGATCCATGGCGTCGGGACCGCGGACTTCGACTTCTCCCATATGGCTGACGTCGAAGAGACCGGCCCGGCTGCGCACCGCCAAATGCTCCTCGATGACTCCACTATACTGGACAGGCATCTCCCAACCCGCAAACTCGACCATCTTCGCCCCCAGCCGCCGATGAACTGGATAGAGCGGAGTTCTCTTGAGCCTTTGGACGGGGCCTGGTCTTTCCGCTTTCACTTGACTCCCTTCAACCTTCACGCTGCAGAGACTCCTTCGCCGCCCTTAAGGTATTAAAGAGAAGCATACAGATCGTCATAGGCCCAACGCCGCCGGGAACAGGCGTAATCCAAGAGGCCCGCTCTTTGGCGCTCTCGAACTCGACATCCCCTGCGAACTTGCCGCTGGGGAGCCGATTGGATCCTACATCGATCACCACTGCGCCCGGTTTGATCCAATCACCGCGAACCAGACCCGCCTTGCCGATGGCAACGACCAAAATATCGGCCCGACTGATCTCGTCCCTCAGGTGCGCCGTGCGAGAGTGGCACAGGGTCACGGTGGCATGCCGGGCAAGGAGCATCAAGGCCACCGGCTTCCCTACAATATTGCTGCGGCCAACCACCGTCGCGTTCTTGCCCTTGGGGTCGCAACCGACGGAATCTAAGAGCTTCATGATCCCCATAGGCGTGCAGGGTTTAAACCCTTCTCCACCCAGGAGGAGAAGTCCCTGGTTCACCGGATGAAAGCCATCGATGTCCTTTTGCGGAGAGACTGCCTGCAAGATTTTATCTGAGCGGATGTGGGCCGGCAAAGGGAGTTGAACCAAGATGCCGTGAATTTCTTTGTCTCGATTCAAGTTCTGGATAAGCGACAGCAGCTCTTTCTCCGAAACCGAAGCGGGAAGCAAATGCTCCTTGGATTGGATAGCTACCTCCTTGCAGGCCTTTTCCTTGTTTCTGACATAGAGATGGGAGGCAGGGTCATCTCCCACTAGGACCACCCCGAGCCCAGGAACGATTCCCCACCTCCGTTTGAGCCCTTCGATCTCTTCCTTGATCTGTCTCTGAATTTCTCGTGCAACCGCCTTACCGTCGATGATCATGGCCATAAATTTCCCCAAATCAAGTTACAAACTCTATACAGAAAAAAAAAAGTTTGTAAAGACTCCGACCCTTTCTGGCCATAACATGGAGGAACCGAGACAGTCAACCAAGCCATCCCTCCATCTCCGCTCCCGGCGCCCATGAGCAACCCAAAGCGACGAGCAGATCCCTTTCATCCTTGAAGCTTCGACGAATCGACGCGAAACGGCTATGGGGGTCATTCTGCAAAACGATGCTGAGGGAATCGAATTCAACCAGATAAGCAAGACGTAAGGTGAAACCATACGAAGAAGTTAAAAGGGGATAAGTCCAATACTTAGTGTCGCTTCTTGAATCAGAGCTCAGTTTTTCCAGGCGTAAGCAATCAACTAAAGTAGGAGTTATATAGAAGGCCCTCTTAATAGCAGATTTACTTCGTTACCTTCCTCCCCATCTCTTTAAGGACTTCATTCAACAAGTCGCGGGCGACAAATTGCTCCGGATCGGGGATCGGCTTTCCTGCGGGCCAACCCAGCTCTGGCCTGGCTCTGGACTCGAATAACAAGCGAAGCAAGTCAGTCGGAATTTCCGGTCCATACTTATCCGACACCTGCTTGTAGAATCCCTCGATTACCTTTGGATCCCCGATTTCAATATGTTTCTGGATCACTTCTACCGTCCCCTGCTGATTGGTCCTGATGTAGTCTGCTGCCCTGGCGATAGCCTTAATGAACCTTTTTGTCGCATCGGGCTTCTCTTTGACAAAATCCTTGTGCGTGAGAAGGGTCCCTCCTAACCTGGGAATATAATCCCCTGTTCTCAGCAGAATCTTCATGCCTTCCTTTTCCGCCCTGGCAGCATGGACGAAGGAAAGCGAAGCCCCTTGGATGGATCGGTTTACAAGGGCCGCTACCCTATCAGGTTCTGCGGTAAAGCTAATGACCTTGTAGTCTTTTCCTGACTCCATTTTGAAAAATTTACCGAGGACAACAACGAGCTCGGTATAATCTGCTCCCCCTGGCCTTCCAAGTCCCAAGGTCTTGCCCTTCAGATCCTCCACCCTCTTAATGTCAGCGCCGGTTGTTAGAGTCCATTGGGAGACCAGGGATTCTCCCACAACAAAGACGAGCGGCGCTCCTTTAAGCATTGCCTCAGAACCTCCCCCCGGTATCGGCGCGAAGTCTATCTCCTTGGCTATAGCTGCTCTCACCAGCACTGCTCCACCCGTAGTAATGAACGAGACATCAAGGCCCTCTCCCTTAAACATACCTCTTTCCATTGCGACATATGAGGGTAGATGAAAACCATCGCCTCCTATGACCTTACCTACCTTTATCTTGGTGGCTTGTGCGCTAACAGTTACCGCTTGGGTCAATATGGTCAGCACGGTCAGCCCGACGACCATCATGAGGACAGACGCGAATTTTGCTTTAGAGCTTTGCATGAGGCTACTCCTTATAGCTTCTTCATAAAGGGGAAGCTTTCAATTTCAGTCCCCAGCCCCTTTTCACGCGCGCGCTCGTATATACGCGCGGCGACCGCAATATCTTGCAGGGCAGTGCCAACTGATTTGAATAGCGTGATTTGATCGGGACGAGTTCGTGAGGGAGCACGGCCCGTTACCAAATCAGACAACTCGTAAACGTTATCGGGTGAGATGACTTCCTTGGCGGCGATTGCGTCACCGGCTTCGCCGAAGACACCCTCGCGTGTATCCACCACAACCACGTCGCTTCGCTGGAACGTGTTAGGATCGATTTCTCGCTGGTCCGGGCGGGCGGTACCGACTGAGTTAACATGCGTTCCTGGCGCGAGCCACTCCCCTAGCAAAGCAGTCTCAGCGGACTTGACCGCGGCCACGATGATACCGCAACCGTCTACCGCTTCGCGGGAATGAGATACCGCCATCACCTCAATCCCCCAGGCCTTGCCAAAATCGGATGCGAAGCGCTGGCGGTTGGCTGGAGTTGGGCTATAGACACGCGCGGAACGAACCAAGCCTAAGGCATGCATCGCCTCGAGCTGCGCCCTTGCCTCCACGCTGGAGCCTAGCACGCCGACGGTTGTCGGCTCAGGAGGGGCAAGCCGGCGCGTCGCTACGGCACTGGTTGCGCCGGTGCGTAGCGTGGTCAGGTGCTGCGCGTCCATGATAGCCGCCAGTTCCCCGTTCGCCACGTGGTAGAGATGTGCTTGGTAGCGAACTCCATGGCCGGGCGCTAAATTCATCGCCTTAAAGCCCATCCAGCCGGAGCGCTCCATGACTGCCGGGCCGATCCGCAACCATCCCTTGCCAGCTTTGGTGTTGAGCCGAGGCGGCTGAGTAACAGCCCCCTCACCCTGCTCCCTGAAAGCGATCTCCATAGCCTCGATGGCATCGAGCATGGTGACGCTGGCGCACACCTCTTCGTGATTCAGCAGCAGGGCCACGGTGGGCCTCTCAGGCCGGATTGCGACCCACGTAAAATTCTGCGGGATCTTCCTTGGTAGGCTCAAGGCCAGATCGAAGCAAGGCCTCACGTAACCGGCGCATCTGACCGCCATTCAGCTTCATCACCGGCTGGCGCAGCGGCCCCCCGTTATAACCGTGGAGCCATGCCTGGTATTTCCACAAGTAGCGGTGGATGAAGTTCGCGCCGCTGAACGTGGCCTGCTCGGAGACACGGGCGTTCCGAGCTGGCTGGATCTGCCAATAGATCTTCATGGCGCGCTCGTACTGCCCCTCGCGCAACAGCTTGAAGTACTGCGGCACCGTGCCACCGAAGTATTCGTAGTTGCTTGTACCCATCCACTGCTGCCCGAACATCTCGACCGTCAACGGCGAGTGCGCCTCGAGGGGATCGGAGAAAAGAACACGCTTCCCTTTGATCATCTTCCAGAACTCGTAGTCACCGGCAATCCCGGGACGACCGACCTCGTATTTGATGGCGACTACGTTCGGAAGATCTGCTGCCCTGACCAGGACCTCCGGGGGGTAGCCGCTCGGATGCAAGCGCTCAAAATTCCAATGGTGCGCGGCAAACAGTACCACCGCGAGCTCTGTGCGGTTACAGACGTAGGCTAAATAATCATAAAGCTGGTCGGCATCCTTCGGATAAAACGAGTTTGGATGGCCCAGGAGTAAACCATCGACTCCAATCTGGCTAGCCTCTTGGGCTATCTTGACGATGTCGTCAGCGGTGTCGAACGTTCCGTGCAGCAAGAAGCGGTGGCGCCTTTTGGCCTCGTCAACCGCAATCTCCATGAATTGTCGCATCTCAGCCATGGTGGTTCCCGCCTCGGAAACCAGCAAAGTCCCCCAAAAACCTAGTTCTATATTCCTACGGACGTCGTGGCGAATACCCTTTTCATTGAGCCTTTTGAGGTCGGCCGTGTAGCTGGGAATAATGACGTTGCACACGCCCTGAAAATTCTCTTTCGCCCAGTCCTTTGCATTAGCCTTAGTATACTCCATGCCCAGACCTCCCTGTTTTGATACACCTAATCCCGATCTGTTCGGTAACTCGGAGCCTTCTCCTCAGAAACTGGCCTAGCTTTCTTCGCGCAGTCTTCCTCGAGTTGTTTTCTCGTCGTACCTCATCCACCATGGATAGGAACCGGTCTTGGAGATCCCTGAGAGTTCCCGGTGGCATGAGGGGAAGGCAGCATTTCACCGTTGGTCACGGCACTCTGGCGGGCCGCCTCTTGGTTCAACATCTGGCGGAAGTAGGTAACTCCAGCGTCTGAATGCACGAGACGCTCCCGGAGGCGGGATTGGAGGCCACGCTGTGACTCGAGGATGATTCGATCTTGCTCGATCACATTCCACGCCATCCGCTCCAGGAAGATCCCCCACAGCGCTTTCCAAAGGAGCCGTTTCCAGCCGGAAACTCTACGCATGCGGAAAAAGAATAAAAGAGTGCTCTCCTCGTCTATGGGGGTGGCGATCACGATGATATGGAGCGGCCCCCCAGGCCCGGCTGTCCGCGGGTAAGGGATGTCGAGCCGGAACCAATTGGGGAAGTGCGCCTCCACGTAGTCAAAGTTCACCAGCTTCTGGCCTTCACGTTCGACGAAAATACCGTAATCGGTTTTGGTAATCTTGAGCCTGTCTTGTTTCATCCCTCGGCTCAACGTGTACGATCTAGCGTGGAGAAACGGGGCATGCAGTGGATCGACTAGATTATCGATATACAAGAGCCAGTTGACGTTCCACGTGACAGGCAGGGTGTAGCGCTGCCATTCACCATCAAGGAGTTCTTCGGGAACCTCAAGTGGAGGCGGCGGAAATTTCTTGACGTCACCGATATACGCCCAGATAAGTCCCCCCTTCTCTTCTGCCGGGTAAGAAGGGACCGAGAGTTGTTTTGCCCTTGGGCTGTCCTCGCCTTCAATGGGAATCAGACAGCATTGGCCAGTTTTATCGTACTGAATGCCGTGGTACCAGCACTGCAGGATGTCACCGTGGATCTGACCGAGCGAAAGACGGGCGGCACGGTGAGCGCAATAGTCGCTGAAGAGATGCGGTTGCCTCTTGGAGTCGCGCCAGAGCACTAGATCTTCGCCGAGGCATTTGAGGCCGACCGGCTTGGACCCCAGGTCCTCGGAGCGAGAAACCGGATACCAGAAGTTTCTAAGCCCTTGCCTAAGCGTATTAGCGACGCCATCTTGCCTGTTTTCTTGAGACATGACAGACCCCCGATCTTATTGTTCCTTATGAACCGGGACCCGTTATAGGCGAGCTGCAGTAAAGTTGAAAGTATAACCAAACTCTCAAAAAATCAATCGACTTTTCAGCCATGCGCACAGGCCGCATCAGCTACTACGGACAGTCTTACCGGGCTCTTGATCGCCCCGCTGAAACTCAAAGAGCCCCCGCCGGTTACGAAACTGGTAGATTTTTCCGTTCTCCGCGAGGCGCAAAAAGAGCTGGGCCTTGCCGGATCAAAGTAATCCGATTCTCCCGTGGCCTGACTAGAATTAGCCAACCGAATCTCCTTTTTCTTTTATCCTTCACACTTCATCCTTAGTTTTAAACACGATCCACACAGTTTTTTTTCTACTTTTTCATCCTTCATCCTTTATCCTCCAGCCTCTTGCCTATCCCCACGATCACGAATCACGAACACGAGTCACGTTTTTCGCCCTTTTCATCCTTCATCCCTTCCCCTGTTGCCTCTCGCCTCATGCCTGTTGCCTTCTTGATGAATTTGCCTTATTTTACGTGAAACTAACTTCGGCTGGGTCCCCCGATCCGGTCATATCTTCGATTCTGCATCATAGCCCGGACTGGATTTCCCAGCCGGGGTTCTTTGTTTCGGAGGACACGGACGAAACACATCAAAAAGGTAAAGACCTCCCCCTTCGCTATGTGCTGAAGCCATGCCCGCAGCGAAAAGACCCTTCGCGAACGAACCGCTGGAGCCTTTGATTCTTTCGATCCGGGGCCACCGGGTCATTCTCGACGCCGATCTTGCGCGGTTGTACGGCGTTACAACAAGGGTTCTCAACCAGGGCGTGAGACGAAACTCCCACCGCTTTCCGGATGATTTCGCGTTCCAGTTGACCGCGACGGAGGCCGCCAACTTGAGGTCGCAATTTTTGATCTCAAAAACGCCAGGCGTTGATCTAAAAACGGATGCTGGCAACCCTCTCATCCGGTTAAGACCAGAAATCACCTGCAATGGCAAAACTTTCAACAGAATAAATTGATCCAACCCCAAATTGTGACCGGTCCCCAAAAGCACAGGGACCCCCGATTTCGGCCTTTCCCAAGACCTAAAATCGTTGTAGAATTAACAAGTCTTGTGGTTGCGTTCAATTGCATCTGATAGCGATAATGCAAGGGCTGGGATGTGGGTTTTGACCGGCTAGTCTTTAGGGTCCATGCGATCCAGCGTATGTACCAGCGGCTCATCAGCGAAGAAGAAGTGCGGAATGTAATTATGGCAGGAGAGACGGTTGAAGACTATCCAGATGATATTCCCTATCCGAGCCGTCTAGTGCTCGGCTGGCAAGGTTTGAGACCTCTCCATGTAGTGGTAGCCGATAATGTGAAGGATAGGGAGAACATTGTGATTACGGTATATGAGCCCGATCCGGAGGAATGGGAAACGGATTTCAAAAGGAGAAAGAAACGATGAACTGTGTTGTTTGCAAGAAGGGTGAAACAAAGGTTGGAAAGACCACAGTGACTTTGGAAAAGGATGGGACGACCTTGGTCTTCAAGGGTGTTCCAGCTAGCGTCTGCGCAAACTGCGGTGAGGAGTATGTAGATGGGGAGATTACAGCTAGCCTCCTCAGATCCGCAGAGGAAGCTGCCCGCTCCGGGATTCAGGTTGAAATCCGTCAATACACCCCAGCCTAGTCCCCGATCACGAATCACGGCCCTTATTCTACTTTTTGCTCTCGCCTCACGCCTGTTTCAGCCGGAGGCTGATCCGCGTCTGGCGGAGCTATTGCCTGTTGCCTTCTTCTCCCCTTTCTTCCTATTGCCTATTGTCTAATGCCTGTTGCCTTCTTAAAGAATTTGCCCTATTTTACGCGAAACTAACTTCGGCTGGGTCTCCCGATCCGGTCACATCTTTGATTCCACACCATCGCCCGGACTGATTCTGCCTCAGCTAGGCCTTCTAGGAAAAATAATGAGCGACAAGGGCGCCGAACTAAACAAAAGAGTGTGGACAGTTTTCGAACGGGCCGGCTTCCAGACGAAGCCAAATTCCAGCGATACTGCTGAAGAGATTGTGACCTTGACTGGAGGCAATAAGAGACCGCTGGATCTGTCTGCGACCATAAAAGAACTAGGAGTGAAAATTGTAGGTCAGAACACGACGGCGCCAAACTTAAAGCAACCTTTCAGCGGCTACATACACGATCTGCAAGAACTTATGAAACCCGCCAACGCGAAAGCCGGCCTAGTTGTTTTGACTGGCAGAGAAGTATCTGCCCCAGAGAAAGAACTAGCTCAAGAAAAAGGCATCAAGGTATGGGGACAGGATGAGCTTAAGTACTACGAGGTTGTGGTCGACGCCATAGGCGAGTATGCAAAATATGAAATCATTAATTCTTTTGGAATAACAACTGAAGAGGAAAAAACTATTTATCATGCATTGGCATTGCGATTCCAACAACCCTTTTCGGGCTCTGATACAGATTTGTTCCTCTTCACGTTTACGCCAGAAAAGCTATTGAAAACCAGCGTGATATGCCGCAGGGCTCAAGGAAATGCCAGTGCGTATCAGCGAATGCTTAGGAAAGAAAGACTTCGTAGCGTTAGGAAATTTGTGACCCAAGAGGGAGCTCTCTTGCCGCCGAACATTATCGTTCATTTCAGTGATAAGATAACTTGGGAGAGAGTAAAGCCCGAAAAGGATGTCAGCGGTAAACCAATCAATATCACACAGGAGAAGGCCTGTGAACTTGTGGTGCTGAAAATACCGATGGCATATGCTTCGCTAGAACTTATAGATGGTCAGCATCGACTTTACGGATTCTCCGCAGCAGAGCCAGCTACTAAGGCAAATTTTAATCTCGTCGTACTGGGTTTGGCTAATCTGCCTTCTAGTAAGAGGAGAGACACGTTTGTAGCCATAAACGACAAGTCACGACGTATGGATCCAAATCTTGTCGCGTACCTCAAGTATACTGAGAACGAAGCAGAATGTCAGAAAGATAATGAACTCATGGCAATTAGGATCGTGGTCGAGCTTAACAGAACGACGCCTTTTAAGGACAAGATAAGGCTTTTAGACATTGGCACGCAGAGATTAACCCTCAAGGGCTTTTCGGGATATGACCTTAAGGGACTACTAGGACCTAGAGGTTCACTGCGGAAATATTATGCAAATGAATCTAAAGAGTATGTTAGTGCACTGAGACTTTATTTAAGTGTCCTTAAAAGTCTTTTCGAAAAACAATGGCGGGATCCTGAGAAATACATCATCTTTACCAACAGAGGGATATCGGCCTTTTTGAAACTCATGAAATCCATATTAAATACTAGCAAGCGGCAGCTTGACCAAGCCACGGTCAAAAAATATCTACAGCCTTTAAAGGACAAGTGGAAAGATAGAGATTGGGAGACCGAGAGATTAAGAAGTGCTTATGTAGGGTCTAAAGGCTGGATAGATTTCCACCGCGAGCTTGTTAAGGTAATTCGTCGAAAGCTTCCCCTTCGTGCCGGCGATTCCGGCCATTTTCCTGATATAGTCATCAGTGATTGGCTTTATAACTATCTCGCCGTCCCGGTCGTATAGGTAAACCTGCGTTCCCTTCTTAATACCGAATTTGCGCCGAAGCTTAGACGGAATCACTACTTGAC
>JBOHVJ010000064.1:0-8074 GCA_050735075.1 Binatia bacterium
GGGCTGGACGTTTCCTCCGGCTTGGAGTATGGGGGTTAAACTAGGAGATCGTGTGTGAAGATCAGGATGAAGGGGCTGACAAAGCGGTTTGACAGAGTCACGGCGGTTGACCATCTCACGCTTGACATCGAAAACCGTGAACTGTTCTTCCTTCTCGGGCCGTCGGGCTGTGGAAAGACGACGGCTTTACGATTAGTGGCCGGTTTCTATAAGCCTGACGATGGAGAGCTGTACTTTAACGACCGTCTCATGAATAAGGTCCCCCCTCAACAGCGAAATACCGGGATGGTCTTCCAGAACTATGCTCTCTGGCCGCATATGGACGTCTACAAGAATGTCGAGTATGGCCTTGAGATCAGAAAGATTGAGAAGCGAAAGCGTGAGGAGATGGTCAGGCGGGCTCTTGCTGTGGTGAAGATGGAGGAGTATATCGACCGCTATCCCAATCAGCTCTCAGGTGGGCAGCAGCAGCGAGTTGCGCTGGCGAGGGCGCTCGTTATTGAGCCTGACGTCCTTCTCCTTGATGAGCCACTGTCGAATCTCGATGCCAAGCTTCGTCTCGAAATGCGTGACGAGATTAAACGGATTCACGAAGAGACGAAAATCACCACGATCTATGTGACACATGACCAAAAAGAGGCGCTCTCTATGGCTGACCGGATGGCGGTCATGGATTGCGGGAAGATCATTCAGGTCGGCTCCACAAGGGAGGTGTACAGGAGCCCCAAGAACCGTTTCATCGCTGATTTTATCGGCGAGACTAATCTTCTGCGAGGAAGGGTGACAGAGATCAATCGCGGGAAGGGGTTCGTGATTATTGAAACGCCGTATGGCCCTGTCCATTCAATTCACCTTCCCGATGGGCTCCGAACGGGAACCGAGGTCTATTGTTCCATCAGACCTGAAAGTCTCTCCCTTGCTCACCCCCATGAGGATCATTTTCCGAATAGACTGAAGGCCGTGATCGAAGGGGTCACGTACTTAGGAGAGATTGAACAGTATCGACTCGCCATCGGTGAGAACCTCGAGTTAAAAATGATGTTGAACAACCCCGAAGGGCATGAAAGAAAGCGAGGCGAGATCGTTGAGATCACGTTTCATCCCAAAGATGTGGTAGTGTTTTTTGAATAAGGGTTCGAAACCCATGCTGAAGGTTCTGTCAGAGCGATATGACATCTCGCTGATCACACTTCTACTTCTCCTCC
Organism: Binatia bacterium; assembly: GCA_050735075.1. Classification (GTDB taxonomy): domain Bacteria; phylum Desulfobacterota; class Binatia; order UBA9968; family UBA9968; genus JAHFAO01. The sequence goes on from JBOHVJ010000064.1 coordinate 1,206, forward strand.
TTATCGGAGGAGTGTTTGTCGCCTTCCTCATCGTCCCTATCCTCTATGTCTTTGTCAAAGCCTTCTATATCGATGGCCAGTTCTCCCTGAGATTCTTCCAACTCATGTTCGAGAACCCGGTCATGAGGGAAGCAATTCTCAATAGCATCAAGATCGGGGTTGCCACAACCATAGCTACAACTCTCTTAAGCCTCCCGCTTGCCTTTCTCATGGTGCGTTTTGATTTTCCGTTCAAGTCATTTGTCCAGGGACTGCTCCTCGTACCGATGGTTATGCCTCCCTTCGTTGGGGCGATCGGGATGAAGCAGCTCTTTGCCCGGTATGGATCTGTGAACCTCTTTCTCATGAAGATCGGCCTGATCGATAAACCGATTGACTGGTTTGGTGATGGAGGCTTCATGGGGATTATCATCCTCGAGGTGCTTCACCTCTATCCGATTATGTATCTCAACGTCGCGGCTGCGTTGGCCAATGTTGATCCGAGTCTTGAGGAAGCGGCCGAAAATATGGGGGCAAGCCGATTCAAACTCTTCAGGTCGGTTACATTTCCTCTCATGATCCCGGGCTACTTTGCCGGGGCGATTATTGTTTTCCTCTGGGCTCTGACTGACCTCGGTACTCCATTGATCTTTGGGTATCGCAGGGTGGTTCCTGTTCATATCTTCAACATGGTGACGGATATTCATGAAAATCCCATGGGCTCGGTCTTAGTTGTGTTTGTGTTAATCATGACAGTCTTCTTCTTTTACCTCTCAAAAGTCTTGGTCGGCACAAAACGCTATGAGATGTTCTCGCGTGGACATATTGTTCCAAGGAGCCTGCGGCTTTCATGGTTTAAGGCAATCCCTCTCTATCTTTTCTTTCTCTTCGTCTTTTTCCTCGCGGTCATCCCTCATATCAGCGTGGTGATCGCCTCGATTTCCCAGAAATGGTTTATGTCGATTTTGCCTCAAGAGGTCACCTTGAAATACTACGGCCTTGCGTTTACCCATCCTCTCGCCTCAACAGGAATTGCGAACAGCCTTCTCTATAGCGTCTTTAGTACGACTTTTGATCTCTTCTTCGGGGTGCTTATTGCCTATCTCCTCACTCGGAAGCGGATTCCGTGGAAGAATGTGATCGATACACTGGCGATGCTTCCCCTGGCCCTTCCCGGTCTTGTTCTCGCCTTTGGATATGTCGCGACCTATTCAGGAACGATACTCGATCCCAGAGAAAATCCGGTTCCGCTGCTGATCATCAGCTACGGGATCAGGAGGCTTCCCTTCGCAGTCCGGGCGGCCTATGCAGGGTTCCAGCAGACAAGCATCGCACTGGAAGAGGCTTCTCTGAACCTTGGGGCGAGCGCATCAAAAACAGTGATAAAAATCACCCTTCCCCTCATCATGGCGAATCTTATTGCTGGCGGGCTTCTTTGCTTTGCGTATGCCATGATGGAAGTGAGCGATAGCTTGATATTAGCGATGAAGGAGCAGTTCTATCCAATCACAAAAGCGATCTGGGCCCTCTTTGGTCGGTTAGGAGATGGAGCCTATATCTCAAGTGCGCTTGGGATCATCGGGATGATCGTTTTGACCATCTCAATTTTCGTCGCGAGCAAGCTGCTCGGACAAAAGATGGGAGAGTTATTCAGGGCATGAGCACTGGCGATCTTTTTCAAGAGCCTCTCGAGAGGGTTAATTTGACAGGAAGGGAGGGCAAAATTCTATGAAACGGTTTTTCGCGAGTATATTCGTAATTTGCCTTTGTCTCTTGCTGGCTGTTCCCGCAGCAGCAAAAAAGCTGATCCTGGTCTCACCCCATCAGGAGTCGATCCAAAGGGAATTTACCGATGCCTTCAAAGAGTGGTATAAGAAGAAAACCGGCGAAACGGTTCGGTTGGAGTGGCTTGATCAGGGAGGCACCTCCTCCATCGTGAGGTTTATCAGATCAGAGTTCTCCAGGAATCCTAATGGGATTAATATTGATATCTTCTGGGGTGGGGGACATGAACCATATACTGCTCTCGATCAAGAAAAGCGTCTCGAACCGTACAAGCTTCCCGATGCGGTCCTCTCCAGAGTGCCTAAAGATTTCTTTGGCATCCCGGTGTACGATCCGAAATATACCTGGTATGGGACGGCCCTTTCGGGATTTGGGATTATCTTCAATAAGATTGTTCTCGAAGCCGAGAAGAAACCTGAACCTCGAACCTGGGAAGATCTCGCAAGACCTGAATTCAAGGGATGGGTCGGCTCTGCCGATCCGAGGCAGAGTGGAAGCGTTCATATGTCGTATGCTGTCATGATCGAATCGTATGGGTGGGAGAAGGCCTGGTCGATTATCACCAGGTTGGGAGCCAATGTGAAGAACTTTACTCAAGCGGCCGGAGATACTCCCAGAGATGTTGTCACCGGAGAGGTGGCGGCAGGACTCGCCATTGACTTTTACGCCTGGCCGAGAGTTGAGGAGTTCGGAGCCGATAAAATCGGATATGTGCTTCCAAAAGGGCTAACCGTGGTCAACCCGGACGGTATGGGGATTCTCAAAGGAGCCCCGAATCTCGATGTCGCCAAAGAATTTATCGCCTTCGTCATGTCCGAGGAGGGGCAGAAGCTCTGGATGCTCCCCAAAGGAGCTCAAGGAGGGCCTAGAAAGTTTACCCTGGGTCGGCTAAGTGTTCTCCCTTCTCTCTATCAAACATTGGGGAAGAAGAGTATCGTCCCTCTGAATCCATTCGAACTCGGAGGCCTCATCAACTACGACTCAAATAGACAGGGCAAGCTCTGGTCTCTCGTGAATGATCTCGTGGGGGCTCTGCTCGTTGATACTCATCAAGATCTTGTCAAGGCATGGGAGGCTGTGATCGCTGGAGGAATGAAGCCTGAAGCCGTCGCCGAACTGACAAAGATGCCTGTCACACTGGACCAGGCGCTTGCTCTTTCAGTAAAATGGAAGAATGATGCGTTCAGAAACCAGAAGATTAACGAATGGGTGAAGTTTGCCCGCGAGAAGTGTAAGAAGGCCGCTGAGCTTGCGAAGAAGGCGTAGAGTGAGAGGCCAGGGGCCAGGGATTGATGAGCGGCAATTTACTGCTTCCTGTGGGATCGTAAGGGATTATCTCTCTCGCCGCGTTAGGTCCAGCAATGCTGGTGACAAGTCGGTCTTGGAAATAGCCAAAGAAAAGGGGATGCGCATCGGGCTGGTCACCAACTCCACGATCTATGATGCGAGCCCAGCCGCTTTAGTGCCTTGACATGGCTAAATGGGACCTTCTAAAATCCTGCCAATCAAGAACCAAGGAGGAAAAGAGATGAAGCTCAAGAAGGTCTACCATATGGGGATCCCGGTCGATGATATTGACCGCGCGAGAGAGTTTTATACCAAAGTGTTGGGGATGCAATTCCTCGACCGCGTAGGAGGAAACCCAAACAGCCCGAACGCCCTGGAGATCCACGGCAAGATTCCCAGGTTGGACCGATTAAGATGCGGCACCGATGATGTTGTCCTCTTCGAACGTCCCCGGCCGATCCACAAAGACGCCATCGACCAAGATGGCATAGCGCACCAGGCCTTTGACATGGATTGGGACGACTTCGAGGATGCCCTGAAGACGGCTAAAGAGCTAGGGAAGTTTCATCGGTCGGTAGAACGGAGCAGTGGAAAAACCATCTACATGTTTGACTCAGAAGGAAACTACCTGGAACTTCACTTCCCCGCTCCCCGTTAGCTGCGGCGCAGGGCCTTACTCCAATAAGGGGATCCAATTTACGTCGTAGAACCACCAGCCGCGCCCGGAATTCCACTGGCCGAAGCGAGCATGCCTCTAATCTGAAGCGTATATGCGCCGAACTTAGGAGAACTCATCATCTCCATGGCTCTAGGTCTCGGCAATTCTATTTTTACTTTCTGAAGAACTCTTCCGGGACGAGCCGACATGACCACCACGTAGTCCGAGAGAAAGACAGCCTCCTGTATGTTATGCGTCACGAACAGGACCGTTTTCTTTCTCTCCTCCCATATCCTTAACAACTCAAGGTCAAGCTCGTCACGCGTCAAGGCGTCCAGGGCCCCAAAGGGTTCATCCATCAGGAGGATCTGCGGGTCGGTCACCAAGGCGCGACAGAGAGAAACTCTCTGCTGCATCCCGCCGGACAACTGATGGGGATAGACCTCTTCGAAGCCCTGTAACCCCACGAGCCGAATGAGCGAGCTGGCCCTTTCCAGGTGGCGGTCCCTATCGAGCCTGGCGAATTCAACGGGGAGCATGATGTTCCCGACGACGGTCTTCCACTTAAGCAGCACCGGCGCCTGAAACACCATCCCGACGCTTTCCAGAGGCGCGTCAACCTCTTTGTTGTTAACAGAGACCACGCCGGAGCTGGCCGAAAGCAAGCCAGCGATGATTTTGAGGAGCGTGCTCTTCCCGCACCCGCTTGGACCCACAATGGATACAAAGTTGGCCTCATCGATAGCGAAGGAGGCCCGATCCACCGCATGTATGGTCTTGGGGCCAATCTTAAATAGTTTGGAAACGTCCTCTACAGTGATCAGCGGCGGCACTCCAAGACCCCAAGCTGTCTCTTCCTTACTTTTTGATGAATTGGTTTGTGTGCGTCTCTTCCAAAGATACCTTTCTGGCCACGTCGAAGAAATCGTTCGTAACTCTTACTGTCTTCTCCATGATGTCCGGTTTCATATAGCCGAAGCCCAACTCTAAAGATTCGGGCGGGATGAAGACTTCCTCGACCGCGTTTTTCAGTTGAATTCGGGAAAGCTCCTTATCCAGCTCGGGCTTATGCTTTACCAGTATCTGTAGCGCCTCATCCTGATGGTCGCGGGCATACCTCAACCCCTCCATGGTCCCTTCCACGTAGGCGCGGATCATATCGGGCCGTTTCTTTACATCCTCTTCTTTAACAATGAGGGTGCTCCCGTAAATATTGAGACCGGTTTCCCTCATGTACACCCTTTTCAGTTTCATCCCCTGCTTGGTTGCCGCCCTTTCGGTCACTTCATCGTTTGATGCGCGGTACATCACGATAAAATCAGCTTTCTTGGCAACCAGGGCCGCCGGTTGAAGGGCCGGGGCGGTCTCTTGGATTTTGATTGCCTTAAAATCGATATTATTGATTCTCGCATAGGCCGGCATCAGGAACCATTGGGCCTGTCCAGGGCTGATAGCCCATGACTTTCCTTCCAGGTCCTTTAAATTTTTAATAGCCGTATCTTCACGCCAGAGGATGGTAGCGGGAACATACCCTAATTGCGCGACCGACAAGACAGGGGCACCCCTTGACTTGGCGACGATGACCGTCCCAATATCGGCAAAGCCGACATCGGCCAGTCCCGCCGCAATGGCGCGAACCGTATCCGCCGAACCCGCTCCGGCCTCAATTTTTACCGACAAACCTCGCTTCGAGTAGAACCCTTTATCCAGGGCGACAAACCACGGGGCATGCTTCCCGCCAATGATGAAGTCCAAGCGGATGACGGCTGTGGGTTTCTCGGCGGCCTGGACAGAGAATGAGCATGTCGCGCAGAGGACCCATCCAAGGGCTGCGCCCAAAAGAGCCGCCTTAAAACCATTTATGATACTATTTCTCATGGGTGTCATTTTTCTCCTCCTTAAAGCATATTCAGAAGTCAAAGCGTAAAAATCAAAACGAACCTTCAATTTGCCTTACCTCCGCACTCCATGGGGCCAGCTTCTTTTGAATAACTTCGACCGCCATAAAAAGGCCGAGAGAGAGAAGGGCGAGGATCAGCAGAATCACGAGGGCAAAGGCCGTATCGAGGCTATAGTTGGCCTGAAGGATCAGGTATCCGAGTCCTTCATTGGCGGCCACGAACTCGGCCACGATAGCCCCAGTCACAGACAAAACGATGGCAACCTTGATCCCGGCAAACATGTAGGGCAGGGAATTGGGCAACCGTATCTTCCTGAAAACCTCGAATTGAGATCCTTTGTAGATACGGGCCAAATCGAGGAGCTCCGGCTCCACCTCTTTCAGGCCCACCACCGTATTGACCACGATAGGGAAGAAAGCGACAAGAAACGCGATCGCTATTTTAGAGAAGAGCCCGTAGCCGATCCAGATGACCATGAGGGGAGCGAAGGCGCTCTTTGGCATGGCATAGAGGATCACGATGAGCGGATAGATGGTGTTCTGTAAGTGGCGTGAATAAACCACGCTAATTGCGAAACCCACGCCTAAGATAAAGGAGAGGGCGAACCCGCCCACTGCCTCCCCAAACGTGACCATCGCATGGCTGCTTAAAATGTGAAACTTAGCGGTGAAGGCTGTATAAAGATCCCTTGGTGGCGGGAGGATGAAACTAGGAACACGGATAACCTCCACCAGGATCTCCCACAGCAATAGGAGGACCACGAAAAAGATCAGAGGTTCGGCTATGTTTTTAAGAGAACCCTTCAAGTTTTAGCTCTTGGGGCAGAAGTTAAAGCAAAGCATGACTCCTGTCAAGGAATCGATGGCTCCCTGTCAAAAAGTGTGGCAAGCACTTTGCGAGGGGAAGAAAGCCTTCCGGCCTGAGGAAATGGGCCAGTGCCCTGAGGGCCGCCTCCCCTTCCCCTGAGTGTGGTTACTCCAACTGTCAGGGCCTGCACCAACCTCCTCGCTCACGTTCCTCAGGCCTCCAGTCTTCCTCCCCCTCGCAATCCCATGCCTTTTTCTCGAGGGGAGCGGGCCTGCACCGAAGAAAGGGAGACGTCCGACACTAAACTGACTCAGAGGGGAGGGTAGATCAGGTTAAGTAGTTGGGAGCAGAAAAGCAGAGACCTATCGGCTCCCGCGGAGGAGCAGGCCCACTCCGCTTCTCTTGAACATCACTTTTCGCAGTAGAGCCGGAGTCGCTTGACAGTCAAGAGG
>JBOHVJ010000065.1:0-3459 GCA_050735075.1 Binatia bacterium
GGGGATAAATGCTCGGAGATCCTACACCAGCCTCTTAGGGGGTTTCACTCCAAGCTGATTGAGGTGGACGAGATATGGACCTTTTGCGGGAAGAAAGAACGGAGACTTACCCAAGAAGAGAAATTGAATCCCGAATTAGGGGATCAATACGTTTTTGTAGCCCTAGATGCAGAGACAAAGTTAGTGCCTAACTATCTGGTAGGAAAGCGGGATGGAGAAACGGCCCTTCGCTTTATGATGGATCTACAGGACCGCTTGCAGGGTAATGGAAGAATCCAGTTGACCAGCGATGGGTTCAGGGCCTATATAGACGCCGTAGAGCAGGCTTTTGGTACTGACGTTGACTATGCGCAATTGGTCAAGCTCTACAGCGCAGAAAATCCAGGGCCAGGGCGTTACTCTCCACCAAGAGTCTCGGAGGTTATATCCACCGTGATAAATGGGAATACCGATCCTAGCCATATTTGCACGTCCTATGTGGAGAGACAGAACTTGACCATGAGGATGGCCATCCGGCGATTTACGCGCCTAACCAATGCCTTTAGTAAGAAGCTGGCGAATCTTAAGGCGGCCTTAGCTTTGCACTTCGCCTATTACAATTTCGTGAGGATTCACAAGACGCTAAGGGTAACGCCCGCTATGGCAGCGGGGGTAACGCATAGGTTATGGGGCTTGGAGGATTTACTATGATGATACTTGGCTTCATAGCAACGGTTTTAGAAGCGATCTTGGGACATTGGCTTCGATCTAATATGGTGCTTGCTCCTGGGATTAGACCCCTTCTTTTTGACGAAAATCCCCTTAGTATTATTTTTCTTTCAATTCTTTCTGTTGGGATGATTATAAGTGGGTTAATTCTTATTTTTTACTCATCCACAATTACGGGCGTTATTATCCTTCTCGTTCTGTTTATTGTGGGATTTTTGCCCGGCTTGCTGTTTGGAAACAGAATCTAAATTAGGACACTACCGAGATACCGGATCACATTTTGGATAGGGTGCTTTCATCCACCCCAAGTGTTTTGGCCAGCTTTAAACCCAGAGGTCCATCTCGCTTCGATTTCTTGGAATGATATCCAGCTTTCACTTTTCGAACGAAAATAGATCCCATTTCATCCTAGGATTGAATTCAACGACCCCACAGTGTGATTCGGCATGGGATTGGGGAGAAAAGCAATTCATTCATAGGCGCGACCTACAGTCTCCTATCTTTAGTCCATTCTTAGCCGGGGCGTAGCAGCCTATCGGTTGGCACACTTTTGACGGGCAATCTGTTTTCAGTCCATCCATGTTGATCGGTCTCTCAACAAGGCGACAGATATGATGAAGGCGAACCTATGGCAAATATCATCTTGGAATACTGCGTTTATTACTTTCAGCACCAGGGCAGCGAGAATGTAACTTGCGCCGCTCCCGCGGAATTGATATTTGAGTCACAGGGAGCGGTCATGAATTTCACACAGTTGAAGGCCTTCCACGCGGTCGCAAATAGCGGTAGCGTAACCAGGGCGGCCCAATTACTTCACGTTAGTCAACCGTCGGTTTCCAAACACCTCAAAAATTTAGAGAGGGATTACGGGGTAAAACTGTTCGAGAGAGATGCCGGAGCAGGCGAGCTTACGGACGCGGGATCCTCTCTCTTGCGGCACGTCAACGCCATTCTTGCTCATCTTGATGAGGCAAAAAACGAACTCAAGTCTCCTAAAAAGTTGACAAAATCGGATCCTCTCAAGATCGCGGGGAGTTATGCCGCATCAGCGCTCCTTCTTCCGTCGCTACTCGTAAAGTTTAAAAAGACGCACCGTGACACTTCGATCATACTGCGGACCGGCACGACAAGGGAAGTGAAGTCGATGTTGCAAAACTCTACCGTCGAGCTCGCGATTCTTAATGAACTTCCTGCCAATCCTGATTTTGCCAGCGAATCGTTTCGCAAAGAAAAGCTTGTTGTGTTTGCGGCACCGAGTCATCCGCTCGCGAGGAAGAAACAGTTAAGCTTATCAGATCTTCGCCAAGCCGCGCTTGTTACTACAGGGATGGCAAGCGCAGTAGACAAGATGCTCAACCATCTCATTCATGAAGGATTAGGAGCTAAGATTGCTATACAATGTGGCAGTCCGGCTTCTGTCAAAATAGTTGTGAAAAACAAAATGGGACTAGGGATCTTGTTTCAAGACATGCTGATCCAGGAGATCAGAAACAAACTTTTCAAAGTCCTAGAAATTCCGGGGCTGGCACTGACCGTCCAGAGTTACATCGTCTACTATAAAGACCGACCGCTGTCGCCTTCTGCGCAAGACTTCCTTGCTCTTCTCCGTCAGCGGGTGGACCGAAGTCTATAGTGACTGTTAAGGAGCAAGGCTGCTCTATAGTCAGTCATCCTTGTGCTCTTTGGCCGCTCTCCGGTCACGCCGAATGGATTAGCGGCGCTGCAAACGTTACGTTAATAGACCGAAGGACTCGCATAACTAAATGTCATGATTAACGATATTCCAAAAAGATACTTGACACGACGTGACATTCGGCATACTGGAACGGTGTGCACGCAAGGGGAGGGTTTCGCCAGCGTACGCCCATGCGACGCAGCGGCATATCGGTTCGAGAGCTACAAAGTGGAAACGGGCAATGAGATTAAGGGAAGCGTGAAATGCCTCGAGAGGGTGAGCAGGTACAAATGTAAACTCTGGGCTCGAATAATGCGGTGGCGATGAAATTGATAAATGAAGATTGAAGGACGTTTCATATTTCCGGCCTCTTCAGAGGACGTGTGGAACTTGGTGACTGATCCGCAGTCGCTGCAAGTATGTACACCGGGTTGTAAGAGCCTGACTGAAATTGGAGCTGACGAGTTCGAGGCAGAGTTGGAGATCGGAGTTGGTCCTATCAAGGGGGCATTCGGCGGCAAGATTCTCATGCGAGAAAAAAATCCGCCCTTCAGCTATAAGCTCATCGTCGAGGGCTCCGGCTCGGCCGGATTTGTTCGCGGCGAGGGAACGCTCACGCTGGGAGAGGTAGAGGGCGACAAGACAGCAGTTCTCGTTAGCGGCGATGCCCAGGTAGGAGGTCTTATCGCCGGCGTTGGCCAGCGTTTGCTTGAGGGAGTCGCCAAGCAAATGATGGGGCAATTTTTTCGTTGCTTGCAGAGTCAGCTTGCGACCCGAATCGCAAAATCCGATCGCTGATTGGCTATAACAGAGGAGGTTTATGCGCTTTGCAACACTTTGGCCCACCTACCAAAAAGATTTGGCTGGCGCAGCGTCTTTCCACGGCTTTCCGACCAACGATACGCACAATCCCAACACGCCGACGCAACCTATCGAGCGCGTTAAGTATCTCCAGTCGCCCGTGATCGCCTTTTTCGGCGCGGCAGACCGCCTGGTGCCGATGAAAGACGTAGACGATTATCGGCGCGAGCTGCAGGCCCATAACAAAGGTTTTGAAGGTCACACCTACCCTGGCG
>JBOHVJ010000066.1:0-7782 GCA_050735075.1 Binatia bacterium
CTATGGGGTTGTTGGTAAAAAGGGTGCGTGGGAAGTCGATCATTTCATTCCATTAACACGCGGCGGGGCGCATCAACCTTACAATTGGGTTCCAGCCTGCGTGAGTTGTAACACCGAAAAGAGTGATCTCTTCCCTTGGGAGTATGACTCCAGCAGATTCAGGCAGGGAGACCGCAAGCCGAACAACTATATCTAAACGGAAGATTTATACGCCACCCGAGTGTGACAGAGTCGACAGCTACCATCCAATCTAGTGGGATTGAATTCAATTCTCCATCAACCCAATATCGTGAGATTGGATTCTCTTGGCCCGACAAAATTGTTCCGGTTTTGTGCCAACTCCAGATAGCAATCCTTAGCACTCAGTGACACAGCCCTCGTGAGAATCGCCCTATTTTGCCAGGGTTTTGCCACTCCTTATTACTTGTTAGTTCTGCGCTTTTTGCCTCGTGTCGGCGGTTCGGTCCCTGAGCTGCCGAAATCCCCTTGTGACAAAGCTAGGGAGTTGGACGAGGAGTGATCAGACTGTAGCTAAAAATGTCGCTAAACAAAAGTGATAAGGAAGAGTATGGAATGCCACAGGAGGGTAGGGCCTAAAGAAAAGCCAATAACAGCGCCCCCTTAGCACTCGTTATCAATTAGTGTCACGTCCCGAAAGGTATTACGAATCAGTTGCTATACCGACTGAGCTAGGGTGGCTCTAATAAAAGAAAGACTAGGCGGATTCTATCAGAGAGTCCCGCTCTGCGACAACTCCGCTAACATGCTTCGGCTTCGTTTGGCAATAGGAATGCCCTGGCGAAGGCGTTTTCAGACCTCTTGCTTCCGTGTCAAAGATGTGATCAATTTAGGCCCACGGAATGGGCGGTTGGGCTGACATCTAAATTTAAAGGAGAGTAGGCCCATGAAAAGCCTTCGTTTTGTAGTTTTATTGGTCTTGCTTATTGTTCCTGGCTCAGCCTTCGCCAGTCACTGGGGCCACCGTGGTCATCACCATAACGTGGTCGTGGTTCGGCATCACCATCATAACGGAGGAGCCATCGCTGCCGGAGTGCTGGGCGGCATCGTAACGGGCATTGTTTTGGATCGCGTTCTGATTGCCCCTCCTGCTTCCCGTGCAGTCTACTATTACCCATCCCCTTATGTGTACTATCCACCTCCTCCTGCTTACTATCCGCCCCCTCCAGCTCCTCGTGACACCTATGACCAGGGATATTCGAACGGTTATCAGGAAGGCTTGGAGCGTGGCCGTCGTGAACGCTATGAGCAAGGGAGAAAGCGTGGGTATGAAGAGGGCTATGAGGATGCCCGGTCCGGACGGCGCTTTTAAAACCAGTTGCTCTACGGGCTGAGCTAGAGTGGAGTCAATTTGGTTTGATGAAATGGATAAGGGCGGCCACGATAAAAGAGCCGATATAGGCGGCTAGGAGATCAAAGAAGAAGCGGAAAGCTGCTAGCTCTTCCAGAATCTCCTTAAGGCCAAAGTAGAGCATGGCGTATTGTCCCAGGAAAGTACCGAACAGCCCGATAATGGAGTAAAGAATGATGTTACCCTTTTCGCTATTCGCCACGGTTTTGCTGGCTGCAAAGCCGGCAAAAAGGGCGATGACGAGGGTGACCACAAGGTTTTCGCGAAAGTAGTCTAAAACTTCCTGCGCTACCTCTTTCATACAATTACCCCTTTAGGAGTCTAAGCATCTCTTGGGCAGCCGCCAGAGGCTCAAGGGCGCTTAAGATTGCAGAGATCAGGGCGACCCCTCGGATGCCGGTTTTTTTAACCTCGGGTATATTCTCTGGTTTGATTCCTCCGATAGCATAAACGGGTAGGGAGATTTTTTCCACCACTTCCTTCAAATGGGCCAAGCCTTGGGGCTTTCCGTAGATGGCTTTGGAGGGAGTGAAATATACCGGTCCGAATAGAACGAAATCGGCTCCTGCCCGCTCAGCCTCTTGCGCTTCTTTTATGGAGTGGGTGGAGGCGCCAATCAGTTTCTTTGGTCCGAGAAGATCTCGGACAGCTTCGATAGGAATGGAAGCATTTCCCAATTGAACCCCATCCGCATCGACTCCTTGAGCGATGTCGATGCGGTCATTGACAAAGAGGCCCGCGTCATAATGATCGCAAATCGTTTTGATCTTTTCAGCGAGAACAAAGAGTTCCCGGCCGCCAAGGTCCTTCTCTCTTAGCTGAACAGCCCTTACCCCGCCGTCCAACGCCTGGCGAAGAACCCAGAGCAGGTCTCTTCCCTGAGTCTCGTTCCGGTCTGTAACCAGGTAAAGATCAAAGTTAGGGAAGCGCGATTGCAAAGGAGATTTTAACCCAGGATGCCTTCCAGCGGGCTCGAGGCGGTGGCGTAGAGCTTTTTCGGGATCCGCCCCGCCAGGAAGGCTTTCCTTCCAGCCTCTACAGCGAGCTTCATCGCCTCCGCCATCAAGAGTGGATCCTTGGCGCCCGCAATAGCCGAGTTCATCAATACCCCGTCGCAACCCAGCTCCATAGCTATGGAGGCATCAGAGGCAGTGCCTACCCCGGCGTCGACAATCACGGGGACCTTGGCCTGCTCTAAGATGATCCGGATGTTGGTGGGATTGCGAATTCCCAGACCTGAGCCAATCGGTGCCGCCAAGGGCATCACGGCAGCGCATCCCATTTCTTGGAGTTTTTTTGCCGCCACCGTGTCATCGTTGATATAAGGTAAGACAATAAAGCCTTCTTTAATCAGGACTCGGGCGGCCTCAAGGGTAAGAGGGATGTCCGGGAAAAGGGTCCTTTCGTCTCCAATAACCTCCAGCTTGACCATATTGCCCACCCCTGCCTCACGCGCTAGACGACAGGCCCGCACGGCCTCTTCAGCCGTGTAGCAGCCAGCCGTGTTGGGCAATATGGTATATTTCTTGGGGTCGATATAGTCGAGGAGATTCTCCTTGTTGGGGTCGGTGATATTGACCCGGCGCACGGCGACGGTAACAATCTCTGCTCCCGAAGCCTCGATGGCCTTTTGAGTCTCGCGAAAGTCTTTATATTTTCCCGTCCCCACAATGAGACGAGACTTGTAGTTTTTGTCGGCTAGCTTAAAAGGGTCATTCATCTTTCACCTCTTATCAGATCGTTGAAAAAGGCCCATCTGCCGTCAGTCGGCCCGGGAGCATCTTTCCGCTCCGATGCAATACACCTGTCTCACGCTCGCCAGATAGCTGATAGTATCTATCCCCCTCCGACAAATTGGACAATTTCGACTATGTCCTCTTCCTGTAAGAGGGTCTTATCGTGGGCCTCGCGGGAAAGGACGTCCCGGTTTAGCTCCACGACTACCCTGCCGGGACGAATCCCCAACTGCCCTAGGAGCTGGGCTACACTCAGCCCCCCTGCAATCTCCCTTCTTTCCCCGTTGATATGGATAATCACCAATAAAAAACCGTATCCGACATGACCACATAGGGTGGCCAGGGAATACGGTCTTAAGTTGGTCCCGCCGCTGATCTATCTGGCAGCGGGACAGTGACTTTCACGCTTCCCTACGCCGGCACTATCCGGATCAGGTTCAGAGGGTTACCCGATTGTTATAATCTCGAGCTCTCAGTCCGCCGTTGGCAGACACCCCTAGCATTTAGAAACAAGTAGCAGATGGGGAGGGTCAAGTCAAACCAGTGGGTGTTTCCCACAGGGGGGATCCACGGGGTCGGACCAGGCTATGTGTCAGTGCTTTCAGTGTTTTTCTCCCAGAGAATGATGTTGTCCGGCTTTAGCGCGTCACTTTGACCGCCTAAATCACCGGGTGAGTGAGGTGCCAGACGTAACCGGGCAAAAAAGTGACGGCTGGCGCGGGGCATCGCTTCTCTTCCTAGAGCCTACGTTTCACGTTCCAAAAGGCGCCGCTAAGCCCCTAGACAACTCCTTTTCTGCGATCTTACGTCGCCCGATCAATATGGTGCGCAGGTCCGACCCGGTTTTTTTGTTTCCATAAGGATATAAATCAGCCATACTTTCTCCTAAAATAAGCGTTTATGAGTCGCCTTCCGGCTCGTCTTCCTTGGATTGGTCCCTGCCAAACAGGCTGAGTTGTTCGGTCGCGGTCTTTGTAACCTTCTTGGCTATCAATGTAGTGATGTCGAGTTTCCCTTTTTGCTTTCCAAAGGCTCTATCGAGCGCTTCAAAAAAGAGACATTTCCAGGAATCGTGCTCGAAGCGTTCGCCGAAAAGAGGTGAACGCAGCTTGCGAAGCAATTGGTCTTCACGTTCCTCTGGAATAACGAGAAACTTAGGAACATTGGAATCTACGTTCGATCCTCGTTTAAGGGCCTCGGTCATCGAGGTTGTCGCCTCAATTTCAAAGACTTTTTCAACCTGATCGCCAGTAAGCCATAAGACATCGATGTTTTCTACATCGTCTATGTTGTTGGCATTGCTCAAGCCTTCTAACGAAGCTCGCGACACGTATTGACGGAGTTCGCCTTCCCGGCCCGGGAAGCCCTCAGCCAAGTGATCGCCCTGTTCTCGCCGACCAACCCATATGTCGTAGCCGTGCGCCTTTCCGACTTCTGCGAGAATAGCGATCATCGTAGTGTGCATCCGGCGAATCTTGTCCTGGTTGTATTCAGGTTTCAGCATCCATTCACCATGGCCTACTTGCCTGGCGTACGCTTGGAGACCTTCTTTAATGCTCGTAGAATCGGTGGTAAGCGCGTTCGGGAACTCTTCGCTTATGGCCTTCCACATGTCAGTGAAGGTGACCCGACCTCGCTCCTGAAGTTTTCGAAGAACAGTCTGCTCAACCCGCTCGGAGAGGGGGACGGTTTCGAGATGAGGGACGCTCGACGGATCTCGGAACCACCATGCCTCTCCTTTAACATCTCCGATGTGCACTGGAACAAGCTCAAATTCCCGACCTGTGTGGTTTTCAAGCACGGAGCGGACATCTAGCCCTGATAACAGTTCGGAGAAGTAGCCGTTACGGGCAAGCTCCGGATCGATGGCGTTTATCAGAATGGTATAGGGCGTGGGTTCACCGCGCTCAGCAAGGACCCGCTTGGCTGTTTCCAGCACGATCCGTTCGAACCGTGCAGCATCGATTTCTTCACGCCGGACTGCAACTCCTGGGGTAGAAGGTTTGTGGAATCGCAGGTAGAAATCCCCCTGAGCCGAGCCGAAAGGTTGAAGCATTGCCTTAGCCGATACTTGACCGAGTGGTTGGTGGTGAATTTTTTCGAGATCAAAGCCTCCCATAACCCCTGCATAGATCGTTGCGTTGCGCACCTTGAACGTAGGGTTATGGAAGGTAAGCGTCAGGTAGGAGTTTGGCTTGAGCACGTTATAAATTCCGGTAAGTGCGTTACGCAGAAGAGAGTGATATATCTCAAAAGTTTTCCGCTGGCGTTCGTTACGAACTACCTCTTTCGTGAGGATGCGATCAATATACCCTTTGTCTTTTTTCAGCCAGGCAACCCAGAGGTAAGCTAGTTCCCCATATTGCACTGAGGCATCATAGGGTGGGTCCGTGAAGATGTAGTCTACACAGGAGCCATACCGATCGGTCATTGCTTTCATCAAATCCAACGAGTCGCCGCAATGGATGTAGACATCCGCATGTCCATCGAGCACGTCAGCGACGTGCTTACCGAGTTTTATATCTGAGAAATAGCCGTTTGATTCAGCCTTGGCTTTTAGAAGACCTTGATGCCCTAGAACTGAGCTCTCAAATTTCTCCCACACATTCTGTTCCATGAAACTCTGCGCATACCAATAGCTGTGTTGGCTCCAAGTTGAACTGAACGAGGTTTGATGGCTTCCCGGAGTTGGACTGATTGCCGGTACCATTTTGGAGCATAGATGTACCATTGAGGTGAAGGCGACTTTGAGAAAATCTCTGAGGTCGCGGCGCGTCTCCTCTTCGATGGTCTCCATCAACCATGCGAGTGCTGCAAGGTTCCTCTTTGTGAACAACTGGTCCAGCGAATCATACCGTTGTTTCTCCTTGAACGGAGTCCCGTCGGGATAGTAAAGCCTGTTGCGCGGATACCATGCTTTGATCCGTATGCCGTCGATCTTCCGGAGCAAGGCACGGTCGGATCGGTTAAGACGGCAATTTTTTTCTTGCCGATCGCCGCAGTTAGGGCAACTCTCGTAACGGATCTCGATACAACGGTCCTGTTTCCAGATAGCGCACGCAAAGGGAAAGGAGTGTCGACATTTGCGGCAATTTGTCTTATACAGCTCAACGATCTTGCTCTTTACGCGCACCTCAACTCGCTCGAATGACTGACGCAACTGCTCAAGATCCACGGGCTTAATCGTCAGCCGGGTGATCTCGGTTGCGATGGGGAGAAGATCGCAGACAATAACCTTGCGACCCGCTTTGAGTGCCTCCATCGCTACCACACCACTACCGCCGAAGGGGTCGAGAACAATACCACCTTCCGGGCAGTAGGTCTTGATAAACTCGGCAACAACGTTCCACGTCTTCCTCGCCCAATACTTGTGCCACACATACATCGGTGTATGAGGAAGGGGTGGAATTTGTCGTTCTATGTGGCTTATAGGCCGGGTGCCAGAGGGAGTGGGAGCGCCGCGTACTGGCCGCTTGGGAATCATGAGATAGCGTGGGCAAGCCGCTTCGCAATTTCTAGGGCTGCAGCAATTCGGATGATTTTTACTGAGTGCAAGCCCTTAACGGGTAGAAAATCGCCCATATCCTGGCCGAAAAGTCCGCGGAAGGAGCCAAACCGGGCAAGAAGATCCTCAGCGATAACTTTTGGCGGGCGGCCACGGATTCCTGAACCGATAATTTCGGCCAGGAGTTCTGCTTCATTAGGTCCTTGAGGCTGCGGTTCTGGTTCAGGGGCAGGTTGTAAGGAGCTAAACAGGTCCTTTTCAACTTGAGGGGCGACCTTTGTCGGGCTGTTCAGCTTATAAAGTCGTCGGCCAAGTTCAATGGCGGCGAGGATGCGAGATGCCTTTTGACGACCAAGGCCAGGAATTTTGGCTAAATCGTCAATTGTCGCACGCCTGTGGATACCGTGTAGTCCAACATACTCGTCGAGGATCAAGTTAGCGATGGCAAGAGCAGAACGGCCTGCCACTCCCGAACCGATCAAGATCGCTAACAACTCATCCTGCTTAAGTGTGTGTGCTCCTAAGTCAACGAGTTTTCCTCCAGGATGGTGCCAAGTTTGCGTTTTTTCTGTAGGAGCCTCAGGGGCTGAGTTGAGAGCTATGTGTCGACTCACGTGCCTATCTTATCTGCGGTTGAGGTAAAGGGCAAGAATTTTTTGTGATGGAATTGCTAAAATCTTGTTAAGCCATTCTAAATAGGTGACCAAGCTTGTGAGCATGATTTTGGACGAATCGGATCACATCTTTGGCCCGCAGATGAGCGAACTGGATGGGTTGGGCGCCGAACTGTTCTGAGAGAAACCGCTGAATGAAGGGCCGGTAATTGACTCGGGTGGCCATCGAGAGTCCGCGTTCCTGGGACAAGTAACGGTCGAAGTCGTTTTCCACACACTGGCGCGGGCTGTTGATGGACGGTGACACTGTGTTCTGCAGAAGTCCCTTTGTGTGCAGTGTGCAGTAGATGCAGAAGTCTCTTCAGTATGGAAGCATCGTCACGCCGTGGGCGGAACCGGCGGTGACGGGATCGGAGATACCGACGAAGGAGAGCCTTCGTGATGTCAGCGATTCCAAACCGTTGTCGGTCGAGCCATTGGCTCAGATCAGCGAGGAAACGAAGTTGCAGGCGGGCGCATTGGTGGTGTAGCCTTGCTGACACAGAAGGTCCGCATAGG
>JBOHVJ010000067.1:0-15622 GCA_050735075.1 Binatia bacterium
GAGGGGGCCTAGCCCGCGGCTAGAGCGGGGGGGGGCGGAAACGCACCGCTCAGCCTTGGCGCTTTAGGCCCACATTCGCAGGCGCACCAGGGAGGAAAGGGGGACAGGAAAAAGGGGACACAGGCTGGTTTTTCAGACGAGCAGAGAGAATTTCCGCTCTTCCTAAAGTCCTGAGGACTCTTATGGGCACGACTTGCCGAGTCAGCGGCGAGGTAGTCCTTGTGGCCGCAATTACCAAGTAAGAAAAAGGAAAGTTCAGATCTACTTCAGCCGATAGATTCGGGCCACATTTTCATATCCAACCAGCCTTAACAGCAAGATCCGGCGAAAGCTTCGACAACCGTTACTGCCCAGGTCAAGGCCAAAACTAAAATCTCCCGGGCAAGCTTGCAAGCGGAGTATGAAAATAATAAGTTTCAGTTGTCATCAATCGCTTTGGAGGAGCATGAAGTTTTTTTATCTTGGTCTCTGTGGTTCGGAGAATCCCACACGGGCAGGTTTCCCCTTTCATCTCGCGTTGGGTGCCCTTGAGGCGGGGCACCAGGCTGAGATCGGTTTGGCTGGAGACGCGGTCGTGCTGATGAAGAGCGTGGTGGCCGAAAGTATCTTCCCTGTGGCACTTCCCCCTTTGAAGGAACTGTTCGACAAGGTGGTCCAGCAAAAGGTCTCGATCCATGTCTGAGGGAAGTGCGCGGCTGCCCGTGGGGTAGCCGAGGACGATCTTCAAGGGAAGAACGCCCGTTTTGTTACACCGAAAATCCTGGCTGAGCTTATGGCAGCGACGGATAAGATCGTGACGATCTAGGCTTTCAGAAGCTGAACCGGCGGTAGTTCAGAAGAAAACTGAAGTAAGATGGCACGAGTTCCTAAGTTCACATCAATAAGGGCTGAGCGAGAATTTTGGGATACCCATGATGCGATGGAGATCCTTGAAGAGCGAGGTTGGAAAGTGTCTGGATACAAGGAGGGTCGCATCTTCACCTTTGTGAATAATGACTTAGGGTCGAGGATCAAAGTAGATGATGCCATGGCCGATGCGGAAGCCCCACTGTGCCTTTTCAAAAATCCCCTCTCGACCTATGAAGTTGTAGGGAATATTTCCAGGAGTAAATGCAGCTTGGCAGTCAAAGGCTACTCCTATAATCTCAACTGTTACATGTAGTATCCGAGCAGGAAGCTGGCCCCCCGTGGCCCCTTTTATTGGTATGACAGCTCCCGCCGAAAGATCCAATCCTAACCTAAGCGCAAACCCTTCAGAGAAAACACATCTGTCAGCCCCACTATCCAAGAGGGCTAGGGTATCTATGGGTGCAAATCCTGGCCGGCCGCTGAGTCTGATTGGAATCAGCGGGCGGGAATAAGGGAAAACTTGGAGGGTATGTTGATAGAAAACAGTGGGCATCAGAATCCCACGAAAACCACATCCTCCTTCGGTGGGACAAGAAAGATAAAGGGGATCCCTATGCCCTTTTCTTTGGTAGCCTCATAAACGGCTTGAAACGAATCTCCCTCGGCAATAAGCTCGTCGTCTTCGATTGCAATCCACTTTCCACGCTTACTTTCAACCTGATCCTGATGCTCCTTAAGCCACTGGAGTTCTTTCTCTCTCATTTGTTCCTCCTTCAACATTGCTAATTATCCTCCTCCCAAACCCCTTAAGTCAAGGACAGTATATCGTAACATAGTCAGTTCACGCCATCTTAAATTGTCCACTTTGATTGCTGACATATATCTCTCTAACGGATCTGCGGTTTCCTTTTGTACCACTTGGCTGCCCTCTCATAGGCATGGGCGACCTGAAAGACCAGCCCTTCCTTAAAATAGTCCGCGACAATTTGCATGCCGATGGGCAAACCATTAGAAGAAAAGCCGCAGCATACACTGATGGCGGGGTGGCCGGTCGTATTAAATGGGGAGGTGCACCGGGTGCCGAAACTTCCTCTAAAATCCGAGAGGTTTATCTTCCTCCCGTCCGCTTCAATAAAGCCCTGCCTGCATTCTTCAATGGTCGGCGCGGGCGTTGGCGCCGTTGGTGCGACAATGACCTGCACCCGCTTGAAAGCTTCCTCAAACTCCTGGCATATGAGTCGCCTGACCCTTTGCGCGGTCACGTAAGTCGCCGCAGGAATCATCAGGGAACAGATGTGCCGGTAAAGCAACTCCGGACTGTAATCGCGGGGTCTGGTTTTAAGGTAATGATCCTGGGTTGCGACGTTTTCCACCCGGCTGGTGGCGGTTTGCACGGCGGGAATGAGATCCATGTGAGGGATGCTGACTTCCTCTTTCTTTACACCTAGAGATGCTAACACCCTGATGGCTTCATCAAGGGCGCTCCTGACCTCGCTTGTCATGAGCTCGTCGAAATAACCCCTTATCACCCCCAGCCTTAGTCCTTTAACTTTAACTCCCATGCTTTTCGAATAATCGGGTACGGGCTCTTCGGAACTCAACGGATCCTCCGCATCGTACCCAGCTATCGCTTTTAGAACTAAGGCGCAGTCCTCAACGGTCTTGGTAAAGATACCGAAGTGGTCGGTTGAAAATCCTCCCGTCCCTGGAACTCCACCAAAGCGGCTCACCCTACCGTGAGTCGCCTTCATCCCTACCACGCCACAGAAGGAGGCGGGATTTCTTACTGACCCGGCATTGTCCGTACCGATAGATGCCAGACACATGCTGGCTGCGACGGCCGCAGCAGAGCCGCCGCTCGATCCACCGGGAATCCTCTTTAAATCCCATGGATTATAGGTGGTGCCATAGTAAGGATTGATCGTGGTGCCTCCGCCTGCCCATTCATGCATGTTAGTCTTGCCTAAAAGCACCGCTCCAGCTTCCCTAAGCCTCGTCACCACAGCGGCATCAAAATCCGGCACCCACTCCGAAAGGATCTTCGACCCGGCTGTCGTCCGCACTCCCTTGGTCGCCAGATTGTCCTTGATGGACAATGGAATACCGTGCAGAGGACCGCGGTACTTCCCCCCTCGAATCTCCCTTTCCGCCATCCCGGCATCGGCGATTGCCCGACCTTCAGTCAGTGTGACATAGGCATTAAGGGCGGGGTTTAATCTCTTGATCCTATCCAAGAATAGGTCTGTCAGCTCTACCGGTGAGAGCTTTTTACTTCTGATTTGTGGAGAGATCCTCGCAATGGTCAGCCCTTCCAAATCTCGCTCTGCCATGGATTCACCTCTTTGGTGTTCTTATCGACTTCGCGCCGAATAAGTCTGGCAGAAACCCCTCCAGGTGGGACGTTGCCTCGTCTTCGCTTAGTTTCGTGGATTCCTCCAATACATCCCCTGGAACCCAGTCTGGAAACGGTGTCTCCTTCAACTCGTGTCTCCCCATTTCCGTGTGAACTTCTCGAATCGCTATGAGTTTCATCTTCGGAATTTTTCTGGCCATGCGAACGAGGGCTGGCCATAACCGGCGATGAACGTAGGTGACTTTATCTTCGACTAGTCTGCAAACAAGAACCTGCTCAGAACTACGGACTGCCCGTGTAACGTTGAAGATCGTGCGGGACTCCCTATGTGCCCACCAGCTTCCACGAATTTTATTTCCAACTATCCTCTCAGCCAGGTTGGGGACAGGCCCTGGAGCAGACTCGAGCACGATTCCATGCTCTTCTACGAAGTCGAGTGCTTCTTTGGCCGTCATGACATTTCGTCTATAACCCTTCTACCGTATCCACCTCTTCCAGACCTAGCTTGCTCATTTTTTCACTCTCTTCGCCTTTTTGGCGCTTCGCACCCTATGATCCATCTTCATCATAGGCATGACACCGGTGAGATCGACCTCGTAGAGCGGCTGAAATAGCCGCTTGGCCTCCTCGGCCTGCTTGGCAATAAGCTTGATCTCATCCTCACTTAGGTTGAATCCATATTCGACATTCAGTCTTCTAACCAGCTCTTCCATATTTCACCTCTTCTAGCTCTGCCTTATTGAAGGGGCTACCCCGCTTCTCTTCTGCCAGAGGCCATAAACGAAATCAAGACAGGTGAAATGTTCCGCGACATGAATGGCATTTGTTAACTGCCATTATTTGAGTTAAGAAGTGATAGAGGGGAGGCATAAAATGAACTGTCCTAAATGTGTTAAGGAATTAAATGAAATAATGTATAAAGGGATACAAGTCGATTCTTGTTCCACTTGTGAGGGTATGTGGTTAAATTTTGAAGAGCTTGACCAATTGGAAGACAAGGTCTTCGACAGGGATGAATTAAAAGGGACCACGATATTCAGGACTTTTCCCACCGACCTAAAATGCCCGCGCTGCGGCAAACAGATGAAGAAATTTAATTATAGGTACTATGATTTAGAGCTGGATTACTGTGAAGACCAGCATGGATTTTGGCTTGATAAAGGAGAGGAGAAGCGAGTTCTAGAATTAATGCAGGAAGAAGCAAAGAAAATGGCCCGGAAAGTCAATTTGGAAGAGAAATGGGTTGGTACGCTGAGAGGTCTGAAGTCAAAAGACTTCTTCTCAAAGCTGAAGGATCTATTTAGATAATGCCGAATCGAGCCATCCTTTTAGCGCTTTAGATATTTTTTCAATAAACTGTTTGTGAAGTCCCGGACCTCCGGAGTCACCGAGAGCAATTGTCGCAGGATCGGCTCAGCTTCGTTTGGCAGTAGCAATTCTGCATCTTCCCCAGCAACCCGCTTGAGATCGGACCTAAAATCCTTATCGTCTTCGATTCGAGAGAACGACTCTCTCCACGTGCGTACAATCTCACGCGATGTTTTAGGCGGCGCATACAAGGGACGGCCGGCGCTGTCGGAGCCAGCCCAACTGATATAGGCTTGCCATGGCGCCCCGGTGGGACGCTTTGAGCCAAGCAGCTCTTCAAAGGTGGTAACTGCCGGGAACTCCGGTCTTCTCCTGAACGAACCAGCCGCCGTCAATCTGCCCTGTTGAACGAAAGGCTGGAAACCAGTCGCCGCCAGCTCCTCTAGTGCTGGCAAAGCTGCTGAGGCATAGATGTCAGTCTCGCCGCGCTGGAAGGCTAGTCTTAACTCCCCACCTCCGCCGTAGCCCATGATCCAACGCACGTTCCACTTTAGGAACTCCGCGCCCCACAAGAAGATGGCATTCCAACTGTCGTCTCCCGTCCTGGTCCCTATCCCCAGAGGATTAGCGGGACCCTTTAGGCGATCTAGCTTTTCAGGACGGATCACGGCCACTGAAGTCCCGCGACGCACACTGCCAATCATTTCCCATCCGCGCAGATCAAATTTGACCCCTTCGGCCCCAAAAGTCTGCTGGTTGATGGAGCTCGTGCTAGTATAATGCAGGGTCAGCCCATCTGGTTTTGCCAGTTGCTCAAACCAATTGGTTGCCACCATGCCTCCCGCTCCCGGCATGTTCTGCACAAGTATAGTTGGACTGCCTGGGATGTATCGCTCCAAATAGCGGGCGAGAAGCCTAGCTTCAGCGTCGACTCCGCCGCCTGTGGGAAATCCCACAATGATCCGAACCGTCTTTCCTTTATAAAAAGGCTCCTGCGCAGAGACGAGAGCAGACCCTGTGCAAATGGCAAGGCTAAAAGCTGCAGTTACCAGCGGGCGCCAAATTTTCTCAGCCATAAGCTTTCCTCTTGAACGGGGCGTCACTGTTTTTCATAGAGTCGTTTTGTGAATCCGCTCTTCTCCAGTGCAGTGATGAAACTGGCATCGACAAACTCTCTGGACTAATCCTCAACCGCCACAAACCGGCAGGGTGAAGCTCCGCCGTTTTTGATCAGCAGAGGGAGAATGATCATCTTAACTCGTCTTTTGGAAATCATATGGCAGTTGACCAAACATTTGCACCCGGCAATAGCCTTTCTAATAATCGCGCCATAACTGCTCGGCTCCTTGCTTGCATGCTTAGGGGCGCCTAGATCCATAGCTCTTTCCCTCGCTTCAATAGAAGGCCAGGGCTTCGGGTGCGGATGAAGCGGCGATTCTCCCAGAAACCAATTATGTCCCTGTACCCTTGGTGGATTCACCAGCCCACAATCCGTCATGAAGATGCCACTATTCATCTCATCCATCTTCTGTGCCAGTAGAACTGCGGCGTCGTAGTGGACTGAAGGCGTCCTCTTATAATAGTCAATGCCCAGCTCGTAGGCTCTCTGTATAGTCCCCCAGCCGGTACGAAGAAGAACGTGATCACTTTTTTGCAGGTCCGTTCTGGCTATTGCTCTTTGCATCTCATCAGGGGTAATCTCGTGCTTTTCCTGAGCTGGGATATCGACAATGACTGTGTCGTGCAGGATCAATTTATCCAGAGGTATTTCGCTTAGTGTCCACATATAGCGGGGATTCGGTTGCAAGGGAGTCATGTCGAAAGGAGCCCTCTGAGGCGGCACCATAAAAGGACTACCCGTCTCGCCGTCCAGCTTCATTCGAGTCATCCGGATGCCATTCTTTTCATAGACCATATATTCAAAGAACTCGACCGAGGAGTTTGTAAAGGGCAGTACGTCGCCGTAGCCAGCTCCAGGCCATACAGGCATTGTGAGATCGATAAGTCTCATCCTATGAGTCCACCACTGCAATGACGCGGCAGGTCGAAGAGACCCCACGGACGATGTGAAGGGGGGCGACAATGATCCTCACTCTTTTGCGCGCGATGGCTCCACAATGGATCAGTCTCTTAACCGTCATGATCCCTGCCGCGGCGAAAAGGATCTCGACGGCAAAATCCTCCTTGGCCTTCTCAGGTGTATAAAGGTGCAGATAGACACGTGCCTCTGGAGACGGCCAAGGGCCCGGTCTCGGCCGGATAGAGCACCATTCCGGTATCAGGTGTTTGTTGGGCCGGCCAATAAGCGCCAAATCGGTAAGGAGCAGATCGTTATTGTTTCGCTTCATCTCCGAAGCTAAGACTTCGGCCGCTTCGAGAGAAAAATGTGGGCTTTTTAGGAGATAGCCATCTCCTGGCTGCGTCTCGACTCCGGTATCACCCCAGCCGGTCCTGAGGAGGATTGCGTCCCCTGGATTAGGGTTTGCCTCGATTAGCGAGCGCCGGATATCCTCCTCAGTAACTTCTTCACCGCTCTTCTTAGGTATCTCTACGATTGTTGCGGGACGGAGAAACAGCTTCTCAGCCGGCACCTCATCGAGCCTCATCGTCTTGCGGAACTCAGCAAACTCGGCCGGAAGCGTTATACAGGTCCCGCTCTCGGAGCCTACTACAATTCCCTTTTCGTGGTGGTCCTTGGGTCCTAAAAAAAAGCGCGTTGAATTGGGCAAGACTTCATCGGGCATCCACTCATGGTCCAACGGCAAAGTCAGGTCAAAATAACCCACAAAAATGCTCTGGGTTTCACTCGTCCAGGTGGGTCGCCTTCATGTGCCGGTCGATCGTGGTGTATCCCCTCCACTGGTCCACCAACCAATAGCGGATCCCGAACTCGAATCTGAGCTCCTTCATATCCTTGTCAGTCGGGTTGAAGTGCTGGTGGTGCATCATACCGGGCGGGACGTGCACGGCATCACCCTGCTCCCACTCATATCTCTTGCCGCCGATCTCTGAGTAGCCGCTCCCCTCCAGGGCATACAGATAGGCTTCGGGGTGGGCGTGGCTGTGGCTCTTCGATCTAGGCAGATCGACAAAGATCGAGCTGATCGCCACCGCCGTGGCCTTAAAGCCGTTCTGCTTGCCACTCCGGCCCATCAGGAAATAGGTGGCGCCGTGCTTGCTCTCTCCGGAAAGTTCGAACTGCTCCTCATGCATGGAGATCCGGCGCCCGCCAGTGGCCCAGTATTGCGATTCCTCGCGGGGCCCTTTAGCAAGCACAGCCGGGTCGTTGGCGGCTGCGTCTTCGACCTGCTCTATGCGCCCCATGTAGATCGACGCCTCGAGCGGCCAGGCCAGGCCCGAGATATAGATCACCGGCTCTTTTCCAGTGTTGAAGAGCTGGTGCAGTGAGCGATAGGGGATATGAAATATAGTCCCGCGGCGAAAATCGTAGCGCTTGTCATCCAGTAACATGAAGCCTTCACCGCGCTCGATGTAGATGGCCTCTTCGCCGTGAAGGTGCTTGCCGGTATGCCAGCCAACCGGGAGCTCCGCCTTCATGAGGAGACTCCCTCCGGTGGGAAATCCAGTCTCCGGTGCAATCATGAGCGCTGCCTTAAAATCCTGGCGGGTGCGTACCCAGTTCAGGTTTTTGCCCTTGGCGACCCGTGGGGCCTTCAACACTGTCTTCTCAACACGTTCTGACTCTGCCAACCAAGCTCCGTAAAAATCCCGCATCTCTCCTCCGATAGTGGTTTTTTTAATTTGAGACGAGATTATTGGATGATATATGCCAAGTCAAAGGATCAGCGCTTCAGGTATTTTTTCATCAATCCGTTAGCGAAGTCCCGCACCTCCGGAGTCACCGAGAGCAATTGGCGCAGAATCGGCTCTGCTTCGTTTGCCAGGAGCAACTCGGCATCCTCTCCGGCAACCCGTTTCAAATCGGACTTAAACTCAGTATCGTCCCTCGTCTGGGAGAATGCCTCTCGTAACACGCGCACAACCTCGGGGGGAGTTCTCGGCGGCGCATACAGCGGACGCCCAGCACTGTCCACGCCAGCCCAACTGATATACGCCTGCCATGGTGCCCCGGTGGGACGCCGTGGCCCTAAAATCTCCTCAAAGGTGGAAACCTTGGAAAACTCCGGTCTCCTCTGAAATGATCCACTTGGGGTAAGGCTGCCCTGTTGAACAAAGGGGTGGAAACCTGCCGTCATCAGCTCCCTCAGGGTCGGTAGGACTGCCGTGGCGAAGATGTCCGTCTCCTCCCTTTGAAGCGCCAGGCGCAGATCTCCGCTCCCCGGGTACCCCATGATCCAGCGTACGTTCCACTTGAGAAGCTCGGCTCCCCAGAGGAAGATGGCGTTCCAGCTCTCGTCTCCTCCCCTCGTCCCTATTGCCAGCGGCTTACCAGGAGCCGTTAGGCGCTCTAGTCTCTCCTGCCGGATCACGGCCACTGACCCCCCGCGACGCACACCCCCAATCACTTCCCAACCTCTAAGATCAAATCTAACCTCTTCGACCCCTAAGACCTGCTGGGTCATGGAGCTTGTACTCGTATAATGAAGGAAGAGCCCATCGGGTTTGGCGAATTGCTCGAACCAATTGGTCGCTACCAACCCTCCTGCCCCCGGCATGTTCTGCACTACTACAGTCGGTCTTCCCGGAATGTGTCGCTCCAAGTAACGGGCCAGGAGCCGGGCCTCCGCGTCTACTCCACCCCCAGGAGGGAAGCCTGCGATCATCCGGATCGTCTTGCCCTTGTAAGGGGGCTCTTGCGCAGTGAGAGGCGTGACCCCATGGCTCAAGATAAACCCAATGGCCAGAACTAGCAGCGGGCATCGAATTTTCGTAAACATAGATACCTCCTCTCCGGAAGGTGTAACCAAATTGCCTAGGAATTTGATAAGATCCGCATCAACCTGCCGTAGCCCTCAATTTTTTCTCGCATGCCAATAGCCTTGAAGGCCACGTACAATTGGGAAGTGATGTTCGAGATAACCGGCAGTCCCAGATCCGTCTCGATATCCTCAATCACATCCACAACAGGAAAATTCGCGCAGGGTATGAATATCCCTGTCGCATTGCCAGCCTCTTTGACCGCCTTCTTGGCCGCGCGATAAATGTCACCGATCGAGGCGACGCTGGATTCCGTAAAAGTGGTTCCCAGGCTTACGACTGAGGCCACATCAAAGCCCCATTCCTTAAGATATCCGACCATCTTTTCATTGAGCTCTGGAGGATAGGGATCTACTACGGCCAAGCGCGGAGTGGAGAGATCTCTGAAGGCATCCATGGCCGCGACGATACTCGTGGTGCAGGGAACGCCTGTGATCGTTTGCAGCTTTTCAATAAGCCTGGCTTCAAAACCCTTTCCTTGGCTCAACACCAGAGGGGCTCCTCCATGGATAATGAAATCACAAAAACGCCTGCTCAGCTCTTTCGCACAATTCTCTACTTGAGCCAGGGCCTGCTTGTAGGCGTCTTCTTTCCAACCACCCACCATACAGGCCACCCCTATCATGCCAACGCCTTTCGGGACGATGCGATAAAAATCGTATGCGTTAAGCTCGATAACAGACGGAGAGATATAGCCTATCCTGGCCCTGTATCCGAACATGGGAAGCTCCCTTCATTTTTTCGTCCGACCTATCTAGGTATTCGGTGGGTAGTCATTTGAATGCTGGAACCTTTATTTCATTTTCTTGACACAGGTTCAAGGAGCGGTTAACCTTGGGACAACTCAATTAAGGGGGAAGAAAAGATGAGGAACGGAGTAGTTATCATTGATGCCGACGGTCATGCCGTCGATTTCGAGCCTATTTATCGCGCACGACTTCCTGAGGAGTTCCGCAAGCGCGCTTCCATTTATCCATCGGATGCGTTTGACCGGCGACAAAATGCTGCTATGGATTGGAAGCTGCCGGCCAATCCGGAGCAGAACCTTCGTGACAACGATCGGGAGGGAATCGATGTCCAGGTCATCTATCCGACCGGAGGCCTGTTTCTGTCACGCGTGCGCGATCGCGATCACTCCATTGCTCTGGCACGGACCTACAACGATTGGCTCCATGATTGGTGTTCGGCGAATCCTAAGAGACTCAAAGGCGTTGCGCTCCTCCCGCTCCATGTCGATGTCAAGGAGTCTATCAAGGAAATGGAGCGCGCCATAGGCAAGCTCGGCATGGTGGGGGTGATGGTCAATACCTTTGATCGCTCGCGCAATGTGGCTCATCGTGATTTTTGGCCGTTCTACGAGGAATGCAACCGACAGGGAGTGGTGGTCTCTTTCCATGCCTCCGGCAGCGATACCCTTGACCCGATCTGCCACTTCGATAACTTTCTTGCCATCCACACCCTCTCCCATGCCCCCGAACAGTTAATTGCCTGCACAGCGGTCATCTACAGCGGTATGTTGGAGGTCTTCTCTGATCTCAAAATAGCCTTTCTGGAGGCAGGCTGTGGCTGGGTGCCCTTCTGGATGGAACACATGGACGGGGAGTGGGAGAAGCGCAAGTTTGATGCCCCGCTGCTAAAGACAAACCCTTCCGAGTACATGACCTGCGGACGGATTTTTGTTTCCTGTGAACCTGAAGAAAAAACCCTTCCTTACGTCACACAGTACTTTCCAGCGGAGAACGTCCTTTATGCCTCGGACTACCCACACTGGGACGGCGCCTTCCCTGAGTCTGTTTCGGAGTTGGTCAACCGAGATGATGTTTCGAATGAGCTCAAGCGAAAGATTTTCTTTGAGAACCCGCAGCGTTACTACGGATTCGAGATCGACCCGGCCGATTTCGTAAATTCCGCGCGAGCGGCCTAGCTCTGGAGGGAAAGGAGCCCCTTCTTCCGTAAAAACTCCCTGACAACATCTTTTACGGCGCGGTGCTCGCCGTCCACCAGGAAGTTCAATTGTCTCATCTCTTCCACTGAGATCAATCCTCCAAGCATCCCGAGAACCTCTCGGACCTTAGGAAATCTCTTGAGAACCTCTTGCCGGACTATTGGGACGGCGTCGTAGGGCGGAAAGTAATGGCGGTCATCTGTGAGTTGGACGAGGTCGTGGCGGGCAATCAGCCCGTCAGTGGAATTGCCCGCGATCAAATCTACTTGACCTTCCACCAGGGCACGGTAGGTAAGCGAGAGATCCATCTCGCGCAGCTCTACAAACTTGAGTCCGTAGGTGCGAGCAAATCCCGCATACCCATCGGGACGCGACATGAAGTCCTGGCCGAAGCCGGCACGCCACTTCAGCGCGTGCCGTGCGGCCTCGGTGATTGTTTTCAATTTGAGACGGCGGGCATCTTCGCCACGAACCAGGATTGCAAAGGTGTTATTGAAGCCTATCGGTTCGGTCCACTCGATGCCGAACTTAGCGGCGTAATCTTCCTTGACTCGACGGTACACCTCCCTTGGATCAGTCAATGGCGGCTGTCTGAGAATGGCGGTAAGAGCAGTCCCGGTATACTCCACATAGACGTCTATCTCGCCCGCCACTAGAGCCTGGTGCGCAAGGTTGCCGCCGAGATCGAAGCGACGCTCAGCCTGCAGTCCGGCTTTTGACTCAATGACCTGCGCTACCAGTTCTCCCAGGATCACCTGTTCAGTGAAATCCTTTGACCCGACCGCGATACGACTGTCCGTCTTGGCCGGATAGATTGTGACGGCGGCCCAGACACCAACCGCAAGCGCTAACAATAGAGAGGCCCAGGCGACGGCGCGGCTTCTGAGCCGCCCGGCGACGCCGGTACTAAAGAGTCGCTCCACCCACCCGAGAAAAAAATCCGCTACCAGCGCCATGAAGGCAGCCGGAACCGCCCCAGCCAGGATCAGGGTATTATCATTCATTCTTAAGCCGCGGAAGATGTACCTACCCAAGCCGCCTGCGTCAATGGCCGCGGCGATGGTGGCCGTCCCGACAGAGATGACCGTGGCCACGCGGACGCCGGCGATGATAACCCCCAGGGAAAGCGGAATCTCGACTTTAAACAAGAGCTGACGATTCGTCATTCCCATGCCTCGTCCGGCCTCGCGGATCGCTGGATCGACGTTACTAATCCCTGTGAACGTGTTGCGGATGATCGGGAGAAGCGCATAGAGAACCAGCGCGACTATGGCCGTGCGCGCCCCGATCCCACCCAGGATTCGGACATGGAAGAGGTAGATGTTGAGGGGGATCAGAAAGCCGAACAGCGCGAGGCTGGGAACGGTCTGCATGATATTAGCAAAGCCTAAGACGGGCTTGCTCAGCGAGGGCCAGCGCGTCAGCATGATGCCGAGGGGCACTCCGATAAGAACGGCGATCCCGGTCGAGAGGCCGACCAAGAAGAGATGTTCCAGCGCTAGCTCGAAGAGCTCGCCTTGATTGTGCAGGAGAAATTCCCAGAGGTTCATGTTGTGTCCACAGTTGCATCAGGGTCACGAAGACAGTCCGCAAAGGCCCGCACCTCAGGGTCCTCTGACTTCAGCAGATCGGCTGGCTGCCCGAGCAAAACCACCTTCCCATCCTTGAGCAAGCAGATACGCGAGGCAAGGATAAACGCTTCCCGGACATCGTGGGTGACAAAGACCAGAGTCTTTCCCAGCCGCTTTTGGAGGGAGCGAAATTCCTGTTGGATCTCTCTGCGGGTGATCGGATCAAGCGCGCCAAAGGGCTCGTCGAGTAACATGATAGGTGGGTCCGCCGCCAAGGCCCGGGCAACACCAACCCTTTGGCGTTGACCGCCGGAGAGCTCCCGTGGATAACGGGTCGCGAACCGCCCAGGATCCAATCCGACCATATCCAGAAGCTCACGGGCCCTTGCCTTGATCTTTTCCGCTTCCCATCCTTCGAGGCTGGGGACCACTCCTACGTTGTCCTCTATCGTGAAGTGGGGGAAGAGACCGATCTCCTGAATGACGTAACCGATGCGTCGCCTGAGTCGGATAGGGTCCCACTGGGTGGTTGTCGTCCCTTCTACCCTCACCTCTCCTTCTGTAGGGTCGAGGAGGCGGTTGATCAATTTCAAGGTAGTGGTCTTACCACAGCCACTACGTCCCAGAAGGACCAGGGTTTCGCCCTGATAGACTTCCAGATTGAGGTCGGAGAGCAGCGTCTTGCCGTTAAAAAGACGGAGGCTCACGTTATGGAACTCTATGGCTTTTTGGTTCACGACCATAGGCGACTAAAATACCCTATCAAGACTCCGTTGGACAATCTAGGCGTTTTTCCCATATAGTGCACCGGCCATGCAGGGACAAGAAGAACCCCATGTTCTTTCGTCAAGCCAACGAGGTCTCTGGAGTTTTACAGAGCCATACATCTGGACGTTCGATACCAACCATGCAGATCCCGCCCTCTCCATCCTGAGAACTCTACTCGACCAGCCCCGCTGGCTGGAGCCTTCCCTTTTATACGATGAACGGGGCTCCCAATTATTCGAACAGATCTGCGAGCTCCCCGAATATTATCTGACCCGCACGGAAAACTCCATTTTAGCTGCGCAAGCTGAGCAGGTGATCGCTACAGCTCCAGTGGAGTGCATTGTGGAGCTAGGAGCGGGAACTTCAAAAAAAACCATGCATCTCCTGAGGGAACAAGTAAGGCAAAGGCAAGGAGGAACCTTTGCTCCGATCGATGTGAGCCTAACAGGTCTGATTGTATCAAGGGATATCGTTCGGCAGCATTTTCCTCAGTTGATGTTTCAGGGGTTGCATGCCCGGTACGAGGAAGGGATTGCCGGCATCGAAAAAAACTTACCTACGTTATTTGCTTTTTTAGGCAGTTCGGTCGGCAACTTTACCCATTCCGAATTCGTCCGCTTCTTTCAGCATCTATCCGACTCCATGGGTCCCAAAGACTTTCTCCTACTGGGAGCGGATCGAGTCAAAGAAGCGGAGATTTTGGAAAAGGCCTACGATGATTCTCAAGGGGTGACTGCTGATTTTATCCTTAATGTCTTTCAGAACATCAACCGGCAGTTAGGAAGTGACTTTGATCTGCGCAAAATGCGTTACCACTCCTGGTACAATCCTGAATGGCAGCAGATAGAGATGTATGCACTCTCCACTGCTATTCAAGAGATCCATTTCCCCACCCTCTCCACATCATTCGTATGGGAGAAAGAAGATCGGATCCTGGTCGA
This sequence comes from Binatia bacterium, assembly GCA_050735075.1. Taxonomy (GTDB): domain Bacteria; phylum Desulfobacterota; class Binatia; order UBA9968; family UBA9968; genus JAHFAO01. Next base: position 14,635 of record JBOHVJ010000067.1, read on the forward strand.
GATCAGCCGAAAGTTCGAACCGGTTCGCCTTCAGCAACAGCTCCAACTGTTCGGGCTAACACCCGTCGCCCACTTCACGGACCCCAAAGAGTGGTTCTCCCTGTTATTGTTTCAGAAATTACCTACGTAATAATTCGGTAAACTTTTCTTGCATTCAAAAGCAGACTGGGTATGATTAGGTTAGGCATTGAAATGGAATTTCTCGAATTTCGCATACTTTTGAACCGCGACTCTGAGACCGGGCAGACTGTTGCTGAGATCCCGACCTTGGGAATTTCTGACTATGGCAAAGACCTGCCTGAAGCCCTGACTCATCTGCAGGAGATGCTTCGCTTTCACCTCCAATGTCTCCAAGAAGAGGGCAAGCCTATTCCCCAAGAGCGACATACCCAAGAGGGACTTTATCTCCGAGTGAAACCTCCCGCCCATGCCGCTTAAACCCCTCAGGGCACGGGACATCATCGGTTAACGCCCGCTCCTGAAGCACCTTCCCTCGGTAGTAATGGAGGCGAGACTCTAGGGAAGCATTTGTGACGCTTATGTGAACGACCCTCTTTACGCCAGCCTTCTTGACACACTCAAAGAGGGTGACGGTATTCTGGACGGCTTGCTGAAACGTGGCTCCGCCATATTCGAAACGGATCCAGTACGTGTTGTACAGCGTCGAGGCTCCACGCAGACTCGTCATCAGTTCGGTGGGGCGGTTGAAGTTGTACGGGAATGCTTCTACAGCGCTCCCGAACGGATCGGGCTTATCCGGGTGCGTGGTAATTGTCCTCACGGCCTCGCCCGATTCGAGCAAGTGCCGCGCGATGTACCGCCCGATATAACCGAAGGCTCCCGTCACTACATGCACAGGGTCACGCTACTCCTTCCACCTAACGCCGCGCTCAAGAAAACAGACCTTGGTCCCTGGCTTGAAGTTACTGCAAGATTCGTCGTAGGAGCACTACTCGGAGTCGGCCTACTTCTACACTTTGAAACACAT
>JBOHVJ010000068.1:0-22238 GCA_050735075.1 Binatia bacterium
TTTGGATTTTCGGTTTCGAGTTTGTGTTCTAATTCCTTGGCGCCCTTTGCACCTTTGCGCGAGTCGCAGTTTTTCCGATCTCGTTTTCACCAGCCAAAAATTTCAAGTATCTTTGGCTAGATTTTCGAAGGATGTAAAGTGGGTCAGGGCTCTGTCGTAGCGGGCTCTTTAGAGACTGGGCGTTCAACCTCCGCATAGTGGAAGGTAAGCTTATCATCGCTCTCGTCGATCTCTACCTTGCCGCCGCTTTGCAGCTTCCCAAACAGGATCTCGTCGGCCAGTACGCGCTTGATCTCGGTCTGAATCAAACGGGCCATCGGACGGGCCCCGAAGATTGGGTCATAGCCTCTTTGCGCCAGCCACTTACGGGCCTTTGGGGAAAGGTGGAGAAAGACCCTCTTCTCGTTGAGTTGGAGATCCAGCTCCATGACGAATTTATCCACCACGCGCTCGATGATCTCGGGACTCAAGGAGTTAAACATGATCATGGCGTCAAGGCGGTTACGAAATTCCGGGCTGAACATCTTCTCGATCGCCTCTTTGCCCTTCCCTACATTGGAGCGCTGGCCGAATCCCAATGGGGTTCCGCTCATCTCCCGGGCGCCGGCGTTGGTGGTCATGATCAAGATGATGTTGCGAAAGTCCGCCTTCCTCCCGTTGTTATCGGTCAGCGTGGCGTGGTCCATCACCTGGAGCAGGATGTTAAAGAGATCGGGGTGGGCCTTCTCAATCTCGTCCAGCAGGAGCACGGCGTAAGGGCTCCTGTTGATAGCGTCAGTTAGGAGACCTCCCTGGTCGAACCCCACGTATCCCGGCGGGGCGCCGATGAGGCGCGATACAGTGTGCTTCTCCATGTACTCGCTCATGTCGAAGCGGATAAATTCCACTCCCAGGACGCGCGCAAGCTGCTTGGCCACCTCGGTCTTGCCCACGCCGGTCGGCCCTGAGAAGAGGAAGCAGCCGATCGGCTTTTCCGGATGGCCCAGGCCCGAACGGGAGAGCCTGATGGTACTGGACAGGGTCTCAATCGCCGTATCCTGACCGAAAACGACCAGCTTTAAATCACGCTCAAGGTTTTGCAGTTGCTCCTTATCTGACGCCGACACGCTACGAGGCGGGATCTTGGCAATCTTGGCAACGATCTGCTCTATATCTTTTGTACCAATACTCTTTTTCCGCTTCTCCTGCGGCAGGATCTTGACCGCAGCGCCCACCTCATCGATCACGTCAATCGCCTTGTCTGGCAGACGCCGGTCGTTGATGTGCTTAGCAGAGAGTTGCACCGCCGCGCGTAGGGCAGAAGAGGAGTAATGGACCCCGTGGTGCTTTTCATAGTGTGGCTTTAACCCCTGCAGAATCTGATAGCTCTCCTCTACGCTAGGCTCAGATATCTCGATCTTCTGAAAACGGCGTGCCAGGGCCCGGTCCCTTTCAAAATAGCTCTTGTAGTCATGGTAGGTGGTAGAACCAATGCACCTCAGCTCTCCGGAGGCGAGCGCCGGCTTTAAGATATTGGACGCGTCCAGCGAACCCCCGCTGGTGGCGCCCGCCCCAACAACGGTGTGGATCTCATCGATGAAGAGAATCGAATTGGGTTGTTTCTTGAGCGCGCTTAGGACTCCCTTTAAACGCGCCTCGAAGTCGCCGCGAAACTTGGTCCCAGCCAGTAGCGCTCCCATGTCCAAGGCATAGATGACCGCTCCCTTGAGCGCATCCGGGACCTTTCCTTCAGAAATCTTGAGCGCCAAGCCTTCAGCGATAGCAGTCTTGCCCACACCCGGCTCTCCGACATAGATGGGGTTATTCTTGCGCCGCCGACACAGGACATGGATGGTACGCTGAATCTCATCCTCTCTACCGATCAGCGGGTCGATGTGCCCGTCACGAGCTTTTTGGACTAAGTCGACGGTGAAAGACTCCAGCGGATTCCGTAACTGCCTTGGATTTTCCTCCTCATTAGTTTCCTCCCGGATTACTGCCCAATCCTCGTCAGTGGGAATTTTAGAAACGCCGTGGGAGATATAGTTGACGATATCGAATCGGGTAATCCCCTGCTTTTCCAGCAGGTAGACCGCGTAGGAATCCCGCTCGCGGAAGATAGCAGCCAAGAGATTCCCGCCATGGACCTCCTTCTTTTCGGCGGACTGGGCATGGAGCACCGCCCTTTGCAGGACACGGTGAAAACCGAGGGTCTGCTGTGGCTCTCGCTCTACTCCCTTGGGCAGGGTTTCCAGGTCAGTCTGGAAGAACTCTTCCAGCTCTTTTTTCAACCGGGCGAGATCGCCGCCGCAGTGGATGATGGCCGGGCTGGCGTCTTTATCCTGGAGTAAAGCAAAGAGGAGATGCTCGATACAGACAAACTCGTGACGCCGTTGTTTAGCCTCGCTCAAAGCCAGATGTAAAGTTGCCTCAAGCTCCTTGCTGATCATCTCAGGCCTCTTCCATAGTGCACTTCAGGGGATATTCATGCTGCCGGGCTAGACTCTCGACCAAAGTCACCTTGGTTTCGGCAACCTCGCAGGTGTAGACCCCGGCTACTCCGATTCCGCGTTTATGGACATGGAGCATGATCTGGACGGCCTCGGTATGTTCCTTGTGAAAAACGTATTGCAGGACCTGCACGACGAATTCTTTGGTGGTGTAATCGTCATTATGAAGCAAAACTTTGTAGAGGGGAGGTTTTTTGAGCTTTTTCTTAGTCTCAGTGACCACCTCCTGGTCAAAATCTGACTCGCGTCGGCTCATAAACCCATCGCATCTCTCAAAACGAAAAGTAAATTTAACATGCTTCTCTCTGCTCCGCAATCGTTTGTCTCCCTCCTCTTGCGCCTTAAAGAAAAAAGGGATATTTAATTTCACCTACTCTTTGAGACTCAACCACCTCGATTCGGAGCCAGCTTACACTGGGAGGTACCCTATGTTGTCCAACAAAGTAAGCGAGATCATGATCACTGAAGTGATTACCGCCGCTGTATCAAGCACCATCTTTGACGTCATGGAAACGATGGTGGCAAAACAGGTGGGACGTCTGGTTATTACCGACAATCAAGTGCCTGTGGGGATATTCACTGAGAAGGATGTACTCAAACGCGTCATGAACCAGAAATTCGATCCTAAAAAGACCGGCATCAAGAGGGCCATGACGAGCCCTATTCAGGCCGTGCGCAAAGAGACCCACATCATCGAAGCGTTGGGAAAGATGTACAAGGGGAAATTTCGCCACTTGCTTGTCCGCGGAGAAAAAGGGGCCATCGTCGGCATGGTCTCCATGCGCCGCATCCTCAAGCTCGCGGTGGAATTGGGGCGGGGCCTGACAGAGACTCAGACCATCGGCAGTATTATGTCCGGTGAGCTCATCACGGCAGACCCCTCCCGGTCCATATACGAAACCATTGAAACCATGATTGAGGAGAACACGGGTTGCGTCGTCGTAGTGAGCGGTAGTGAACCGAAGGGGATCTTTACCGAGCGGGATGTCTTAAGACGTGTGGCGGTAAAAGATATCGATACAAGAAAGACTCCTATCCGAGAGGTGATGACGGCTAATTTAGTTACTGCATCGCACTCCGCCCTTATCGGGGAAGTCTTGGCCGAAATGTACAAACATGATTTCCGCAACATGCCGATTCTGGGAGACGGGGAAAAGCTCGTCGGTATCGTCTCGATGGGGGACATCTTAAAGTATGCCAAGGCATTGGATGTGGACGAAAGCGTCCGCATGGCGTGGAAGGAGATCGAAGAATTCTGGGACTCCGAGCAGCACTATACGCCTGGATAACGTCATATGGTTTCTTGTCTTTTCGGACCATTATGTTAACTTAAAAAAGCTCCAAGAAGAAGGAGGACAGCCAGCAATCCCATCATGGCAACGCCCGCAATCAATGACCTAAGTATCTGTGTGGCCACAGAAAATGGTTCAGGGAGCGCATCCGCTAACAATATTCTTTTTAAGGCCATTTTTAAGATGGGGATACCCTGCTCCTCGAAGAATATGTTTCCCTCTAATATTCAAGGTTTACCTACCTGGTATCAAATCCGGGCTTGCGCTGACGGTTATTTCGGGCGCAAGGATGTCATAGATGTAATGGTGATGTTTAACGATGACACAGCGACGAAAGATATTTATCGGGTTAGGGACGGTGGCCTTATTCTTTATGACGACTCAAAACCCCTCACTTCTGATCTAAAACGAGAGGGGGTTCAATGCCTGGGGGTGCCAGCGAACAAACTCATCCAAAAACTTGTCCCAGCCTCCCCGTTGCGGGCGAAGCAGAGGAATGTGGTTTACGTGGGTGCTCTGGCGTATCTCTTTGGCATTGACATGGAGACTATTAAGGAAGTCCTACAAGATACCTTTGGCAAGAAGCCTGCGGTCATCGAATCCAATCTCCTCTGTATCGATGCGGGTTACCAACATATGAAGGAGAATGGACTGACGCAGAATATCGCCCGACTAGAGGCGATCCCTAACGGAAATAAAGGAAAGATTGTCACTGAAGGCAATACGGCCTGCGCCTTGGGGGCGATCTATGGGGGCGTTTCCTTCGTCTCCTGGTATCCCATTACTCCCTCTAGCTCCCTTGCCGAAGCCTTGGAACACTATATTCCCCGCCTACGCAAGAGCAACGGCAAGGCAACCTATGCCATTATCCAGGCAGAAGATGAGATCGCTGCCGCGGGTATGGTAGCGGGGGCCGGCTGGGCCGGAGCCCGTGCCATGACCTCTACCTCGGGACCGGGACTGTCACTCATGAATGAGACCATCGGTCTCGCCTATTTTGCCGAGATCCCTACCGTCTTCTTTATTATCCAACGAGGCGGTCCTTCCACAGGGCTCCCCACACGCACCCAGCAGGCTGATATCCAGTTGATGTACTACTGCTCCCATGGGGATACCCGGCATATAATCTTAATCCCCCACGATATGAACTCTTGCTTTGACCTGGCCCGTCGAAGCTTCGACTTCGCTGAAAGGTTTCAGACCCCGGTCTTCGTTATGTTGGACCTCGATTTAGGGATGAATTTATGGTCCTCCGACCCGCTTAAGCTGCTAAAAGAGCCTTTTGATCGGGGTAAGCTGCTGACCGCTGAACAGCTAGAACAGCTCAAAAAAGAAGGGAAAAAATTTCGCCGCTATTTTGACGTTGATGGAGACGGCATCCCCTACAGGACCATACCGGGAAACCCCCATCGCAATGCGGCCTATTTTGCCCGTGGCTCGGGTCATGATACCGACGCCCGCTACTCCGAGGACGAAAATGACTACAAAGAGACCCTCGACCGGCTGCGCAGAAAATTCCAAACTGCCCGCAAGTATGTCCCCAAGCCGATTGTTGAGATGAACGAAGGCATCAAGACAGGCGTCATCTGTTTCGGCTCCAGTTATGAGCCTTCCCGGGAGGCGCGAGACCGATTGCGGTCTATGAGGTTAAAAACCAACCACCTTCTGTTAAGGGCATTACCCTTGACAGAAGAGACTAAACAATTTCTTGCTGCCCATGAGGTCATCTATCTCCTGGAACAAAACCGAGATGCCCAGATGGCAGCGATTTTTAAGGAAGAATGGCCGGAACTAGGCGCAAAAATTGTGAGCGTTCTCATTTATGATGGGCTTCCTGCAACGGCGGGAGAAATCGTCCGACAAATTCAAGAGCATCAGACAAATTCCAGAAGAGGGGCAAAGGAATGGCAGGAGAAAAAGTTAATCGCATCAAATTAACCGAGAAGGATTATGAAGGGGCTCCATCCACCATGTGCAAAGGTTGTGGCCACGATGCCATCACAGCCTCGATTGTCCGGGCCTTCTTTGCAAGCGGCATCGACCCGCGGAAGGTCGTCAAGCTAAGCGGCATTGGCTGTTCCTCAAAGACACCGGCCTATTTCCTCAGCCAATCCTTTGGCTTCAATGCCGTTCATGGAAGGATGTCGGCGGTGACCACGGGTGCCAATCTAGCTAACCATTCTCTGATTCCCATTGGCGTATCCGGAGATGGGGATACCGCGGCGATCGGTTTGGGAAACTTCTGCCACATGATGCGGCGCAACGTAAATATCACCTATATCATCGAGAACAACGGAGTCTACGGACTCACCAAGGGGCAGTTTTCAGCCACCGCAGATAAGGGAAGCGTCACGAAAGGCGGCAAACTGAATGATATGCCTGCAATTGACCTAGCCGAACTAGCAATTACCTTAGGAGCCACCTATGTCGCGCGCAGCTTCTCCGGCGATCGCAAACAGTTATCCCCCCTGATCCAGGGTGCCTTGGCTCATAAGGGGAGCGCGATTTTGGATGTGCTAAGCCCTTGTGTCACCTTCAACAATCACGAAGGATCGACCAAAAGCCTGAAGTACATCCGTGAGAATCTGGACCCGATCCATGACGTCGACTTTATTCCCTACTTCGAGAATATCGAGGTCGATTATGAGGAGGGAACCGACCAGGCAGTGGAACTACACGACGGGTCCCGCATTATCTTGCATAAGCTTAGGTCAGATTACGACCCTTCCAACAAAATGCAGGCCCTTACGGCGATCCATGCGGCCGTCGCTGAAGGAAAATTCCTGACGGGCCTCATTTACTACGATCCTGATCGGCCTGAATTTGTCGAAGAATTGAACCTGTGCGAAACTCCCCTAGCAGAATTAGGGCAAGATGTCTTGCAACCTTCCCCTGAGTCTCTCGAACGGATCAACGCCGAACTCATGAAATAACGACTGATGACCGAGGACGGGAGACCGGTCTTCCGTCTTCGGTCTCGTCGCGCAATCACCCCAACGCCGCGGCCTTTTTTTGTGTCAGCCCTCTCCAGCTCTCCATAATTTCTTGGGAAGAGGCCACCAAGCCGAAATGCCGGCGCATGTTTTCTAGAGTAGTCTCATGGAGCTTGGGATCGTAAGCTGCTGCGCAGTCCTCGACCATCGTAACGTAGTAATCAAACATGTAGGCATCTCTGGCCGTTGTTTCCACACACACATTGGTGGCAACGCCGGTGACCAAGACACTCTGGATATCTCTTGCCTTGAGAACCGTGTTCAGATCCGTGTTGATAAATGCGCTGTAGCGATGCTTAATAACCACCCTCTCCTGCGGTAGGGGAGAAATCCCATCATAAAACTCTGCCCCCCAGCTTCCCTCACGGCAGGTACTTAGGGCCTTTTCCTGAGACTTGCGGTAGATCCAAGAGGGAGTATCTGTCCACTCGCTGTGGGTTGTTTTAACGTAGATGACTGGCAGCGAGACGCGCCTGGCCTCCTCGATCAGGCGGATGAGTCTTGGAACTATGGCCTGAGCCGCGCTCACATCATCGCCCCTTTGGGCTGCGCTTCCCTTGGGACTTACGAAGTCATTCTGGACATCGACGACCAGAAGGGCGCTCCACTGGGGATCACATCTCTCCCTTAGCGTCTTTAGTACCAGCATTGTTTCCTCCCTTCTAACTAACTGTTCTCGCAGCAGGTAACCAGCTCGTTCAAGCAGTTCAAACCGTTTAAACGTCTTGAACGATTGGAACGTTTTGAACGGCGCCAGCTTTTTTAGTGATCATGTTTTCTCTGTAGCCCTCCATGGCCCATGGCGACGATGTCGGACCGTGACACTCTCTCACCTGCCAATAGGCGGGGCAGGAGAAGATCAAAGGCACTCACCGGGTCATGCAGGACGCAGCCGGAGAGGCCAAGGACCGGAGTTTCCTTGAGGTAAGCCATGAGAAACATCGATCCCGGCAAGATCGGAAATCCATGACACTCGACCGTAGCACCGCTCTGGCTAATGCCCTCGGGAGTTAGATCATCGGGATCTACTGACATACCTCCGCTCACTAGAATAAGTTCTGCTCCAGCCTGATAGGAGTCTTTGATATGCGCGGCGATTTGAGCGGGATCATCAGGGGCTAACTTGGTTGCCTCCAGATCCGAGCCCATGTCAGCTACTTTCCGCCGAACCACAGGCTCAAAGCCGTCCTTAATGCGGCCTGAAAAGACCTCACTTCCGGTGACAATAAGATGAACGCGCCGGGAAGGAATGGGCAGGATCGTCACGATGGGCTTTTCCTTGCAAACCGCCTCCGCTTTCTTAACCAGATCCTCTTTAATAACAACTGGAATGGTTCGTGTGCCAGCCAGCACCTCGCCCCTTTTCACATAACTATCGGACGGAAGGGTAGCCAGGATCAGATCTCCCAGCGCGTTAAAGCGGTAGAGAAGATCAGCGTCGATCTTTAGTAATCCAGAAATCTCCGCCACCAGGTTGACTCGGCCCTCCACTGGATCGGTGAGGCGAATATTGGGCCCTGCCGCAGCTCGGGCCATCCTCCTGGCGGCATCCTCCTCATGAAGCTCGTCCTTCTCCAACTCGATGATGTAGAGGTGGGCCTTGCCGACATCGAGCAGTTTAGCAATGTCCTCGGGCCGAACCACATGGCCACGGCGAAATGCCGGTCCCTTGTGCTTCCCTGGAACGATTTCAGTGATGTCATGGGCTAACGCCATGCCCACGGCTTCTTCCACGGGTATGACTTTAAGCATAGGGCTTTCTTCCTCGAACGAATCTTACATTCCAAGAATCCATTTGTAAACAAGCCCGACAAGGGCCCCTACAAGAACGACGATCATAATATCCCATCTCCATCGTAGCATTCCGATGAAGGAAACTCCGGTTATCGCCAAAGCCATCCAGTCTAACTGGGCAAGCAGGATCTTTCCCTGCGACGGGAAAAGAATGTGAAGGCTAAAGAAGACAGCCAGGTTCAGAACGACGCCCACCACCGCAGCCGTGATCGCCGATAATGCGCTTGTCAACACAACATTTCCGCGCAGACGTTCAATAAAAGGGGCGCCCAAAAATATCCAGAGAAAACAAGGCGTGAAGGTGACCCATGTGGTCATCAAGGCACCGATGATCCCGGCTGCTAGGGGAGACAAATCCCTCACGTTTTGCCAGGCGGCGAGAAATCCCACAAACTGGGTTACCATGATTAGCGGTCCAGGAGTTGTCTCCGCCAGGCCCAGCCCGTCGAGCATCTGGCCAGGAAGTAGCCAGCCATACTGCTCGACTGCGGCCTGGGCAATGTAGGCCAGAACGGCGTAAGCCCCACCGAAGGTGACCATCGCAGCCTTACTGAAAAAGAGACCTATTTGGAAGAAAACATCATCCGTGCCGCGCCACAAACCTACGGCGATGATAGGCGCAACCCAAAGGGTGACACAGACCGCGATAACCTTCGCTGCCCATCGGAGCGAGGGCCTTGTGTGTTCAGATTGGAAATCATCCGAGATGACAGCCTCTTCCTTTTCTCCCCCGTGGGGTCTGATGACATAGAATTTTTGCGGCCACAGCTTCCCTCCGAGAAAGCCGATCAGACCGGCAGCCACGATGATGGCAGGAAAGGGGAGGCGCAAAAAGTAAATCGCCACAAAGGCCAGGAATGCAATGAGGTACATCACTTCATTCTTAAGCGCCCTCCTTCCGATCTGAATTGTGGCTGATGCGACAATCGCCGTCACCGCTGGCTTAAGACCGTAGAAGGCGGCCATGACCGTCGGCACGTTGCCGTAGGCGGCATAGATCCAACTCAAAAAGAGCAGAATAAAGATCGAGGGGATCACAAAAAACGCGCCCGCAACGATTCCACCCCATGTACGGTGGAGCAGCCAACCGATATAGATAGCCAGTTGCTGCGCTTCGGGGCCGGGCAGGAGCATGCAGTAATTGAGCGCATGGAGAAACCTCTCTTGGGATATCCACCGTCTTTTCTCCACGATCTCTGTGTTCATGATGGCGATTTGCCCGGTGGGGCCACCAAAATTGATAAAGCCCAATTTCACCCAAAAGAGGAACGCCTCCCCAAACGTTGGGACTTTAGGTGCTATCCTCTCTTTGGTTGCCGTTGCCTCGATTTGGTTCATAGGCTCCCTAAAGCCTCAGGCTCCTGCATGAAGCCCGTAAAGACGCCCTGCGTTGTCCCAGTTTATATTCTGCATGAAGGCATCTACATAGGCCGCCGCGCTGGCGCCGTAGTCCATGTGATAGGAATGCTCGTACATATCCAACGCAAGAATGGGACTACCAGCCGCAAGACAACAGGTGTGATCCGCGGCCCATTGGTTAACAAGCTTCTTATCTCGTCCCTATTTCAGGCCTCGCGCTGCCTGCCCTGCCGTACCCTTTCTTGGCAATAGGCATAAAGGGCATCATAGACGGACAACTCCCGTTCCAACAGCTCGTGATCGTTTTGATAAACGAGGCGAAAGCCCTCGGCAATCGCATCGAGACCTCGAGACTCCGGTGTGAGGTCTTTGGCGTCGGTGTCAGCACCTCGTACGATCACTGCCAGCCTATGGAGCACAGGATCCTTCAGGTTGTACTTCTTGATGACCGCGTCAAAGGTACACTCCGGGCCGTGGTGGCCAAGCTCGACGTTCGGCACGTCGAATGGGATTGCGTTCTCACGCTTCGCCGTGTCCATGACTTGGTCTGCCGGCACATAGAGAAATTGGGCTGCTGGATCGACAAAGCGCTTAATCAGCCACGGACAGGCGACGCGATCCACCTTCGGCCTAGCCCGAGTTACCCACTTCATATTTGTTCCTCCTTACTGCGAGAAAGATCTTCCCCGAACTAGATCATGTCTCAAATCCATGAGCAGCAGAGAACCCGCAGAGAGGAAGGCCAGGGCTGCGCCAAAAAAGAAGGGGGCTGCGGGACTCAACCATTGCCAAAGCAATCCTGCAAGGAGACTAGCAGGGAAGGCGGTTATGCCGATTGCAGCGTTAAAGAGACCATAGGCTATGCCTCGACGGTCGGCCGGCACTAGGTCTGCCACTAGGGCGCTCGCCGCCCCGTGAAACGCACCGTAGTAGAGCCCATAGAGAACGTATAGCAGTCCTACATGCCACGCAGCCGTAGCCATGCCGAGGCCAAAGTAGATCAAAGCGTAGATTAACCAACCGGCCATGATGAGCCTTCGACGTCCTACTCGATCGGAGAGAATCCCAGCCGGAAGGGAAGAGATGGAAAATACCAGGTTGAAGGCGGCCACTAAGAGAAAAATTTCCGTTGTTGAGAGCCCGACAGTTTGCGCCCGCAGCATTATAAAGGCATCGCTTGAGTTCCCTAGCGTAAAAAGGATTACGATGCCGAGAAAGGCCTTGAATCGACTATCCAGGCTCCGCCACCTAAGAAGTTCCAGGTCCGAATGCTTAACCCATGTCCGAACCGGCTCCCGGACACCTGCCGCCAAGATCAAAATCGCTGCCAATCCCGGTATAACAGCCAGAAGGACCAAGGCCTGATAGCTCGATCGGGTAAGGATCCCCTGCCCGGACTGCATGATCGACACGATCCAAGCAGCAAGCATAAGACCGATGACTGCCCCGAGCTTGTCCATAGTCTTGTTGAAGCCGAAGGCCCGTCCCCTGTGCGGCTCTGGCGTCACCTCAGCGATCAGGGCATCCCGAGGCGCGGTACGTATCCCTTTCCCCACGCGATCTAAGAAGCGGACCGCAAAGACCAGACCCCAGGTATTTGCAAAGTAGAGCAGCGGCTTAGAAAAGCCGGAAAGGCCATAACCCCAAAGGGTTAGAGTTTTCTTCTTTCCAAATCGGTCAGCCCAATATCCTGAGGCGATCTTTAGCAGGGTTGCTGTGGTCTCGGCCACCCCTTCGATGAAGCCGATGATCCCAGTCTTCACGCCAAGGACATTGGCAAGAAACAAAGGGAGCGTACGGACGGTTACCTCGCTGCTGAGGTCATTGAGCAGGCTCACCAAGCCCAGCACCTTGACATTACGATGGAGTCCTCCCAAACTCTCCCGTTGTCTCGCAAGAATCCCTTCGCTGTATTTCACCTCTGACGGTTTACTCATATTTCCTCTTTTATCTTTCGTCTTATCACCATAGCATCCGCTGCTCGCGCGCCTCCTCTGGCGGGTGCACATTACGGAAGAGGGCAAAAATTGTCAGATCGTAGACAATCTTCAAACCACCGGCCAGCAAAAAAGGTAGGCCAAGGGCCGGCACGCTAAGCAGCCATCCGGTAAATGCCGGGGCCACCGCGGCAGCCCCGTTTCGAGCCACAGACATGACGCCGGCTGCGGCCGACCGCTCATCTGGATCGACTATGGCCATGGTATAGGACTGACGCGTAGGAACGTCAAGCTGGGAAAGGAGATGGCGCGCAATAAAAACCCCAACCGTGAGTTCCAGAGTAGGCATGAGTGGGACCAATAGCAGCATGACGTTTGATAAGAGATGGGTGGATACCATGGTGTTGAGTAGGCCAATCCGTCTCGCTATCGGCGCCGCAAGAAGGAATGAGAGAGCGGAGAGCAAATTGGCACCGAAGAAGATGGCGCCTAGTGTTTTGGTATCTGCGCCATAGCGGAGGTAAAACCAGTAGGCAACAAGACTCTGAACGATAAATCCGCCAGCAAAGGCGTCAACGGCGAATAGGCTTGCAAGCTTCGCCACCATCCCACCAGAACGCTGCATGCCAAACCCATGGCGCCGTGTGGCTCTGCGGGCTCCGGTTGCCTCCAGTGTCGGTGAAAGCCGTGCGAAGAGCAACAGGAGGAGGAGCGCAGACGCGGCATAGCTCCAAACCAGGAGGAGATAGCCTGGCAGAGGCCCGAGGCCGAAGAGCGCCGGGAGGCCTACCGCTAACGCACCCAACGCACTAGCGAAAGATCCTACCAGGTTGTAGGCGGCGAAAACGCTTGTGCGCATTTTATCCCCCGTGGTTTGCGGTAGCATCGCCTGTTCGATCGAAAGGAAGGGCCCCACTTCTTTTCCTGAAGGGCTTATCGTGCCAAGAATCGCGGCGATTGTAAGCAGGATTAGATTGTCGGTAAGGGCAAATACCGTTCCGGCCAGCGCCATCAACAGCGCACCCAACAGGAGGATACGCCTGCGACCGAATTGGTCGGCACCCGTGGTGAGGAGTACTGTCATCACCGCCCCGCCTGCCAGGGCGGCTGTAAAGATTCCTCCGATGGCTCCCGCTTCTAGTCCGATGGCCGCTAGGTAAAGCCCCAAGATGACGGACAAGAAGCCGTAGGCAAAAGAGCGCACGCCGCAAGTGGCGAAGAGCAACCACCCGTCCCGTGAAAGCTCCAGGAACTGGCCCGTTCCCTCAAGTCGCATTTTCCTGTCCTCAGCTCTTTTTCGGATCGGGCTAAAACCTGCCGTAGGCATCGCGGATAAGCAGGGTGCCAACCACGAGGAGCACACCCGCCATGAGATAGAGCAGCCTGCGCAGGCTCATCCTGCCGGTCAACCAGGCTCCATAATAGGTCCCTGCCATTCCCGTTATCCCCATCAAAGTCAAAATCGGATAATCCACTTGCCCCCGAGTCACATGCCCCACCCAACCAAAACCGCCCATGAGAAAACCGATGACCAAGTTGCTGCCTGCCGCTATACGCGGATCAATGTTCAGGATTGTAATGAGCGCGGGAAGACGGATAGACCCCAGGATAAGTCCTACGGCACCGCCGAGAAGACCGATGGCAAAGCCAACGATCGCCTCCGCTGTGATCCGGCCTGCTGTCCAGCGAGCAAGTCCGCTAGTCTCATCACCCGTATGCGGCGTGTTCGTGACGGCTGGTTTCGGTCCCTCCCTTGACGCACGCACCCACAGTTCGACCCCCTGCCATACCACCAAGACACCGGCCAGAAAGATAAGCAGCCCCTCGTGGACCCAGCCTGCTGCGAAGCCCCCGATAAAGGCGCCAATGACGGCTGGAATGCCTTGAACGGCCACCACATAGAAATCCACACGCCCCTCCCGGAAGTGTTTATAGGAGCCTGTTAGCGCGCTAAGCGTGCTCACCAGGATGTTCGTGCCAGCAGCCATAGGAGCAGGCATCCCCAGAAGCAAAAGAAAAGGAAGCCGCATGGTCCCAAGGGCTAAGCCAACAGCACCGCCAACGATTCCGACACCAAAGGATAGAAGGGTAAAAAAAACCGCCTGCCAAACCAAGACATCAGACGAAAGGCCAAAGGAGGTGAGCGGATCGCCCATCCATTAACCCCGTGTGGCGCTGCCCATGGAGTTCATCCGGCCACCATCCACTGGCAGGATAGCATTGGTAATGTAACTCGCCTTTTCCGAAGCCAGAAAGAGCACCGCCTCCGCAACATCATCTGGCTGACCGATGCGTCGTAGCGGGATCGTGTCGTATTCGGACTTCCGATTTCCCATATCTCTTCTTCCGATCGGGGTGCCGACAATTCCAGAAATGACGCAGTTGACCCTGATTTTGTAAGGGGCTAAATCGACTGCCGCCTGGCGTGTCAACGCGTTGATAGCCCCTTTAGACACGGAATAGGCCGCGGTACCGGGACTCCCCCTCTCCCCGGAGCCCGCGGAGATATTGATGATTGTCCCTCCGCCATTTTCTTTCATGATCCTGGCCGCGTGCTGGATGCAGAGAAAATAGCCGGTGAGGTTTACCGCCATGATCTGATTCCATTCCTCCAGCGCAGTCTCCATGATGTCATTCCTGGTAGAGTGAGCCACGCAGTTAACCAGGACATCGAGCCTTCGGTGCTTCCCCCTAATATGTTCAAAAAGTTTCTCGATCTGTTCCGGTCGCGCGACATCAGCGGCGAAATAGTCTCCACCGAGCTCTGCGGCGACCCTCTTGGCCTCTTCTTCGTGGCGTGAATGGACGACTACCTTGGCCCCCTCGCGCGCAAAGGCACGGGCAATCCCCAAGCCAATGTTATTGGTTGACCCTGTCACTAAAGCGATCTTGTCTTTGAGCAACATATCGGTTCTCCCTTCTCACTCCGCTCAGCAGAAGCTATCTCAGAGCAATTCGAGGGTCAATTGCTAGCAGAGATGAAAAACTCTTGGCTCCGACGGATGAGTAATTCCAGCCCTCGGGTTACCCCCATTTTCCCCGGCCGGATAGCTTCCCCGCCGAGAACAAGCTAGGTTTTTTCGACAGAAGGATTGCGAAAGGACTTATCCTATGACTTACTATTGGTAAAAAGGGAAGTGCACAGAGGAGTTCAAATGGCTCATCGAAGCTATCTCCTTGTCCTTATATTTTCTCTGCTGAGCATCAGCAGTTGTTCCAGTCGAGGCGTGATGATGGTCCATCCCCAGACCGGGGCCACCATGAAGTGTGGCGCAGCGGGGGTAGGGATAGGAACAATGGCGGGGTTCCCAGAAAGCTTTGTAGAGGATTGCCTGAGGAGGTATGAAGGCTGGGGTTTTGTTCTCGAGGAGAACCTCACTCCGGAACAGCGTGCTGACCTGGAACGGCGCGGCCTCCTGCCCAAACCGGAGCGGCCACCCTCCCGTTTCGGTTATTGACTAGCCACCCAAAGTGATCATCTCTATCTTATGATGCTCTTTGGGATCGTAGGTAGATGAGAGGAGGGCCTCGAGCCGTTCGTCGGAATAGCGGTCTTTCCTTTTTCTCCAGATTCCAGCAATGACCTCTGAGATCTCCTCATCCGTGGAGCCATTTCTCAGCAAGCTCTTCAAATCGTAGCCTGTTTGTGAAAAGAGACAGGTGACCAACTTGCCATCGGCTGTGAGCCTTGCCCGAGTACAAGTTGAGCAGAAGGGCTCGGTGACAGACGCGATCACCCCCAGATCACCGCGACCATCGACGAATTCATAATCCACTGATGGCGCGCTTCCTCCATCTCTACCCACCTCTCTTAAGGGGAAGCGAGCGTCAACCCTCTCGAGGATCTCCTTTTTAGGAACCAGCTTCTCCGAAGTCCAGTTGTTCGAGTTCCCCACATCCATGTACTCGATAAAGCGGATAGCAAATCCATTCTCTCTAGAGAACTCCACTAGGTCGATCATATCGTCGTCGTTCACGCCGCGCTCGATCACCGCATTGATCTTGATCGGATGGAAACCGTAACTCTTAGCGTCAAAGAGGCCTTCGAGAACCTTGGCCAAGTCGCCGCGCTTGGTCATCCGCCTGAACTTTTCAGGATCAAGGGTATCGATGCTGATATTGATCCGCTTTAAGCCCGCCTTTTTAAGGGCTTCGGCTTTTTCCGACAGCAGTGAGCCATTCGTTGTAAGGCAAAGATCCGTCAGCCCTTCGACTGCTGAGAGCTTGGCGACCAAGAGCTCGAGGTTCCGCCGTACCAGCGGTTCTCCGCCAGTGAGCCTGATCTTGTCCACCCCCAATTGGATAAAGATGCTCGCGAGCCTCGTGATCTCTTCGAAAGTCAGGATCTCTTTTTTCTCAATCCACTCGTATTCATCCAACGGCATACAATAAGTGCAGCGGAAGTTGCACCTATCCGTCACGGATATCCTGAGATCCTTTACCGGTCGATTGTAGAGATCCCGCAACATGACCCTTTACTATATCAAAGAAACTAGCTGCGCAAGAGTGCCAATGGTTCCTGCTGCGCGCGCTACCTTTCCACCTTCCACAGATAGATCGTATGGTCGTGGAACAGATCACCCCGCATCTTTTCAACCTTAATCGGCACCCAGCCCTCTATGCTGAAATCATGGGAGACCACGCGGGAGCCCGGCCTTAACTGCCGCCAGAGAATCGGCCGCAGCTTTGCGTTAAACTCAGGAAGCATGTACAGGGTAACCACCGTGGCTGGCGAGACATCGACCGTCAGGGCATCCTCCTCCCGAAACTCTACTAAATCTTCCACTCCTTCATCCCTCGCCTTGTTCTGAGACTGCCGGACTAGGTCGGGGTCGATTTCAACCCCCACACCCCTCGCCCCGTACTTCTTTGCTGCCCTGATCACTACGCGTCCGTCGCCGCTGCCTAAGTCGTAGACCACATCTCCTTTTCTGACCTCGGCCAGCTCCAGCATACGGTCCACCACCTCCACGGGCGTAGGGACGAAGGGTACCTCACCAGCCGTCCAGACCGCCGTGCAACCAGCCAGAAGGAGCGCTGAGATCAGAAGGGTAAGCGATGGCACGCTTTTCATGATGCCGTCTTTCTTATCAGTCATCCATTGGCATTGTAAAGGTCTTGCCCGGGCCTTGGCATTTGCTATTAAAAAGCCAGTCTTATAAAAAAGGGAAGTTGATAAGGCCTTCACTAGAACACACTAGGAACTATAACCCGACAACGTAGAGATCCTCTATGGGAACAGCGACATCCTTCAAAGAGAAGCTCCAAGCGGCCGTCATGGAGCGTCACTGTGCCAACCATCCGCTAACAGAGAGGTGGGTCAAGGGCCAGCTAAGCCGCAATGCCATGATGGGATGGGCTATTGAGCATTGGCATTGGGTGAGCAAGATGCCGGAAGCGGCATTCTCCATCTGCGCCAAGGCGCCGAAAGACGTGATCGCCGTGGAGCTGGAGAATCTTCACGAAGAAACCGACGAGGCAAGGCCCCATCTGGAGATCGTGCTCAGATTTGCGAAGGCTAATGGCGCCGATATTGAGGCTATCAAGACCGGCCGCGGGTTGCCGACCACAGAAGCATGGACCAACTGGCTCATCCAGGTGGCAAGGGAACAGCCTTGGATTAAAGGAGTCGCGGCTATTCGCATCGGCACCGAATCACAATCGCCTCTCCTTTACGGGCGCATGCTACCAGCACTTCGAAATATCTATCGTTTCCAAGAGGAAGAGATCGAACACTTCTGGCTGCATGTGGAAGCTGATACCGAACACGGGGGTCGCGCCTTTGAGGTCCTCGAACGACACTGCACGACCCCAGAGCTCCAGGAAATGGCTATCCACTATGCCCGCGAAAGCGCCAAGATGCGCTGGTTCTATTTCGACGGTATTTATTTGCACTATGAGATGGGCTATAAGCTGGCCTGAGCAAAAAGGCCAAATGAAACCATGACTCAGAAAATTTGGCGATTGATTGGATCGATTGTAGGGATCGCGCTGGCAACGACCCTAGCTAGCGCCGCTAATCATGAAATGTTTTATAAGGGCAAGACGCTGCGTCTCATCGTTGGGGCCCCGGCCGGTGGGGGTTTCGACACCTACTCCCGCGCTCTGGCCCGCCATATGGCCAAACACATTCCCGGTGCTCCCACCATCGTTGTGGAGAATATGTCAGGGGCTGGAACCCTTGTGGCGGCCAACTATACTTACAGGGTAGCAAAACCCGATGGCCT
This sequence comes from Binatia bacterium, assembly GCA_050735075.1. GTDB lineage: Bacteria > Desulfobacterota > Binatia > UBA9968 > UBA9968 > JAHFAO01. Next base: position 18,092 of record JBOHVJ010000068.1, read on the forward strand.
ATCCATCGGAAACTTTATTGGTGGCCTCATCATAGGACAGATCTTGGGGCAACCAGGCATCGAATTCGATGCGCGCCGGTTTGAATGGGTCGGCGTGCCTTCGAAGGATAACATCGCCTGCGCCTTTACTAAGGCCAGCGGGATCACAAGCGTCGAGAAATGGATGGCCGCCAAAACCCCCGTTAAAATTGGCAGCACTGGAAGGGGCACTGCCCCCGAGGATTCCCCAAAGGTTCTTAAGGCCGCTTTAAGCCTACCTGTCCATCTAGTGTCCGGTTATAAAGGCACGGCTGACATTCGCCTGGCCGCTGAGAGTGGAGAGCTCGCCGGAGGTTGTTGGCAATGGGAGTCCATCAAGGTGACCTGGCAAAGGGGGATAGAAAAAGGGGATGTGGTCGTTGTATTGCAGGTCACCCCGAAACCGCTACCAGATCTCCCTGGGGTTCCCCTGGCGCTTAGCTTTGCCAAGACCGAGGAGGCACGCAGGCTGATCCAGATCGGTATACAGGACCAGGGGGCTATCACGCGCCTTTACGCTTTGCCTCCAGGAACGCCCAAAGAGCGCACACAGATCCTGCGCAAGGCCTTCATGGATACGCTAAAGGACCCGGACTTTGTAGCGGATGCAAAAAAGGGCCGGCTCGATATCGATCCTACCCCAGGTGAAGAGTTAGAGAGGATCGTTAACGATTTGTTTGGTCTAGATACTAACTTGTTGACAAGACTGAAGGAGGTCCTTAAATAGCCGCTAAGGGACTGCTTTTATTGATTAAGGAGGAAAAACCATGGCGACCTGGGATGATATCTTAACTAGCAGGGATAAAGAGGTTTTCGCCAAGTCCGGATACGGCAAGCGAGGGGGATTTGGCCAGCGCCCGGCGGTGCTGGTCATCGACATGAACTACAACTTCGTCGGCGACCGACCCGAACCGATAGTTAAATCGGTGGAGCGTTTCCGCAATAGCTGCGGTGAAGAGGGGTGGGAGGGAGTTTACCGCATCCGCGAACTTCTCGAAGGGACGCGCAAGAAACATCTGCCGACCTTCTACACAACTGCCCAGGAAAGAGGGAATGCCATAGCCTTTGGTCGCTGGCATGGTAAAAACAGCCGCGGCGCGGAAGATATGAGCGAGGAATGGTCCAAAGGAAACGAGATTGTAGCTGAGATTGCCCCCCAGGATGGCGACATCGTCGTGCGCAAACAGAAATCCAGCGCTTTTTTTGGCACCCCGCTTATGAGCATGCTCAATGAGCTCCACGCCGATACCGTTCTGGTCACAGGCTGCACTACCAGCGGTTGCGTTCGCGCAAGCGTCATCGACGCCTTTTCTTATAACTTGCGCGTCTCCGTGGTGGAGGAGTGTGTCTTCGACCGCGGCCAGGCCTCACACAAAATCAACCTCTTTGACATGAACGCTAAATATGCGGACGTCATCTCTTTGAACGAGGCGCTGGAGTATATCCGCAGCCTGCCCGAAACTCTCTACGCCCCGGGGCTTTAACGGTGCCGAGTTGTAAGTGCTGAGTTTGAGCTGAAGCCGAGCTAAAAGACCTCCTACTTGTCCCCCGCCTCCTCAGCAGCCAGCTTGCCGGCCATTACACTTTATTGTACACTTTCTTGACAGGGAGGAAGCCCATGGAAAGGTATTTCACCACCAGTGAAGCGCGGCAGAAATTCTTGACCCTCATCGACGAAGTCGGCGAGGGTGATCAAATCATCGTCACAAAGAGAGGAGTGCCCAAAGCCGCGATTGTGAGCGTGGAACATTTAGAAACGATTAAGGCGGTGGCGCGCCTTTGGCAAGATCCTGAGGCGTTGCGAGCCATGCACGAATCTATCAATGACCTTAAGAAGGGCCGAACGCTCAAATTCTCCGGCGTTCCCAAGGTGGGCCGCATCATAGCGGCTGCCCGTAAAAAAGGCCTCTTGCGTGGCTGACTTCGTCATCACCCAGGAGTTTCTTGAAGAACTCGCCGCTTTTGAAAAGTCCGCTTCTGCCCATGATCTCAAAAACTTAGAAGAGACCCTGGCTGCTATCGTCCAAAATCCCCGCTTGCCTGGGCGGGTGCCCAGCTTTTATGATCCCTCTCTACCAAGCTATCTTTACCGCTCAGGCAATCTCCTCTTCCACTACCGCACGCCGCGTCGTGGACCGGTTGAGTTTCTGAATCTATTTTGGCCTAGAGTTTAGCCGCTCCTCATAGCCATCCGTGGCGGAAAATTCACAACGGAATGAAAAATACGAGTGGTGGGCTAGGCTGCGTCGAGCCAGAGCTCGCAGCGGATTGCCTCTTCGATATCGGATCTTGAGCGACCATAGTCCTCCGCCAGCTCTTCTACCGACTCGCCTGCCTTATAACGCTGGGCGATAATCGTGGTGGCAATACCAGTGCCCACCAACACCGGCCGTCCAAAAGAAATGGAGGGGTCAATGACGATAATCTTCGGCTCGTCGGGCTTGCGTTCCCTAGTGAACGGGTAGAGTCTTATCGGCGCCCCTATCGGATCCCGCTCAATTCGCCGCAGGTATGCCTGGATAAGATTTTTAATGGCGAGTTGACCTTCCCGAGAAATATTCACCAACTGGCCAAATACCTCAACAAACAGGTCCACACCATTGGTCGCGAATTTTTGTTCCGCCAGCGGCGGACCCGCCTAATATTTAACATTCTGAAGGTATACCTTCGCCTTTATGTAATACTGCAAAGCATTTGACTTACTTTTTAATTATTGGTATATGTCTTACCAAATGGTACCTGGAGGAGGTTTTTATGGATAGGTCCGTCGTGACGGTCAAGGGTCAGGTTGTAATTCCCTCTAAGCTCCGCCGCAAATTTGGCATTAAGAAAGGCACACAGGTTTACCTCTATGAGCGGGATGGGGAGATAGTGATAAAGCCTATCACAGACGAGTACATCCGGAGCATGGCTGGGATGGCAGGTACGAAAGGTAAGCTCCTCAAGGCGTTGATGGAGGAAAAAGCAAAGGAGCGGGAACTGTGAGGGCCGCTGTCAGGGTTTTGGACAGCTACAGCCTTATAGCCTACATCGAGGGTGAAACTGGCAAAGATACAATGATCGAGGTCTTCCGGTCAGCCAGAGACTCCGGGAAGCCCCTTTTCGTCTCTGTGGTGAATTGGGGTGAAGTTTATTACATCACTCACAGAGAGGCAGGTCAGGAACGGGCGGATGAGGTGGCGCATCTCATCTCAACATTGCCTATTCAAATCGTCCCAACCGATTTAGAACTAGCCAAGCAGGCCGCCCTGTTCAAGGCGAGCAAGAAGATGTCCTATGCCGACTGCTTCGCGGCAGCCTTGGCAAAGCTGCATAGGGCTGAGTTGGCAACTGGGGATAAAGAGTTCAAACAAGTAGAAGGTGAGGTGAAAATTTTATGGCTGTGAAAAATATAATCCGCAAATAAAGAAATCGTTGCTTACAACGACAAGAGTCGTGCTTCAGATGATTTCTTGGAGAAGCTATTAGGTTTCTATTTCAAGTTAAAGGCTAGGATAGCACCGAATGTGAGCATTATTGGCAAAAGGGCTCGTGGCCGGCCGAGAACGATCTCTTCGTCTACACATTAGTCGTCGGCAAAGAAAACACTTCGCTAAGGTCGTAAAGGCAACCTGGACTTTCTCGTAACATATTTGAGACAAGATTCGATTTGAACTAAATAAAAGCTGTGATTACTGCTCACGCTGATGTGATCGGGAGCCTGCTTAGGCCTCCGGAGCTGCTCGAGGCCCAAACACAACTCACCGCAGGAATGATCAGTCATGCTCGCTTCAAAGAGACTGAAGATCGAGCTGTTGACGACGCCATTGCCTTGCAAGAGGCTGTCGGCCTCGAGGTCATAACCGACGGCGAAATGCGCCGGCAGTCTTTCCAAAGCCAAATGACCGCCGCGGTTGATGGCTTTGGGGAATTTGATCTCGATGCGTTTCTATGGGGTGATTGGTATGATGAGCATGGAGTCCATCGAACCCCGCGGCCAAAGAGGCTTGGGGTCGTCAGCAAACTGGCACGTCGGCGCTACCTCTCGGCCGATGAGTTTGCCTACTTGAAGGGCAAAACCACGCGTATACCCAAAATCACGCTGCCCAGCCCTGGACTCTTGGCTAACTTCTGGTCTGCCAAATACTCC
>JBOHVJ010000069.1:0-12056 GCA_050735075.1 Binatia bacterium
GTCTGGACCTCAGCGAAGAACCTTGCGCGCTCGGCCGGACTCCATTTCTTGCGAAGTCGCTTAAGCTCAATTGTTGTTCCCGGCTTGGCTTTTCCTAAGATTGGTTCTGTACTTAATTGGATGGCTCCGGAGTCCCCAAGCTCTTCTAGTGTTTGATAATTTTCCACTATATCCCAGTCAATGGTGGCGTTAACAGCAACTCGATCGGAGTCGTTCTTTTCCCTTGATGGCACAGAATATATTCGGATAAATCTAGCTAACTTGTGGGCTGCCAATCGGCCAATGCCCTTAGCTCCCGTAAAACGCCTGTTAAACTTTATCGAGGATCGAGACCCCTCTTCTTTGATTCGGGAAGCAATTCGCAGGAATCCTCCCTCGAACTCTGGCGGTGTCATCCCCACACCATTGTCACTTATTACTATGCGACCTGTACTTGGCTCATGTAAATTTTCACCGTGAACAGTGACCTGTGTAGCATCTGCATCGTAGGCATTTTTTATCAACTCGACCAAGGCTGTGGACTCCCGGCCGACCAAAAGTTCGCCTAGCTCGCGAAAAAGGTGTGTATCAACAGTAAACCTAGCCATTTTTCGGAACAACCCTATCTTAGCAAAACTTGTCCCAATTGAGGAGGGGTCTCGTGGCGTGGGGCATGCAGATCGTGTAGCATAGCTCGATGTCAGCCCACAGCTTATTGAGATTCTGATTTAAAGGTACCAACTCTATTTGCCTTGGAAAACCGGGTTTAGCAGTCGGAGGTCAAGCCGTGCGTCGAGTAGGCCAGCCAGAGAAGACCTTTTAGTTTCCAAGCCCTCGATGTAAGGAAACTCGCCCAGGCAGGGAACTCCCGTGAGCGAGAGAAGGGCCTGGTGGTTAGTATCAGCGGCGAGGGAGGGCTGAGCGTCCAGACGATTGAAGATATATCCAAGCACTCGCAGGCCGCAGGAGGAGGCGTGTTCCAAAGTCAGAAGCAAGTGGTTGATCGCACCGAGGCGGTTGGCCGCTACGACTAGAAGCGGGAGCTTCAAGAGTTTGGCGAGGTCGGCGTAGGTGTAGTGAGGCAGAAGAGGAACCAGGAGCCCGCCGGCGCCTTCGACCAAGGTAATATCGTGGGCCGAGCTGATCTCGGCATAAAGGCTCGCGAGCCGATCCACGTCGATTTTCACCCCCTCCATCTCTGCCGCTACGCTCGGAGCAAGCGGATTTCGAAGACGATAAGGACAGATCCTTTCCAGAGACTCTGCGCAACCCGATGATTCTTTGAGATAGTAGGCATCCTGGGGAAAAAGTTGGCCGTCTCTTTCTGCGCAGCTCGTTTCGGCCGGCTTCATCACGCCGACACGATAGCCGCATTCCTTGAGGAGAGCTGCCAGGCCGCAGGCAACCAGAGTCTTTCCGACACCCGTGTCAGTTCCGGTAATGAAAATTCCCGTTCCCACTGAAGCCTCGAATCACTCTCCCTTGTCCGACTGCATGTCATTCTGAGCCCTTCGCTCTTTGTCATTCTGAGCGGAGCGAAGAATCTACTTTCCCCGCTGAGGACAGGCCCCTCATTCAGGGTATCGCTCTCTCCTCATACCATCTAACACTCAAGTCCTTCCACTCTGGATTCACCGACTCGATAAGCGCTATCTTCTTCCTCCGTAACCACCCTTTAATTTGCTTTTCACGGGCAATGGCAGCTCGAACATCGTAGGTCACTTCAAAGTAAACAAGCCGAGTGATGTTGTATTTGCCGGTGAAGCCCGGAACGAGCCTTTGCTTGTGTTCATAGACCCGCCGCTCTAGATCACTTGTGACACCTGTATAAAGGGTGCGCGATTTGTTGGTCATGATGTAAACGTAATATTGTTTCATCCTGCCTAACAGCGACTAGTCCGAGATTCTTCGTCGCTACGCTCCTCAGAATGACATCCACCGCACACATCAGCCTTCCGTCACCGCCTTGATTGACTCCCACGTGACATCCAAAAGGCTCTTAAGCTCATCTTCGCTTATCGTAAGCGGCAGCATTAGCATAACCACGTCTCCCAAAGGACGCACAATCACGCCTCCCTTGCGCGCCTCACGAATAACCTGATGTCCCACGCGCCTTTGCGGAGGGTATGATTTAAGCGCCGCTTTATCCTCGACCAGCTCAATTCCGACCATGAAGCCCCATTGGCGGACATCAGCCACGTGAGACAGCGAGAGAAAATCCTCTTCCAGCCTCCGCTTCAGATGCGCGATCTTATCCTGCATCCGTTCGAGAATCTTCTCCTTCTTGAAAATCTCCAAACTCGCGAGAGCAACCGCGCAACCGAGGGGATTTCCCGTGTAGGTGTGGCCGTGGAAAAAACTTTTGAAGTCTCCGTATTCTCCAAGGAAGGCAGAAAATATCTCTTCAGTGCTGAGCGTTGCTGCGAGCGGGAGGTAGCCGCCTGTGATCCCTTTGGCGAGACAGAGGATGTCCGCACTCACACCCTCGTGCTCGCAGGCGAACATCTTTCCCGTCCGGCCAAAGCCAGTGGCCACTTCATCGAGGATGAAAAGGACTCTGTTCTTCCTGCAGATCTCGCTCAATGCCTTGACATAACCCAAAGGCTGGGACCACATTCCCGCAGCCCCTTGCATCAGCGGCTCCATGATAAGGGCAGCAAGAGAGTCTCTCTCCTTGGTTAGCAGCTCCTCCGCCTCCTGAACGGCCCTCTTAAGCGCCTCGGCTTCGCTCATGCGCTCGTAGTAGCGGAAGATATGGGGCGGGTTGAGACGAACCACAGGGAAGAGGAGAGGACGGTGAAAGCGGTGAAAGGTCTCGGAGTAACCGACGCTCATGGCTCCAATAGTGTCTCCGTGATAGGCCTCAACGAGGGAGGCGAAGCGCGTGCGCTCTTTCTCCCCTTTAAGCACCCAATATTGGACGGCCAGCTTAAGGGCCACCTCCACTGCCGTAGCTCCGTTGTCCGAATAAAAAACTCGCTTAAGTCCTGACGGGGCGATCTTGATAAGCTTTTCGGCAAGCTCGATGCCGGGCACATGACTCAACCCAAGAAAAGTAGAGTGGGCAACACGGCCAAGCTGCTCCCTCAAGGCCTCATCGAGCTCTTCTCTTCGATGACCGAAGAGATTGCACCAGAGAGAGGAGACTCCATCCAGATATTTCCTGCCCTCGATATCAACGAGATAATGCCCTTCTCCTTTGGCAATAATGCATGGCTCCTCTCCCATCCACTCCTGCATCTGGGTAAAGGGATGCCAGAGATAAGTGTGGTCTAGTCGTTTAAGCGTTTCGTAATTTGATGCCATTTCCCTTACCTACTTCGGCTTATGGAAATCGCCTACAGTTCATTCTTTGCTTTCTCGAACGCGCTCAGCGCCCGGTGGAGGTGCTCATGCGTATGCGTCGCCATGAGTGTGATCCGCAATCGAGAGGTCCCTGTAGGAACCGTGGGCGGGCGTATCCCCTGGGCAAAGACCCCTCCTTGCAACAGCCGCTCTGAAAAGGCCATGCATCTCTGCGCATCGCCGATGATAAGCGGTAGAATTTGACTTTGACTTTGCCCTAGAGAAAATCCCAGCCTTTTTAGTCCCTCTCTGAGAGTCCGGCAGTTATGCCATAGGGCAAGCCGCCTTTGCGGCTCTTTGTTTAAAAGGTCAATGGCAGCAATGGCCATCGCCAGAACAGCGGGTGGAAGAGAGGTGGTAAAGATAAAACTCCGGCAGCGGTTAATAAGAAGGTCGCGCAATGCCTGGCTACCTGCCACATAGGCCCCAAAACCTCCCAGGGCCTTACCCAGAGTCCCCATCTGAACTAGAACTCGTTTTCCTAACCCCAACTTGGCTACGACGCCAGCCCCATTCGGCCCAAAGACCCCTGTGGCATGGGCCTCATCAACCATAACCATCGTCCCGTATCGTTCCGCGAGATCAACGATCTCTGCAAGCGGGGCCTCATCTCCATCCATGCTGAAGAGGCTCTCTGTAACAACTAGCTTTCGACCTTTCCCGGACGCTTTTTTTAGCTCTTCCTCCAGCCGCTCCAAATCGCAGTGCGGATAGACACCTATCTTCGCCCGCGAGAGGCGGCAGCCGTCGATGATGCTGGCATGGTTCAGGGCATCGCTAAAGATCACGTCCCCCTCTCCCACCAGGGTGGAGAGGATACCCATGTTGGCTTGAAAGCCGGAGTTAAAAACCAGCGCGGCCTGAGTTCCTTTAAGCGCAGCGATTTTCTCCTCCAGCTCTTCATGGAGCGTCATGTTCCCCGATATGAGACGCGAGGCCCCAGAGCCACAGCCATACCGATCAATGGCCTCTTTCGCCGCTTCGCGCAGCGCCGGATGATTGGCCAACCCCAGGTAGTTGTTGGAGGAAAGATTCAGGACCTCCTTGCCGTCGAGGATCAAAGTAGGCCCCTGCTCTCCTTCCACGCGGCGGAGTCTTCGATAGAGCCCCTCCTGCTTTAATTGCTCCAGCTCATTTGGGATGAAATCCGCTGTCATCTCAGGGCTAGACTTATTATAAGGTAGGCTTCATGGCAACTAGGGAGGTTGGTTCTTGGTTTGTGATATAATCTGACAAGCTCATCTCCCACGAACAAGCTTAACAAGCCTTATGGCTCATAGCAGAGTAACCCTCGACGCGCTGATTCAGCGCGCTACTAGCGGACATAGCTTTAATCACCGTCGCCTTTTTCGTCCTTCCTTGGTCTATCAAATGCTCTTTGATCCTTTCTGGATCTGGTGCGAATACCACGCTCCCAAGGAGGAAGCCGTGGATGAGAAGAGTCGTTACGATGAGAGGCGGCTTCAGCGAGGCAAAGAGTTCGAAGAGAGCTGGGTGCGGATTCACTATCCCTCAGCGGTTACGATCCAGCCGGATTTTGGCTTTGAAGCATTCAGGAACACCCTGCAAGCGATGCTGGAAGGGGCCACCGCGATATACCAGCCCCATCTGTGGGACTTAGGAAGAGAGACTTACGGGAAGGGTGACCTCCTACTCCGCGACGATAGCGGCGGCTCTGACCTTGGAGCTTTCCACTACCGCTTGGTGGAGATAAAGAGGTCTGGATCCTCGCAAAATTACCATGCTCTCCAGGCGGCCTTCTATAACCGGATGCTAGGAAACCTGCAGGGATATATTCCGGAGCAGATCACCCTTGTTCTAAAAGAGATGAAGGAGAGCGTCTCCTACGCTGACAGCGAAAGGACGCTTGATGAAACGATTTCACGATGGAAGTCCTTGCGCGATGGAGATTTCATTCCTGAACCAAGAAGGCCGCCAAGGGTTACGGCCTCGCCCTGGCGCCTGTATGGGAGCAAGCTCGTAGAGACAAGAAAGGATTTGGTCCTCTTGGCCGGTGTCCCCAGGGGGGAACGAGAGAAGCTCCGTAGGGCGGGAATCCACAGGGTCGATCAGCTCTGGAACCTACGACTAGAGGAGAGCTCAGAAATTCTTGGCGAACATTATGGGATCACAGCCTATTATGTGGCTCAGGCTTACAAGACAGGAGAGCCTATCTTGAAGCCCGGATGTCACCTAACTATTCCACGCGCGAAACGACTCCTGTACTTCGACTTTGAAACTTCTGATGAAGTGCATCCCACAGAACCTCCCCATGTTTACCTCATCGGCTGCTGGGATCCGATGCGGGACCAGTACGTCCAATTTCTTGCCCGGGGAGCTGGAGATGAGGGGGTAATCTTTAATGGGTTCCTTGACTATGTCGGTGATTTGGAGAATACACGGCTATATCACTGGACCGATTTTGAGATTACGCAGATGAAGAAAGTTATCCGGCGCTGGCCAGCCCTAGAGGGACCGTTGGAAAGATTGATCTCATGCTGTGTCGATCTCAAGCAAACCATCCAATCGACTGTTTACCTACCTGTCCCCACATTTTCCATCAAATCTGTGGCTCCTGCTTTGGGTTTCAACTGGCGGCAGGCTGGCATAGGGGCCTTTGAAGCGATGGTTTGTTACTGGGATTACTTGGATAGCAGGGAAAAATCCGTCATGAATAAAGCGATCCTTTATAACGAGGATGACTGCCTAGCCATGTGGCACGTTGATCACGAGCTTACGAGACGACTAGGTTGAGGGATAGCTTCCTCTCCACGCAATGCCATGGCCTACTGCATTGTTGAGCGTAGGGGGTCTGCACCGAAGCAAGGGAGCCATCCGACACTAAACGGTCTCAGAGTGAACGAGCAATTGGGTTAAGCCCTTGGGAGCAGAAAGGCGAAGGCCCATTGGCTCCCGCTGAGCGGCAAGCCCCCTGCGCTGCCACTTGACACAGCCTAGGTTGACAAAATTGAACTTGATAGCGTAGCTTCTTTCGAAATCCACAACTGTTCTCTTAGCGAGGTTTAGGAATGAAATTCGGCATGTTTTTAATCGGAGATTACCACCCCCAGGCAAACAAGTCCTTGAGCGATTATTATGAGCAGATATTGGAACAGGTAAAATGGGCCGAGGATCTTGGCTATGAATGTTTTTGGTTTGGAGAGCATCATTTTGACTTCTTCGGGGTCATCCCTTCTCCTTCGGTTTTCATGGCCGTCGCTGCAAAGCGGACAAAGAAAATACGGCTGGGGGTCGCTGTATCTCTTCTTCCTTACAGGAATCCTATATTCGTGGCAGAAGAATATGCCATGGTGGACATATTGAGTGATGGAAGGCTGGACTTCGGGGTCGGCAGGGGTACACCGCCGGAATTGGTTGGTTTTGGAGTGAAAGAGGATAACCGGGACCGACTTGTTGAAGGCGTAGAGGTGGTTGAGATGGCGTGGCGCGAAGGAAAGGTCTCCTATAAGGGTAAGTATTATCAAATCGATGGAGTCTCTTTTAATGTCACTCCCATTCAGAAACCCACTCCTCCGTTGTACTTCGCCGCCTTGAGTCCTGGCTCTTATAAGGTCGCAGGAGAGCGGGGGTATCCCATTCTCGGGATTCCTTTTGCGAGCTGCAAGGACATCGCCGAGGTCAAGGAGAAGGTGTCCTTTTATAAGGATACCCTTTCGCGCTTCGGGCATAATCCTGCTGCCTTTGATGTCGTTCAATGCTTTCATGCCCACGCGGCCCCGAGCGATGAAGAGGCCGATAGAAACGCCAGAGGCGCCATGAGCCTCTACTATAATGCACGACTTCACATAAGACCGCGCACTTACGATCAGCTTTATGGGGAAAGGATGATCATGGTGGGCGACCCCAAACGCTGCGTCGAACAGATAGAGGAAGTCAGGGAGACAGGAACCAACTACATCATCTTCATGATGAACTTTGCCACCTTGAAGCAGGAGAAAATCCTCCAGTCCATGGAGATCATGGCTAAAGAGGTGATCCCAAAAGTGCGCTGAAGCCGACTAACCTCCTGTGACACCACCGCTCAACTCCTTTGTCCTGATAAAGCTGGCTCCGGCAGTTTGTTGCGCATGGTCACGAACTCCTCGGCTGCGGTCGGATGAATGCCGATGGTCGCATCAAACTGCGCCTTGGTGACCCCACAGGTTATCGCCACGCTTAGGCCCTGTATGATCTCGCCCGCCTCTGGACCTACCATATGACAACCGACGACACGGCCCGCGGCCTGGTCAACGATGAGCTTCATCATGGTGAACTCGTCACGACCAGTCAAAGTATGTTTTAACGGTCTGAAGGTGGTCTTATAGACGTCGATCTTCCCGTATCGCTCGCGTGCCTGCCATTCGGTAAGGCCCACTGTGCCGACATTCGGAAGGCTAAAGACGGCGGACGGCACATTGTCATAGCTTGGCCTGGTGGGATTGTTATTGAAAATGGTCTCAGCCAAGGCCCGGCCTTCGGCGATAGCAACCGGCGTCAGATTGCGCCGGTCTGTGCAATCACCGATGGCATAGACGCTGGGTACGGTCGACCGTGAATAGTCATTCACCACCACAGCGCCCTTTTCGTTCATCTCGACTCCGATTTTCTCCAAACCCAAGGCCCGGGTATTCGGCAATCGTCCTGTGGCAAACATGATCTGGTCTACTTCGAGCGTAACTCCTCCAGCCAAGGTGGCTCGCAGGGCGCCGTTTACTTTTTCCACCTTCTCGACCTGCGTACTAAAGCGCAGGTCGATGCCCTTTTTTCTCATTTCTGCCGCCAGGGTCTCACGCACATCACCGTCGAAACCGCGAAGGAAAAGTGAACCGCGATGAACCTGTGTCACCCGCGCACCCAGGCCGTGGAAGATGCTGGCAAACTCAACTCCGACATAGCCGCCCCCAACGATCATCACCCGCTCGGGAAGTTCGGGGAGAAAGAAGGCCTCATTGGAGGTGATGGCATGTTCAGCGCCGGGTATCCTTGGCACTGTGGGCCAACCACCCGTGGCCACCAAGATGTGCTCGGCCGTGTAGCTCTTCCCATCCACGACCACGGTGTGCGGATCTTGGATCTCAGCGCGTCCACGAATGATGCTCCCGCCCGCGTCCTCAAGGAGTTTCTGGTAAACAAGGTTTAACCGTTCTATTTCAGCATTCTTGTTGGAGATAAGTTTCGTCCAGTCGAAGCGCCGCTTCCCCACACTCCATCCAAAGCCGGCCGCATCTTCGAAATCCTCGCTGAAATGGGCCGCGTACACAAGAAGCTTCTTCGGGATGCAGCCGACATTGACGCAGGTGCCACCTAGGTAACGTTCTTCCGCAATAGCCACCTTGGCGCCATAAGAGGCCGATACCCGGCTTGCACGGACACCTCCCGATCCAGCACCGATCGTGAACAAATCATAGTCGTATTTGGCCATATCCCTTTAACCCTTCCTTGCTTGTGGTATGGTCCCCATCATAGTGAGCGCCTCCCTTTTCCTCAACAGAAAAAGTTGACATGGTAGCTCCTAATCGGATAGGTTTTTGGGTATATAATCGGAGATATTCCCATGCGAATCGCGGTGCCCGACTTGATTTCAAACTCCTATTTTCCCGCCATTGCGGCTGTGGAGCTCGGATTCTTTAAATCCGAGGGCCTGGACGCAACCAAGGTCGAACTCCTATTCCCTGTGCCCAAGACTATGGAGGCGCTTCGCGATGGAGAGCTAGATTTCGTCGTCGGCTCCGCACACGCTACATTGACGGCCTTCCGCGACTGGGAAGGCGCCAGGCTTCTAGTTGCGCTAGCGCAGAGGATGTACTGGCTCCTGGTGCTCAGATCAGACCTCAAGGCCAAGCGGGGGGATATCAGCGCGGTCAAGGGGCTTCGCATCGGTGCGGCGCCGGGAGTGGACTTCGGCCTTAAGCGCCTTCTCATCGAAGCAGGCATAGACCTAGAACGGGATCGGGTGCAGATCGGCCCCATCCCAGGAGCGACCGGTTCGAGCGTGTCCTTTGGTCTCACGGCCGCCAAAGCCCTTGAAGAGGGAAAGCTGGATGGCTTTTGGGCCAATGCCATGGGAGCCGAGATCGCCGTGCGCAAGGGCATCGGTACGATCGTCCTGGATGTCCGGCGCGGCGACGGACCGCCCGCGGCCCTCTATTACACCTTTCCCGCGCTGATCACGACCGAGAGGAAAATTGAGAAAGAACCTGGGGTCGTCGCGGGTGCCATACGAGCCCTCCGCAAAGCACAGAAGGCTCTTAAAGACGATCCCGCCCGCGCGACCGAGGTGGGGCGAAAGGTCTTCCCTCCCACAGAAGCAGGGATTATCCGAGAACTGATAGAGCGCGACCTTCCCTATTATGATCCAGTAATTTCCGAAGAGGTCGTGACGAGAATGAACCGTTTTGCCCAAGATGTTGGGCTTCTCTCCAGGCTCGTTCCCTACGATCAGGTCGTTGCCACCCGCTTCCGCCACCTGTGGAAAGAGTAACGGCGCGGGTTGGAGAAAACCAAAAGCATTTTCAAAGGAGAAAAAGATGACCGGTCAAGACTTTATTGACTATCTCTACCGTAAATACTATCCCGAACTTGAGGGTCCCATCATTGCTGTGCGAAAGGCCCTGGCCGAGGTGGACCCACAAAGTCCTGCCTTCGTCTCCTTAATGCAAAGGCAAGCCAAAAGAGAGCTAAGACACGGCATAGCCTTTACCAAGGCGCTTCTCCAATATCCGGAACTCGACCATCATGAGCGGGCAGAGGTCGCCGAACAGGCGGCCGATGAATACAAGCACCATGCCCTGATCAAGGATTACCTGAGGAGCCGGGGCGCGGACGTGGAAGATATTCCCGTAGATGCCTATGATTCCTATTTCGGCCAGTTTCTATCCGGGGACGTAGAGGCCTTCCGGCTTTGCAACATAGCGGAAAAATCGGCCGTGGTCTTCATGAACCATCTAAGAACTGTATCAAAGGATCCAGAGGTAAGAAGGCTTGCAGCAGAGATCATCGGAGATGAAGAGGGGCATGAGGATAGGGTGAGGGAGAAGCTCGCCAGGATAGCCGAAGACGAGAGCAGACGGGAATTCTTAGAGAGACATTTTGTCCAAAGCTGGGCGTCGCAAAAGAAAGGGGTCTTTCTTGAAGCCAAGGAGCTCGGCATAGATCTCGATAAGGTTCTGGCAGAGTTTAGACGAGGGGAAAAGGGAGATAGATATTAGGATGGTTACTTCCCATGGCTAAAGCCAAGGTCGTCTATGCTTGTCAGAGCTGCGGCTACCAATCGCCTAAGTGGCTGGGTAAATGTCCCGACTGCAATCAATGGAACACATTGGTCGAGGAGCGGATCGAGCGCCCCTCACATAGCCGCGAGGAACTCACTCTCGGAACGAAGGAAGATCCATCACCGATTCCCGAGATCTCAACGGCTGAGGAGGGTAGGGTTCTCTCTGGGATCGGTGAGTTTGACCGAGTCTTGGGCGGGGGGCTAGTCCCAGGATCGGTTATCCTCATCGGCGGGGATCCCGGGATAGGAAAATCAACTCTCCTCTTACAAGCCTTCGATGCGCTGAGCCAAAGGGGACTCACCTGTCTCTACGTTTCTGGCGAGGAGTCACAGAGACAGATCAAGATGCGCGCCGAAAGGCTCGGCGTCGCCTCCCCTAACCTTCTTATTCTCAGCGAAACATCCCTGGAGAGGATCATTGAACAGATCAGGAAGATTAAGCCCTCTGTCCTGGTTATTGACTCGATCCAAACCATCTTCACCCCCTCCTTTCCCTCCGCGCCCGGAAGCATCGGCCAGGTAAGAGAGAGTTCTGGTTCCATTATCGTCTTGACGAAAAAAGGTGGCCTCAGCACCTTTCTCATCGGTCATGTCACCAAAGACGGATCGATCGCAGGTCCCAGGGTACTCGAGCATATGGTCGATACCGTCCTCTATTTTGAAGGGGAGAGAGGTCACAACTTTCGCATCCTAAGGGCGGTCAAGAACCGCTTTGGCTCCACCAACGAGATTGGCGTCTTTGAGATGAAAGAGGCAGGGCTTCGCGAGGTCAACAATCCCTCGGAGCTCTTCCTCTCGGAGAGGCCGCTTAAGGTTCCCGGATCCACGGTCGTTTGCAGCATCGAAGGGACGCGCCCCATCCTAGTTGAGCTTCAGGCACTGGTGAGCCCTTCCTTTTTATCCGTGCCACGGCGCACCACGATCGGTGTCGATCACAACCGGGTAGCGCTCCTGGTAGCCATCCTGGAGAAAAAGATGGGAGCGAAGCTGTTCAATCAAGACATCTTCGTCAATGTAGCCGGAGGGGTCCAGGTAGACGAGCCAGCGGTCGATCTCGGCATTATCGCCGCCGTCGCCTCAAGCTATCAGGAAAAAGCAGTCGAACCTAAGACCGTTCTCTTCGGCGAGGTAGGTTTGGCTGGTGAGATCCGGGGCATCGCTCAGGCTGAGGCGCGCGTCAAGGAGGCAGGGAAATTGGGATTTAAGCGCTGCATCCTTCCCTTGAGCAACAGCCGCCAGCTAAGCCATATCAAAAACCTTGAGCTTACGGGCGTAAGCTCGCTGGTAGAATGCTGGGAGATTCTCTTCTAAGCGGCCGGGCCGCACAGCGACACCTAACTAGTTCTCGCTGAAAAAGTACCGTTGATAGACTACTCTATGCTCGCAGCAATGACATCGAGCGTTTCATTTCTGACAATGGGCGGGCCTTACCCCTATTATTCATCTCTGCTGCCAGAGA
>JBOHVJ010000070.1:0-1507 GCA_050735075.1 Binatia bacterium
AAGGTGGACAGTCCTGTGATGTTTCCGCCCGGTCGCGCCAGGCTGGCGACTAAACCGGCGCCAACAGGATCGCCTTCATTCGTCAGGACAATGGGAATCGTGGAAGTTGCTGCCTTGGCTGCACGAGTTGGACTCCCACCGCTCGAGACGATAACGTCTACTTTACGGCGCACTAGCTCGGCCGCGAGCGCTGGGAGCCGATCGCCTTGTCCCTCGGCCGATCGCCAATCGATGACTATGTTTTTCCCCTCGACGTAGTTAAGCTCGCGCAGACCCTGGCGGAACGCCTCGATGCGGGCCGCGTTACCGGAAAGGAGGCTACCACCTAAGTATCCGATCGGGGGGACTTTCTTCGCCTGCTGCGCTTCTGCGAGATGGACTGAAGCCAAAATTAAAGTAGCCAGTACAAAGACAACGATTTTTTTACTCATGGATTTTCTCCCGCTTACTGTTGCCTAGTGCCTCACGCCTGTCGCCTTCTTCATTCCTCCTCATACTGCTCTTTGAGTTTGGCCACGACTACTCCACTGCTCCAAACCGCTTGATTTCTTCCAGCACCTCTTTGGGAAGGTCCTTGGGAACCTCTCCGCGTTGAGCCTTTTCCGTTTGCACCATTTTTTTATGGTCTCTACCACCTCCGGGTTGGCCAGCGTCGTGGGAAAATTGTGCGACACTCTTCTCCAAAAACTGGGGTACGGGACCTGGCTGCGTGCGACCACGCGCACGCTGGTATCGGATCGTCGGGGTAATTTAGCGTTCTAGGGAATTCGGTCCCCAAAAAGAACTTCCCATCATTTGCCTTGTTGGTCGATTCAGACCCATTCGATGCGACAGAGGGAGGCTACCTTTTTAAACTCCGGGTCTCCCGTAACTATGGCCGCTTTTTCCCTTAGGGCTGTAGCCAGCAGAAAGGCATCTGCATATGAGATTGCGTAACTCCCTTTCAGCTCTGCTGCGGCATAGACCAGGCTGTCGGAAGCCGGAATGATCCTAAAGCCGAGCCGTACCACGTTCTGGATCGCGCGGATCTTGGCCTCCTCGCCAAAGGTTCTCATAGTTCGATAGATAATCTCGCCGAAGTTGATGATTTGAAGGAGCGGTATGGCTTTGAGCCTGCGGTCCTCATCCAACAGCTTGGCCACCCTTTGGTATCGGGGTTCTTTTTGCAGGAGCTTAAGGAGAGCAAAGCTGTCGTAGATCCTTGCAGGCAAGGCTCACTCCTTGGCTCTGTCTCTTAGGAGTTGCTTTGCCAGAGAGGGTCTCTTTGGTAGGACACCGGTCGCCTCCTTGATCGGGTTCTTTGATTTGGGGATGACATGGATAACCCCGCCGTACTCAAAGACCCTGACCGCGTCTCCCGGCCTGATGCCGAACTTTTTACGAATATTGACCGGGATAACAAGCTGCCCTTTGCCCAATATCTTGGCTTCTTGCATGGAACCTCAGTTCAACTTTTGAAAAAATTGTATAACCCGACGCTTCCCCTGTCAAGGGACCAGGGCGGCCT
>JBOHVJ010000071.1:0-3962 GCA_050735075.1 Binatia bacterium
ATTTTTGGTACCGATTACCCGCTTCCTGTTTTCTCCTATCCCACCTTGGGTAGGGGTTACGGGAAAGCTTTAAAAGCACCCAGCTCCTTCGACCGCCAAGCCCTAGTCCTTGAGAGTCTGGGAATCCAATACAGAGATTTTGCATCTCTAAAAACAAGATAGGAAGCTAGACGCTTATTTACTGAGCGTTTGCTTGTATATCAAGTGTCAAAGCTCTTAGGCACTTTATCCCATACTGCCTAACCATTTAGACACCTGGCTCACCTAAGAGACACGACTCCTTATCTAAGGAGCCCAAAATTTTCCTTAGGACATCAGTAATTAGCCTCCAGTCGGGTGCACTGGTTTCAACACATTGCCTTGGCATATGCCTTGCTCAATATGATATGGAATCGAAATGAAAGCACACAGGAAATTGACCGTATGCAGAAGATAGTCATCGACAAGCATTATCACTTTGTGCCGCCGTATAAAGGTACGCTTTGGGCTAACATGTCTCAGGTTTTTCTGCCCAGCTACTTGCGCCGCACATACGGCATCGAATCGGCCGAGTTTCGTGGGGTTGAGCACTTTCGAGAATCCCTCGCGGCCGGTCACGGTATCGTGTTGACTCCTAACCATTGCCGTCCCTGCGATCCGACGGTGATGGGACTTCTGAGCAGAGGAGTAGGTCAACCATTCTATTACATGGCTAGCTGGCATCTGTCCATGCAGGGAAGGCTCCAGGCGTGGTTGATCCGCCGCCTGGGCGCTTTCAGCGTCTATCGCGAGGGGGTGGACCGTGAGGCCATTCGCGCTGCAACAGACATTCTGACCGAAGGGGTCCGTCCTTTAGTCCTTTTCCCGGAAGGCGTTATCTCACGCACCAACGATGTGCTTCGCCCTTTCATGGAAGGCATTTCCCTCATCGCCCACGCGGCAGGTAAGGAACGGGCTAAACTCAACCGGCCCGGCCGTGTCGTGATCCACCCGGTTGCGATCAAGTACGTTTTGCTCACCGATGTGGAGGTCTCTCTCCGCCAAGTGCTTGGCGAGATCGAATCTCGCTTCTGTTGGCAGCAGCAAGAACTGCCTATTGTCGAGCGCATAGTCAAGATCGGCGAGGCGCTGCTGGCGCTGAAGGAGATAGAGTATCTTGGCTGGGTTAAAAACGGCGCTATTCCAATCCGACTCCAGGGGTTGATTGACCACCTGCTGGACCGGTTGGAAACCAAGTGGCTGGGAGGAAGACAGCAGACCACCTTTCTCGGCCGGGTAAAGGCGCTGAGGGCCGCTATCCTCAAAGGGATGATCAACGGCGAGCTTGCGGCGGAAGAACTGGAGAGCCGCTGGAGAGACCTCGCCGACATCTACCTGGCTGTGCAGCTCTCCTCCTATCCGCCCAACTACGTGCGTTCTAAGCCGACCCGAGAACGGTTGACCGAGACGGTTGAGCGCTTCGAGGAGGATACTACGGACAACGCTCGGATCCACGGACACTGGCGCGTCATCCTAAAGGTAGGTGAAGCCATAGAAGTCGGTTCAGCCCGCGAAGGTCGTGAAGAGGGGCTGACCGGGCGGCTGCAGGAAACCGTACAGGCAATGCTCGATGGTCTCAACCGCGAGCGGGAGGTGGCCACATGAACCGTCACATTGAAAGATCGTCGGGGCAGGTTTTAGAATCGCCCGAAGTCCCAAGGGCCATGCGCGCGGTCTTTGCTGTGATCGGGGTCACAGCCTGGTTTACCACTCAATCACTGCTGGCCTCGCGAGGATTCCCTCAGGATATCGGCGACAAAGCCCACCTATTCCTTACGCCGCTTACGAACTGGCTGGTAGTCCACAGCCAAGCGGCCGACGTCCTGCTCATCGTTACCTCAACAATCATCGACGTGCTGGGGTGCTTTCTGCTGGTCTCGGGAATTGTCGGTCCCAGCGTCCGGCCATTGCTCGGCTTAATGCTTCTTTTCATCCTTCGACAAATCTGCCAAGCCCTGACAGCGCTGCCCCCGCCTGATGGTATGATCTGGCGCTACCCTGGGGTGCCATCTCTTTTTGTCACCTACGGCACCGGGAACGACTTTTTCTTCTCAGGCCACACTGCGATCGCCGTTTACGGGGCGATCGAATTGGCCCGGCTCCGCCGCCAGTGGCTCACGGTCGCCGCAGCCGCGTTGGCAGCAATCGAAGCTATGACCGTCCTCGTGCTCCGGGCGCACTACACCATGGACGTATTCACTGCGATCTTGGCCGCAGCATGGGCCGCGAGCGCTGCGGCCCAATTGGCATCACCATTGGATCGGGCACTAGCCCGCTGGTCCACACTGCGATCCGAAACAAGGAGTCAAAGCCGTGGCTGAAAGATGGATCCCCTGGCTTTACCAGTATGGCGTCGGTGGCCTGATCTTCTTCGCCACGCTTTGGTTGGTGATTCGTACCGGTGCGCTGCAGCCAAGGAACCGCACGGATCGCTGGCTTTTGACCCTGCTCCTAGCCGGATTCTTTGTGTTCCTGGCCGTACACGGCCTATGGATCGCCGCTATTCACTGATGGCTGCGGAAGCAAACTATGGAAACCGCTTCTCCATTCTCCCTCAACTTAACACTCCATCCGCTTGACTGGACCGTTATCCTAGCTTACCTAGTCGGCACTGCTCAGCGCCCAGGACATGGCGCGGGGCAGCTTAAAACGGAACCAGCAGGTTCGGGTGGAAAAGATCATGTAAGGTAAGGAACCGTCCATGTCGATAGGGAAATACACCGATACTCCCGCTTCCCGGTCTCTGAAGAGATTGTTTTACAGACGTTATCGGATAAAGTAGGAGCAAAAGCCGAAATGGGTCGATGAAAAACACATGAACGGGCAGTCAATCATTGCTTATTTTTCGATGCGTTCTATCACGAACGGGACCGTTTCATCGACGTGATGGTGCACTCTATTGCTCTCAATGGCTCGTTCTTCAATACGCAAAGGATGATGCAACAGTACGTGCTTAATGCTTATTTTTAAACATCGCTCGAACGCAGTTGTGCGGTTGAGGTCTGTGAACAATGCCAACCATCTATGAGCTGAAACCCGCCTTTCAAAGTTTGCCACGGTCGTTAACGCGAGCCTTGGCGAGTTCCCGGATAACACCCCGCCAGGCGACACTCGCCGCGATGTTCCCATCGTTTGCACCAGGTGCTGCCGTCATGAGGGGATCTCAGCCAATCTTCTTTTTTCAAGAGCGTCTGCTTACAAAGTTGTCGGTACGCTACAAAATGGCCATGCTTTATGGGTATTGGCTGATCTTTGTGGGTTTTATTTCAGCACAATGCAAAACTGAATGGATGGGGTAAAACGATGCCCATGGGAAAATATTCCGAGACACTCAAACATTCCGGCTTTCAGTCGTTTCTCTGGACCCAGTTTCTGGGGGCCTTCAACGACAACACATACAAGATGGCGGTTTCGCTGCTCGCTGTGAATGTGGGCGTGAGCGCCAGTGGTGGAAGCGGCTATCTTTCTCTAGTGCTCGCCATCTTTATCCTCCCGTTTTTTCTCTTCTCCGGCTATGCGGGCCACCTGGCCGATGTCTATAGTAAACGCAACGTACTCATCGCCACAAAGGTCTTTGAGATCGTCGCCATGGCTCTGGGCTTCTTCGCCTTCCTTGCGGATCGAATCGAGCTGATGTTGGGTGTTCTTTTTTTGATGGCCCTTCACTCCACTTTTTTCAGTCCGGCCAAATACGGCATCCTTCCTGAGATGCTTCCTGACAGGGACCTCTCCCGGGCCAATGGATTTCTGGAGATGAGCACCTTTTTGGCCATCATCCTGGGAACCTCGGTGGGAGGCGCAATGCTTGCCCTCTGGAAAGACCGTCCTGAATGGATCGGAATTATCTTGACCGGAATTGCCGTTGTGGGGACCCTCACCAGCCTGGGAATCCCAAAGGTTCCTTCTTCCGGAGCCCAAAAGTCGTTTAACCTTAATCCCTGGGC
>JBOHVJ010000072.1:0-5315 GCA_050735075.1 Binatia bacterium
GAATTTATCCGGGTCATCGATCAGGGCTGGCAGTATCTGCTTTCACGCCATGACGTGGACCCGAGCCGCGTGGCGGTTGGTGGATACTGTATGGGCGGGCGGATTGGCATCCACTTTGCCGCAGCGACGCCTACAGTGCGCGCCTTTGTTGGTTACTCTCCGACAGTTCGTGACGAAACAATTACCCCAGTCCGGCCCCTCCCTCCGTGGGAGGCGGCGCGCATGATTCAGTGCCCGTCCATCGTGCTCTACGGTGCCCACGACCGTGTAACTACCCTTTCTCTTCAGACGCGGTTGTGGGAAGCCTTTCTGGCCAACGGGCAGACTTTGGAGTGGCATTTCCTCCCATTCGGCGGCCACGGCTTCGTGGATCCCGAGACCTTTGGTTATCAACCTCAGGCCGCCGAACTGGCCTGGCCTCTTGTCGTTGGCTTCCTCGAGCGCGAGTTGATAGCGAAGGCGGTGCCGGATAAACAGGCGCTCTATGCTGAGATCTACAAATCCCATTATGCCCGCGTGGTGCGATTGAGTCGCCTCCTGTTATCAGACCCCGACGAAGCCGAGGAAGTCGGTCAGGATGTTTTCTTTAAGCTTTTCAAGGAGTACCAGTCTCGGAACTCGACGATGGCGTGGGGACCGTGGCTTATGCGGGTCACTATCAATGCCTGCCGTGATCGGCAGCGTTCAGCATGGTGGAAGTGGTTGAGAGCTCCCATGAAAGAATTTCAAGAAGCCGATCACGCATGCCATGGGCAGACACCAGAAGAGGCTATGGTCTGGCGGGAAGAGCGCGGGCGTATCTGGGGCTCCCTCCAAGAGCTATCTTCTCGCCAGCGAGAGGTTTTTGTTCTCCGCCACGTGCAGGGATGGTCCACCCAAGAGGTCGCGGAGACTCTACAACTTAGCCCAGGAAGCGTGAAGCGTCACCTTTTTCGAGCCGTCTGCCACTTGCGCAAAGCATTAGGAAATGGCTTATGAGAAGATGCTTGTGGGACCGAGCACTGCTTTTGTTGTATGAGGGTGAAGGAACTGAACAGCAACGGGTCTAAAACGTCCATGAGGCTGGACCTTAGGGAACCGATCACGACTGGCTCGCGAGCTTAACGGTACGTCTGGGAAATCAACGGTCTCAGTTCTCCTGATCTAAGTGGTTAAAGCTGCCTATTTTCTAGGCAGAGATTATCCCAAATCATAGGTTTCTTGGCAGTTTTGGCTATTGCGAGCTAAAGCAATTCTCTTCTATAGACTTAGGGGACTTACCATGTGTCAACCTTTGGGAAGTCCCGTTCGTACTAAAAAGGTAGAAGACAAATGAAGAGATCAGCCTTCGTCTTTCTTTTTGCAGTGGCTGTCATCTCCGGACTTGGCTTCACACAGTCCTTTGCCCAAGATAAACAGCCGAACATCATCTTCATTCTCGCCGACGATCTTAATGTCGAAACGATGACTCACCTGCCGAGACTCCAGTCGCTCCTCGCGACCCGGGGTACGACCTTTAAGAGCTTCTTCGTGAGTCTTGCGCTCTGCTGCCCGTCCCGGGCGTCTATCCTTCGCGGTCAATATGCTCACAACACCGAGATCTTTACGAACACAGCGCCGGGCGGCGGATTCCAAAAATTCTTTGACCTGGGACATGAGGAGTCGACGATCGCCACTTGGCTCCGCGATGCAGGCTACCGAACTGTGCTTCTGGGCAAGTATCTGAACGGCTATCCACAGACCACGCACGTGCCGTCAGGGTGGGACGAATGGTACGGTGTAGCCGACCAGCTTGCCACGTGGCTTGCGACGCTTCGGGATTGTGCGGGAGAGAGTTGTCGTTGGGCCGAAAATGCGCCACCTGCACAGTGAACCTGAACTGCTTTTAGCGCGGCCTACGGCTTTAACTTTCTGAAGAGCAATTCAGAAATTTATCACGAAGCCTCATCTTCTTGCCTGACTGCCTCGGGAATGCCAAGGTCTGCGCTCGCTGCATAGTGGAGCGAAAGGATTTTTTTAGTGAGATTCTCTGAGCGGTTGCTTACTACGGAAAAGGATGGGATCCCCGGGTATATAGCCTACCCTGAACGAAGGGAGCGCGGGCCGGCTCTGCTGCTCGTGCACCAGAACACGGGCGTGACCGACTACATCAAGATCGAGGCGCTGAAGTTCGCCAAGCTCGGCTACACCACCGTGGTTCCCAACCTCTACGAGTTGCTCGGCTTCCCTGGGGTAACACACATCCATACAGGACGAGAGATTCAGGCTAAGACCTCTGACGCCGATTTTGTCCGCGTCATCGGCGAGGGGTGGCGCGCTCTGCTCTCGCGGCCAGACGTAGACCCTGCGCGGGTTGTAGTCGGCGGGTATTGTATGGGAGGGAGGATCGGGATTCACTTCGTAGCGGCCACGCCTCAGGTGCGCGCCTTTGTCGGCTACTATCCAACCGTTCGGGACGAGCCGATTACGGAGCTGCGGCCTCGCCCTCCCTGGGAGGCGGCGCGCATGATCCGGTGTCCGTCCATCGTACTTTACGGCGCTCACGACTGGGTGACCACAATCCCGATTCAAGAGCGAATGTGGCAGGCCTTTCTGGCCAACAAACAGACGTTGGAGTGGCATTTCTTTCCGTTCGGCGGCCACGGCTTTGCAGACCCGGGCACCGCTGGTTACCAGCCGCATGCCGCCGAACTGGCCTGGCCGTTGGTGGTTGACTTTTTGGCTCGTGAGCTCGCGCCGGACATGATCTAGGAGTTTGCTGGAAAATAGATTTGCCTTTCATTTCCCAGCCTGGCAGACTCTTTCCGGGCCGCGCAATACATCTGTGTCACGCTCGATCTCGGGTGTGTTCCAAACAGAAAAAGATTTTCCTTGCTTTTTTTTAAAATTGAAGTAGCGTCATTTAGTTTTTTCAGTTTCGAGTTTCGGGTTTCGGGTTGTGAGTTTGGAGCCTTGAAACTCGGAACTCGCAACTCCAAACTCAAAGCTGATTCATGGCAGCCCTAGACGACAATCTCCGTAAGGTCCCGCCCCAGAACCTGGAGGCCGAGTCGTCGGTCCTGGGCGCGATAATGCTCGAAGACAATGCTATCAATCCAGTCCTGGAGATCCTTATCCCTGAAGATTTTTATCGGGAATCCCACCGTAAAATCTTTCGCGCCATGATTGAGCTTTCTAATCGCAACGAGCCGATTGATCTCATCACGCTGAGCGATCTCTTGAAGGCGCGAGGAGAGCTCGAAGCCGTGGGAGGCTCCGCTTATCTTGCTTCCCTGAACGCTTTGGTTCCCACAGCTGCGAACGTTAGCTACTACGCCCGGATCGTGAGAGAAAAGGCGATCCTTCGGCATCTTATCAGCGCCGCCACGGAGATTGCCACCAGGGGATTTGAAGAGCAGGGCAACGTGGATGAGTTTCTCGACACTGCAGAGAAAGTTATCTTTGACATCTCGGAAAAGAAGATCAAGTCCTCCTTCGTGATGATCGGGGAGATGATTAAGGACTCCCTCAAGTTGGTTGAGAAGCTCTACGAGCGAAAGGAAATGGTCACCGGGGTGCCAACCGGGTATAAGGATCTGGATAGGCTTACTGCCGGCCTCCAGCCCTCAGATCTCATTGTGGTGGCGGGAAGGCCAAGTATGGGCAAGACCGCTTTTTGTCTCAATGTCGCGACCCACGCGGCCTTGGAGGCTGGCATCGGTGTAGCGCTTTTTTCTTTGGAGATGGCCAAGGAACAATTGGTCCTTAGGATGTTGTGTTCCGAGGCTCGGGTCGACAATTCCAAGGTCCGTGCCGGGTATCTGGGCGAGCGTGATTTTCCCCGGCTCGCCAACGCCGCCGCGAGATTGCACGAGGCCCCGATCTATATCGATGATACCCCTGCCATCTCTATCCTCGAGCTCCGGGCCAAGGCGCGACGCTTGGTCAGAGACAAAGGGAAGAGGGTAGGTCTCGTTGTCCTCGATTACCTCCAGCTTATGCGCGGCATGGGGACTGCGCCTAACCGGGAGCAGGAGATCTCAGAGATCTCCCGTTCGCTGAAGGCCTTGGCCAAAGAGCTGAGCGTCCCTGTCATCGCCATTTCGCAGCTCAATCGCCGCGTCGAGGACCGGGGAGACAAGCGGCCCATGATGGCCGATCTCAGGGAGTCGGGCGCGATCGAGCAGGATGCCGATGTGATCGCCTTTATCTATCGGGATGAGGTTTACAATCAGAAGTCGACGGATCGGGGAATTGCGGAGATTATCGTAGCCAAGCAGCGCAATGGCCCGATCGACACCGTTCGTTTGGCGTTCCTTAGTGAAATCACTCGCTTTGAAGATCTCTCCGAGCGCGAAGAGTTTACCTACGAGGAGGCTGGGGAAAGGTGAGGTGAGTTCGGGGTTACGTTTCGGCGTTATCCGGCGAACCAGCGCCGCTTCAGCTTGCCCTGTAGGAGGTCCCCGCTCTTCCAGTCCCGTGCGGCGACCTCTCCGTGAGGGAGCGCTACCAGTTCCAATGGCTGCCGGCCAAGCCTCGCGGAGCGCTTGACCTTGAGGGTGGCGACGTCGATCCCCACAATATCGCCGCTAAACGGGCGCGCGACAGCACAGATATCTTCGTCCGGTGCGAACGAGAAGTCTCCGATGAACTGCTGAGTTCCGGCATCCGCGCGCTGCAAGCGGGCAGTCCGTACGATCCGCAAGTCCTCTCTGCGGATCACCACCAACGTGTCGTAATCGCTCGCCCAGATCTCCTTGCCTGCATCTCTGGTCTGCAGCTTAGGATTTCCGCCGCGGTCAGCGAGGTCGATGGAATCCCGCTTCATCCCGGTCGTCAGGTCGTGCACGATGAGCCGCGAGCTGCGCTGCACCGATATCAGAGCAAAATCCCCGCCGCCAAGCTCGAGTACATCGACTACCCCCTGGTAGTCCTTATCGTACGTGTCATCGTACCAGTGAAGCCGCTGCACCTCGACCCTGCCGCTCGACGGGACAACCTTTATCAAGACGAAATCGTTCCAAGGCGCAAAATTCAGGTGCTCCACATAGAGCAGCGGGACCTCTCCCCATACCGAGGCGTCGCCGACAAACTCGTTCTCATTCTCTTTGACTGCGGCCCGAGCGAGGACGCGGGTCGGATCCGAAAAATTGTGAACCGTCACTTCGAACCGCGCGCCGTCGAACCGATGGTCTACTGAAAAGCGGGCGAAACTGGAGGAATGGAGTGACACCCAACGAGCGCCGCTATGAAGAGGGAGTCGCTCGGCTCTAGCGGCCCGCACGTCGAATCGCCAGAGGGCATCCCGGTCTACCCTGCCAACGAGGCTGTAGAAAAAGTCCCAATGACCCAAAAAG
>JBOHVJ010000073.1:0-2215 GCA_050735075.1 Binatia bacterium
GAGGTGGACAGAGACGCAGAAAGAGCAATTACGGTACAGCCGAGTCGACACCACACGTGCCTTAGTAAGCGCACTCGGCAAAGCCAAGCAGAAGCCGAAATTCCTGCTCAACGCTTCGGCTATCGGCTATTACGGTCCGCATGGAGATGAGACTCTTACAGAAGATGCCAAGCCGGGCAATGACTTTCTCTCTCGGGTCTGTATCGCCTGGGAGGAGGAGGCAAGGAAGGCGGAAAACTACGGCCTTCGCGTGATAAGGCTACGCACCGGTATCGTCCTTGGTAAGGGTGGCGGGGCTCTCTCCAAGATGGTCCCCCCGTTTAAGTTTTTTGCTGGCGGGCCTCTGGGAACTGGAAGGCAGTGGATGTCGTGGATTCAATTAGAGGACGAGATCGGTCTGATTCAACTCTTGCTGGAGCATCCCAATGCCCATGGAGCCATCAATGCCACAGCTCCAAATCCTGTTACTATGAAGGATTTTTGTAAAACTCTGGGCCAGGTTCTAAACCGACCCTCGTGGGCTCCGGTGCCTTCTTTTGCTTTGCGCCTTCTTTTAGGGGAGATGGCGGATATGCTTCTTACCGGCCAACGTGTGCTTCCAGCCGAGGCTCAGAAGCTAGGTTACAGCTTCCGTTACCCCACTCTCACCGAGGCACTGCAAGCCTGCATGCCACTGTGAGGTCCAAATGGAATTTAAGAACCAGGTAGTGCTGATTACCGGGGTCTCAAGCGGGATCGGCCAGCGCCTCGCTATCGATTTGGCATCAAGGGGGTCAACGGTAGTTGGCTGTGGTCGCTTCCAGCAACGCTTGCAGGAAACGTTGTCAGAGATGAGGCGCACCAGTCCATCTTCTTCTGTCCATGTCTGCGACGTTAGTAATCACGGGCAAGTCAAGGGCATGGTTCAAAAGGTTCTCTCTGAGTTCGGTAAGATCGATATCCTGATAAACAATGCCGGCTTCGGGTCCTATCAGAGCTTCGTCGATCTTCCCTTGGATACCATCGAAAGAATGATGCGCACGAACTTCTTGGGCGCGGTGTATTGTATCAAGGAAGTCCTTCCTTCAATGGTTGAAAGAGGCTCCGGCCACATCGTCAATATCTCCTCCGTCGCGGGAAAGATCGGCACTCCTAACATGGCCTCTTACTGCGCAACTAAGTTTGCTTTGATTGGCCTAAGCGAGAGCCTCTACTATGAGCTCAGACCTTTGGGTATCAACGTTTCGGCAATCTGCCCTGGCCCGGTCAGAACCAAATTTCGTTTGCTCTTTGATGACCTCGCTCCTGGGGCCCCTCGTTTCTTAGTCCTTGATGTAGGAGATGTCTCACGTGCGGTAATCCGGGCGATTGAGAGAAAGAAGTTTGAGGTCATTATTCCACTTTGGCTGGCTTTTGCTTGTTTCTTGAAGGGGCTCATGCCAAGCCTTTTTCGACTCGTCTCATACCAGGCTCTTCGATCGCGGTTTATTAAGGAGATGAGAAGAACTCCATAAGCTCCAGGACGGGAACCAAAGCAGGGCGGCAGGGGTTATTAAGTCAAAGGAGGACTTATGCTTCTAAGTCGTTTCACATCGGCTGCTCTTTTCATCCTTTTTTTTATTTCGATGGCATACGGCCAATTAGGCCCTAAAGACGGAACGAACTTGAAACCGACCGATCTGGAGAGAGTTAAGGTTGGGGACCAAGCTCCTGATTTTACCCTTGAGAATATCGACGGAAAGAGAATCTCCCTATCTGATTTTCGAGGTAAAAAGAATGTGCTCCTAGTATTTTACCGTGGTCACTGGTGACCCTACTGTACAGAACAGCTCGGGAAGCTGAAAAACCTTTTAACTCAAAAAGAGAAAGAGACAACCCAAATCCTTACTGTGAGCATTGACCCGCCTGACCTCTCGAAAAAATTTATTGAGAAGCTCAAAGAGAAACACACCGGGGATCTTGATTTCCCTATGCTCGAGGACAAGAATCACAAGGTCATCGACCGTTATGGCATTCTTAACCCCGAGACTAAGGGCTTGCCGCATCCCGCAACCTATGTCGTCGACAAACAAGGAACCGTCCGCTGGAAGTTTGTCGAGGTGGATTACAAAAAAAGACCGACCAATGAACAGATCCTGCAAGCACTGAGAAAAATTTCTTAGCCTCTTGGGGGAACTTTTTTACCGCGGCGGTAGTTATACATGGAAGGACGGCGCTGACGATAAAGGAGCATCCC
>JBOHVJ010000074.1:0-20018 GCA_050735075.1 Binatia bacterium
GAATGGCTATGCCTATGTCGGCCACATCGAACCGCCGCACGGAACCTCCATCATCGACGTGCGTGATCCAAAACATCCCAAGCTTATCGCCCAGCTTGAAGTCCCTGAGGGAATTCACTCTCACAAAGTGAGGGTCAGTGGGGATGTCATGCTCGTCAACTATGAGAGATACAAGACGAAGAAAGAACCACAGGGAGGACTTAAAATATTTGACATCTCCAACAGGGCCAAACCGCGCGAGATCGGTTTTTTCAAAGCCGCTGCGAAGGGTGTCCACCGTTTTACCATTGACGAAAGGTACGCCTACTGCTCCCCGGCCATGGAAGGCTACGTAGGCAACATCGTGATGATCCTGGATTTTAAAAATCCATCCCGGCCAGAGGAGGTAGGACGCTGGTGGATGCCGGGACAGTGGATCGGAGGAGGTGAGACGCCGAGCTGGCAAGGGACGGATCACCGCTGCCATCACCCGATCAGAAGAGGAGACCGGCTCTACGCGAGCTACTGGCACGGGGGCTTCGTCATCCTCGATATCTCCAACATGAGCAAGCCCAAGACTGTGAGTCACCTGGACTGGAGTCCTCCCTATCCTTGCCCGACCCACACGACCCTTCCCATGAAAGATAGGCTCATGGGGCGGGATATCATGGTGGTGACTGACGAGGAGGTAGGAGAGAAGCTTTCTCCGACACCCTTTGCCTTCCTTTGGGTCGTGGATATCACCGAAGAGGTACGCCCCATCCCTATCTCAACCTTCATGCTACCCCATGAAGGGGAATCCGTCCCGGGCAATCGCTTCGGCGCCCATCAACCTGCGGAGCAGGTTTATAGCAATATTCTCTATGTCACCTGGTTCGCCGGCGGCCTGCGTGCAATTGACTTCTCAAACCCATACCAGCCGACCGAAGTCGGCTATTATGTCCCCTTCCCAGGAAAGGGGCAGAAAACAGTT
Source organism: Binatia bacterium (assembly GCA_050735075.1). GTDB lineage: Bacteria > Desulfobacterota > Binatia > UBA9968 > UBA9968 > JAHFAO01. Next base: position 953 of record JBOHVJ010000074.1, read on the forward strand.
CAGAGCAACGACGTCTTCCATCGGGACGACGGCTTGCTGTTTCTCGTTGACCGGCTTGATGGCCTGGAGATCCTCGAAAGCGAGTTATAAATCCTAGAAGTGAAAGAAAGCCTTGTTGAGCTGGTCGATGCCCTACCTGCCTAGTTTTCGCTCATTCTCTAAACGGAACTGCAGCAGCAGCGTGCGCTGAAACAGGCTGTAGTTATCATCGGAGATCAGGTAAAGAAGCGTGCCCGCTTCCGGATCCTCTCGCACGGCGATCCCTTCAAAGTTATCGACCGGAAGCGGCGGATCGAGGCGGGCAATCTCTTCCCCCTTAAGCCGGGCGCCCGCCTGCAAGCTTGCTCGCGAAACGAGTTTAATGCGCGCGCCCCATCCGCTAGTCAAGCTGGCGCGCCTCTCGAGCACTAACACGTCGCCGTTGGAAAGCGCAGCGACGTCGGTCACGCGAAAGCCATCAGAAGGTACGTAAGAGACAACCACAAATCGATCCTTTTCGATAAGCCAGCCTTTCAGGCTTCCATCTGGATTCTCGTATTCCTCTGTGAGCGCTAGAAGCCGCCCGTCCGGAAGAACCGCGACTCCCTCGATCCCGCCATTGCGAGGCGCTTTGACCAGCTCGGCCGGAGCGGGGAGAGCCTGGGCTGGTGAGCTGAAATCGGCGGGAGGCGGCGGGTATCGCCAAAGACGATGGTCTTGCTCAAAGGCTACAATGAAGGAGCCGTCTCGGTCCTGCGTCAGGGCTTCAGCATCCGTCAGCCGGCCCTTTACCGCGGCTCCCTCGGGAGTCAGCAGGGAACCAATCTTCCAACCGCCAATGGCTGTGATGCGACCATCCTTATCATGGCGCATAATAGCGGAAACCCAGTAGCCGCGATCAGAGACCGCGTAGAGCGCTCTGCCGTCAGCGCCTAGCGCCAACCCCGATAGCCCGCCGAAGCGGGGATCCGATGATCTCAACTCGAATCCGCTGAGAAAAGTAAGGCCACCAAGGCGTTTCGGCGCAGGATCCTCCGGGTCCAGCTCAATAGGAATCGCCTCCACGCTGGCATTGCTCCCGGGCACCGACGCAGTCCTTCCAAGTCCACAGGACAGAAGAAACAAGAGGGAAAAAACGGCGATGAGGCCTGACAACATGATTTTTTGGGTCCGGCTAGACTAGGATGAAATTCTACAGACTCAGGCCATTTTTATCTACTATTGACCGGTGTCGGGAAAAAAGTATAGAGATACTGCAGTTGATCAAGGAGGTCAGAGTGAGATAAAAAGGAGAAAAAGGTCGGAACCGACGATTTTCCCAAGGCCCTCGCCTGGATCGAGCGTGTGAAGGCCCAGCTAGGCTTCATCCCGATGTAATAGATTATCTAATTAGTGATAATAATAAGGACCACGAACGCTACAAGAAAAAGCACCAACGCTATTTCTAGGGACACTGCCTGATATTTATTCGCGTCGGCCGATTTCCATCCAGAGCGTTTTTTTGACGAAATAAATCATAGCAAACACGACCAAAGCCAGAAGAAGGATAGTCAATTGAAAGATAAACTTAGGATTAGGCTTCATACTGGCGCTCCCTTCTCACCAGCCAGCTGTTACGTTCCTCGTTATCTGATCGCAGGAAAAACGCCAGTATAGTAAGAAAAACATAGATGGCTCCAATCAAGAGAAAGAGCTCTTGGTAAGATCGGGTCAAAGCCTCGTTAAGTAGTGTGTAACCAAGTAGCGAGTGCGCTCTATCTTCTAGAGCGCTACCATACGATCCGGCCTGCAGAAGGAGACCCTTCAATTGAGAGATCGCCTCAAAGCGCTGTCCCTCTGATAGATGAGCCCCTTGAACCGGGCTCATGGAAATTAAATTGACGAAGGTGTACCTCTCCAATAAAAAACTTAAAATCGCTATGCCGAAGGCCTCTCCAAGGCCTCGGGCCATACCGATGATGCCGCTTCCCATTCGCGCTCTACCTTCCGGCAAGGCATTCAGGGCCACCATGTTTAGCGGGGCATTGAGACACGATTGCCCCACGCTCTTTACGCTTAGAAGGAAAAATATGAAGGCCATACTGCTCCAAAGCGTGACCGTGGAAAGGCCGTAGAGGATAAGAATAAGGATAGCAAACCCAAGCACCATGGGAAGACGCGGATTCAAGCGATCGGAAAGGATCCCCGCCAGCGGGGAGACGATCCCAGTAATAATCGCCCCGGGGAGAAGAAAGGTCGCGGCCTGTATCGGGCTGTAATTGAGGCCCCTTTGCAGGAACAGGGAGATGAGAAAATTTGTGCCCCGAAAGCCGAATACCCGAAAAAAGATAACGAGATTGGACAAGCTGAAGGTGAGACTCCCAAAATAACGGAGCTCCACAAAAGGATTTTTTACCTTGAGTTCCGCAATCACAAAAAGGAAAAAAAAGACAAGAGAACCGCTAAAAAGAGCCATGATCAGCCTGCTTCCCCATCCCTTTTCATGCCCCTGGCTCAGCGCGAGTAAAAGCGTAGCTACTGCTCCAATCATCATAACAAAGCCAAATAAATCAAAGGGGGTCTTTCTCTCCGCGGTAGTCTGGCGCGGAAGTAGAAAAAACGCCGCCACGATGCTGAGCAAACCGACCGGGATATTGATATAAAAAATAGCTCTCCAATGAACATGTTCCGTAAGATACCCGCCCAGCAGGGGACCGAAAAAAGGTCCTAACGACCAACCTGTCATAAAGAGTCCCATGGCTAGACCCCGCTCATATGGGGGAAAGGCTTCATACATAATCGCCATGGCTACTCCAATTAACGGCCCAGCTCCGACGGCCTGGATGATCCGAAATAAAATAAGAGAATCCGCATTCCATGAAATCGAACAGAGGAAAGAGCCCAGAGTGAAGACGGCCGTGCTGAGAATGAATAGGTCACGATCCCCCAGTCGATCCCCCAACCATCCCACCGAGGGAATGAGAACCGTGCGGGTGATCATGAATCCCGTGAGAACCCATTGGATCTTATTCAAAGAAGCGCCCAGAGAGGACATGATGGTGGGTATCGCAATGTCAACAGAGGTGGCGGTGAGCGCGACCGAGAGCGTGCCGAGAAAAAGGGGCAACGAGACCCACCACTTGCGGACGTACATGGGAGACTCGGCAGGTGAAGATAATGGATCTATGCTAGCGCGCATTTTTCTCAATCCACACAACCGCCAACATGCCGATTTTTAGTAGTCCGTCAGAGTTTTCCACTGATATTTTCACCGGCAGGCGTTGCGTCGATTTTATAAATTGTCCAGTGAGCTTCTGGGGAGAGAAGAGAGAAAACTCCGATACCGTGGCCTCTCCGACCTCTATCACGTTGCCCTTAAAGTCTCGTCCCGGATAGGAGTCCACCCTGATCATCACCCCGCTTCCGGGCTGGACAAAGCGGATCTCCGTCTCCTCCACATTGGCTTCAACCCAGAACCGGCTCGAGTCTACCACCATAAAAATCGGCTGACCTCGCTGGACAACCTCCCCCTGGTGTGCGTTTTTTTTTGCTACCACTCCGTTGACTGGACTGATAATTGTCGTGAGTTGAAGTTTGCGCCGGAGATCTGCCAAACTGGCCTCAGCCAGGCGCACCTCTGCCTCTCGGACCTTGAGATCAGCCTCTTTGACAGCGACCTCCCTTCCCTTGATGCGAACCAGCTCCAGGGCCGCTTCTCCTTCTTTAATCTTCTCCTGAAGCGCTGATAACCGTGCCTGGGCTTGGCGCATCACAGTTTCTGCATGGGCTAGCTCCTGTGCTGAAATGAGTTCCCTTCCAAAGAGGGACTTTGTTCTGCGCCAATCCTCATTAGCCTTTTCCGCGTGTGCCCGCGCATCCTCAAGGTTGTGGCGATAGCCTGCCAGCGCCGCCTCTGCCTGCGGAAGCTCTCCTTTTTGTCTCTCTAAATGAAACCCTACCTCACTCTGCGCCTGCTGGAATCGGCTGCGTGCCCGATCTACCTCAGCCAGGGCCTGCTGTATCTGAATTTGCACCTCTCGGCTGTCCAGCCTGCCCATGATCTCCCCTCGTGTCACAAGATCCCCCTCGTTCTTGGATAGCGCTTCAATCCTCCCTTGGATCTCGGTGCTAACGGATACAATTTCCGCTTTGACCCGGGCATCGTCGGTCGAGATATATTCTCTGGATCTCCACCACCACGCTCCCAGTCCTCCTCCTATAATGGCCAGTCCGACCACACAAGAGATCATTGCCCACTTGCGATATTTATTCTCTATCAGCGCCATGACGAGATATTAAATTATCATCAATGCAGTGGCTCCCGGAGTATAACGAAACCGGAGATCTTTTTCATTAACCCCAAAGAGAACTAGAACCCAATTCACTTCGTCATCAACTCTCTTCCACAATCGCCACAGAAACGGGTAACGACCCGCGGCTGGCCCGGCACGCGTTGCCATTGAACATCTCTAGGGTAATGCCCGGATTCATCATAATGCCTTTGGCATTCCGGACACTGTTCCTTCTCAGTCAGGCGCGCACAGAACCTGCACGGTTGTTTCATTTCTACCATTGTCTCCGCTGCACCTTAACTAAACTGATTTATAATGCACCGCACGGGAGCAATTTACCACGCGTCGCTCTTTATAAAATTGGGCGGCACGACTATACTAGATGCCATAACAAAGCCCAATAGGGAGGGGACATGTCGGTCGCCGGTCTCATTCTTATCATTATAGTGATTTTGATCCCGCTCTTCCTCATCGATCTATAACGCCTTCGTGCGCCTCAAGACTCAGGCCGACAATGCGTGGTCTGACATCGACGTTCAGCTCAAGCGACGCTACGACCTGATCCCCAATCTGGTGGAGACAGTCAAAGGCTACGCGAGCCATGAGCGCAAGACCCTTGAAGACGTGATCAACGCCCGCTCGCGCGCCATGTCGGTCCAGGGTCCAGCAGCTAAGGCCGAGGCTGAAGGGCTGCTCACCCAGGCGCTTAAATCTCTCTTCGCGCTTTCCGAGGCCTATCCTCAGTTGCGCGCGGTTGAGAACTTCTCTCAACTCCAGTCTAATCTCAATGAGGTCGAGGATGCCCTCCAGAACGCGCGGCGGTATTACAACGCCGTGGTCCGCGACCTGAACACCAAGATCGAGCAGTTCCCCTCCAACATCATCGCCGGCATGTTCGCATTCAAGCCACGCGAGTACTTCGAGCTTAGCGCCCCGGCCGAGCGGGAGGTCCCCAGAGTCAGCTTTGAAACCGGCATCTGTTAGAAAGAGACTTTCTTTTCCTTGCTTTTCTCCCATAATTTTTCTACAAGAGCCAGATTATGAAGGTCACTAGACTCTACACGGGAAACGACGACGAGTCCCACTGCGAGGAGATAGAGGTTGAGATCGGTGACGGGACGGTGCGACGCTTCGGCCCAGGAGACATCATGCTGGCAGATGACACAACAGGCCGGGGTCACATCACGCGGGTCGTGGGAAATACGCCGCGCCTCTACATCCAAATCCCTCTAAAATAACCGAGCAACATCATCGTGCCAAACCAGTCAAGCGTTGATTGGCCCAGAGCGCTGATCGCATCCGCCGCCAATATCCTACCTTCCATGATGGTTGCAACCCTGGGGATATCTCTACCCGAAGTCAGACAAACGCTTCTCCTCTCAGAGATAGAGGCGGGCAGCCTCTTCTCCGTTATTTTTATCGTCGCAGCGATCGCCAGTCCTATTTCAGGAAGGCTATCGGATAAAATCGGAAGAAAGGCTGTGCTTGTTACGGGTATCGGCTCACTATGCCTAGGGTTTGCACTCTCTGGCTTGAGCCTTGGCTATCCCATGATGTTGGTTTTCCTAGCCCTTGCAGGTCTTGGGTACGGTTTTAATAGTCCATCCCTGTACGCGCTGATGTCTGATCTTCTGCCTGAAAGAAGAGGTCTAGCAGCAAGCTTGGTCTCGGTCGCTTACGGTATCGGCGGATCTTTGGGCTCGGTCATCGCCAGCTCCATTATTGCACGGGCTGGCTGGCGCATGGCATTTCTCGCTGTGGGCGTTATCGGCTTGGTCCTGACCGGCCTTGAAATGGTCGCAATTAAGAACGTATCCAAGAGCCAAGCCCTGAAGGATCAGCTCCCGTATAGGAAGGCGCTTAACCGCAGTCTCATCCTTCTAGGTCTGGCCGAATTTTTTGGCGGCTCAGTTTTTTGGAGCTCTGCATCATGGACCGCAACCGTCCTGAGAACGGCAAAAGAGTTGAGCCTTAGCGAGACCGGCTTTGTGATGGGGCTGTGGGGACTGACTCCGATGATCGGGGCGCTTTTACTTGGGCCTTTATCGGATAGGTTTGGCCGCAAGGGCGTCATCTTGTGGAGTGCTTACCCAGGGGCGCTTGCCGCCTTTGTCGTCTATTACTTGCTCATATCTCCTGGTGCGCTAGCGCTGGGGCTGTTCTTATTCGGAACTCTCAAGGCCTCAGTTCCGACCTTAATCGTAGCGTTGGCGCAAGAGTCCGCTTCAGCCGATGCCTCAGGCGCAGCCAGCGGGGTAGTCATGTCCATGCATTATGTCGCAGCAGTGGTTGCACCTTTGGTAGCCGCGCATCTTATAGCCAGCACCGGGAATATGATACTGACGATGATCCTGACCTCTTCGTTGCCCCTAGTCGTGTACGGAGGATTGATAGCAGCGGTCCGAGAAAGACCGCGAGCTTAATCTCTGCCCGCCTGCTCCCAGGGTCACTACCGATCCGGTGCGAAAGATGATAGAAAGACGCCAAGGAGATTGGTATGAAACTCTACAACGTCGCGTACTCTGGCAACTCCTATAAAGTCCGTCTCCTGCTGGCGCAGCTCGAAATTCCCTGCACGATCGTCGAGGTGGACATTCTTAAGGGAGAAAGTCGGACTCCGGCATTTCTAAAAATCAATCCAAACGGGCGCACGCCGGTACTCGAGGATAATGGATTTGTGCTGGCCGAGTCCAATGCCATCCTCGCCTACCTCGCTCGCGGTTCCCGGTTTCTACCTGTGGACCGGCATCGTTGGGCCTTGGTTTTCCAGTGGATGTTCTTTGAGCAATACAGCCACGAACCTTACATCGCAACTTCACGGTTTCTCCTGCAACATCGGCCGGACTCGCCCGAGCGAGCCGCCGCGCTGGCTGTCCGACGAGAGGGTGGCTGGGCCGCCCTCAGAGTCATGGAAGGGCATCTGGCCAAGAATGATTTCTTCGTAGGCGACTACACGATTGCTGACATCGCGCTATTCGCCTACACCCACGTCTCGCACGAGGGAGGCTTCCCGCTCGACGACTTCTCCAAGATCCGCGCCTGGCTCGAGCGGGTGAAAACACAGCCGGGTTTTATCCCGATGGAGTAAGAATTGTCCGCCTGATTCATTTAGGCTCCCAACATGGCCAATCCTCAGCCAACCTCAGAAGTTCGAGCTGAACTCCTAGCGGTAATTACGTGTTCCCTTCGGAAAGTCGAACGCCGCAAGACCTAGCTTTCCCAGAATCTTGGTCCCCGGACTCTTCCAGCGCAGTCGGCCAGCGATCATCAGATGAAAGATCAGAAAGAGATCATCCTCGAGATCGAGGACAACTCGCTTTCCGAGCCGACGGAGCCCGAGGACTCTCTTACCCGTGGTTACCCAAGGAAGCAGCACAGGTTCCTTCCGCCGGCCTCCACCTTCTCGGTAGGGTGCTCTTGGGATTCTTTCTGAAAATGAACATAAGGCAGGATAAAGGTGCTTATGCTGATGAAGTGCGAGGCGAACAGGAGGGTCGCGCGCCTCACTCTTTGGAAGTACCGTGCGATGGCGGCGCTCATCACGAAGAAGCGGAGATTTATAAGGAAGGTGGTGAGAAGAATTTGTAATGCGGGCTTCCCTGAAGCGAGCGGTTCCATCGCAGCGAACTGGGCCGGTGCGGCAAAGACCAGGGCCGACATGAGGAGGATCTCGCTTAGGTGGAGGCCGTGAGCCTTGGCTGAAATCCCCAAGGTAAAAGATACGGGCACAAAGGCGATCCAGACAGGGATAGCTGCCTTTACTCCTTCGCGAAAGGAAGCGGAAAAGATCATGCTGTTCGGCTTAGCCCACCAGCACGGAAATATCAACTCCCTTCTACTTTCATCACAAGAACGGTAACCCAGCACTTATCCCCCTCCTCTGCTTTTTTGTGGACGCTCCATGACATATCGCGGCAAGAGGGCAAAAAAATGCAATTCATGAATCATTCTTACCCACACTACGATGGAATAAAGATTTTATAACTGGCCAAATATATTGGTCTTTTGAAGAGACAGAGAAGCAAAGCTTGCTTGGCATAAGAATTGCGGAAAATCCCAGGCAAAATGAACACCTTAGCCATTCTTAGCTTGCTGTTTCTTCTCCTCCCAGGGTCAGCCCTTGCGTGTACGGACCAAACGATTTTACTGACCAACCTGGTTCTTAAGTCACCCATGGCTATCTTTTTCAACATTGTATTATTACTCATCATCACATTCCCCCTGGGCTTTGTATCCGGCAGGACCGTAATGCGTCTCTCCCCTGCCAAGAAGATCGTAGCCCTGACCCTCATCACTACCGGCCTGCTGATGGCTGGTGTTTACAAGGCTTGGGCGTGTCACGGAACAGAGACCGTCGGGCCTTTTCTAGAGGAAGTTTTTGCGGCGCAGCTTGACTACCATGAAAGGCACGGAGTGTACGCCTCAAGCTTCGAGGAGTTGGGCGTTGCGCCATCGTCGAATCAATATTCCTATTTTCTACCTGCTGACAGATTGTTGGCTAAAAACTCCTCGCCGCAACAAGGAGTTGATTTAGGCCGCCTGCCTGAGGGAGCCATTTCCAACGCTTCTGCCGATAAGTTCACGGTGGTAGCTCTGGCCTTTGCAGAGCCTAACTGGATAGATGTCTGGACTATAGATCAGGACAAGGTATTCAAAGAGTGGAGCGTTCCCGCGCTTCCAAAGGGTGGAATCAAGTCTTCATTGGATCAGCCAGTTGCAACGCAGCACACATTTAATGGGCTGATGAATAAACTTGAAGGCCCTTTGATGTCGATCACCCTCCTCCTCGGGCTGGGAATCGGCTTTGCCGTTTCAACGCGCGCACATGTAACGCCTGCGCTTGCAAGCCTATAATCGTTCGCTCCCAATAGGTTAAAGCCTTTCCAAATCGATCCTCTCTAGACCAATTAACTTCGCCTAACTTCGTTTATCACCCCTCGCCCTCCCTGCGGCGTACTGCTTCAAGTACGCCTCAGTCAGCTCGGGGCTCGCGCCTCGGTATGCTTGTTACTTGGCCTAGCACATTGCGGGCTCTCTTGAGGAAGAGCCGCCTTGCAGAGCGGATTGAGATAATGCGAGATAGGTCTCGTGACCCGGCAGCAAAGAGTTGAATTTGCCCCTTGCTTGTGCAAACCTAAATTTGCCCATGACGGACCAGGCAAAAAATTTGCTGCGCGATCTTCCCTCAGTAGACCGCCTCCTCAAACACCCCAAAAGCGAGTCTCTATTAATCCGGTTTAGCCGCACCTATGTCACCCAAAAATGTCGAGAGGCCCTGGATGAGTTGCGGCGGGCCATAAGGCAAGGCCAACCCCTGGCAGCCGAAGAGCTGCAGGATGAATCTATCTTGAGCCGAATGGAAAAGCAGATTGCCTCCGAGGGTGAGCCTAAACTCATTCGGGTCATTAATGCCACCGGCACGGTTCTCCACACCAACTTGGGGCGCGCCCTCCTCCCCAAAGCAGCGATCGAAGCAGTCTGCCGTGTGGGAAGTCACCCGGTCAACCTGGAGTATGATCTATCCGAGGGTGGACGGGGAAAAAGAGAGGACGCGATAGAAAAGATCCTTATTGAACTCACCAGGGCCGAGGCCGGCACTGTAGTCAACAACAATGCCGCGGCCGTTCTCCTGGGATTGAATACGCTGGCGGAGGGCAAAGAGGTTGTTGTCTCGCGTGGGGAGCTGATCGAGATCGGCGGCTCCTTCCGCATTCCGGAGATCATGTCCAAAAGCGGAGCGATCCTTAAGGAGGTCGGGAGCACCAATCGCACTCACCCTGAAGATTACGAAAAGGCCATTAACAAAAAAACCGCCCTTTTGCTTAAAGTGCATACCAGTAACTATAAGATCGTCGGCTTCTCTGCCGAGGTGGATCTCGCTCAGCTTGTCGCCATCGGCAAAAGACACAAACTCCCGGTGATGGAGGATCTGGGGAGTGGGGCCCTCATTGATCTCAGCCAATACGGGCTACCCAAGGAGCCTGTAGTCGCTGAGCGGATCGCTCTGGGCGCGGATATCGTCACTTTCAGCGGAGACAAGATCCTTGGTGGACCGCAAGCAGGCCTCCTGGTAGGCAAAAAGACTTGGGTGAGCCGGATAAACAAAAATCCCCTCAAGAGGGCCTTGCGCTGCGGCAAGCTTACGCTGGGGGCATTGGAAGCAACCTTAAAACTCTATCAACAATCAGCCAACGTTGCCGAGACCATCCCGACCCTCAAGGCCTTTACGCGCTCCCTTGGGGAGATTCAAGAGATGGGTGAACGAGTGCTTTCCACACTGCAAAAGAGGCTGGGGGAAGGCTTTCATCTCGCTTTAGAAGATTCGACCTCCCAAATCGGTAGCGGCGCGCTCCCTACGGAAGAAATCCCTACGAAGGTCATCTCCATCCACCATAATGGTATAGGGGCTGAGCGGATTGCCAAAAGGTTCCGCGACGCCAGCCCCCCCATCCTTGGACGAATCAAAGACGGCCGCTTTCTACTCGATTTGAGAACCATTTTTGACTCCAATGATTTGATCCCAAACTTCCACGAAGATGTTCATGTATAGGGAAGGCGTTCCGATCCGCCAAAGGTTTGTGGCGGAGTTCCAAGACGTTTTTAACGATTTGAACGGAGCGAAGCGGTTGAACTATTTGAACGAATTGAACCATTTATTGCCCGCGACCGAAAGACTCGTCCGCCGAGGAACGTGAAGTCATGCCTTATATCATTGGCACTGCCGGACACATTGACCACGGGAAAACGAGCCTTATCAAGGCCCTTACCGGCCAGGATACCGACCGGCTCAAGGAAGAGAAGGAAAGAGGGATCTCCATTGACTTAGGCTTTGCCCATCTCGACTTTCCAGATGGAACTCAAGCGGGGATCGTCGATGTCCCGGGACATGAGCGGTTTATTCGCAACATGCTTGCCGGGGCACACGGAATGGATCTGGTCCTCTTCACCGTGGCGGCCGATGATGGGGTCATGCCTCAAACTGAAGAGCACCTGGATATCCTCCACCTCCTTGGAGTCAAGCTGGCCATATTCCTTATCACTAAGGCTGATCTTGCTTCCCCCTCCAGGATCCAAGAGGTCGAGGAGGAGATTAGAATTCTGACCTTCGGAACTTTATTGGAAGACTCCCCCATTATCCCGTTTTCGGCTGTGACCGGACAGGGGCTTCCCGAGCTCCGCAGCCAAATCTCCCAGATGCTCCAAAGCTGCAGGAGGCCAGCCCCGAGCGGTTATTTCCGTCTTCCAGTGGACCGGGCCTTCGTGCTTCAAGGCCACGGCGTGGTCGTTACCGGAACCGCGCTCAGCGGCGAGATTAGGAACGGAGAACGAGTGCGGTGCCTTCCGGGCGACCAGATCTTTCGGGTCCGCAACCTCCAGGTTCACAACCGATCCGTTGACACGGCCGGATGGGGACAGCGGATCGCGCTCAATCTGAGCGGTCAGGAGAGAGCCTCTATTATACGCGGGCATGTGATCTGTCATGAAAAACTCACTTTGACTTCGGATCGGTTTGATGCCCTTTTAGAGGTACGGCCAGCGGCAACTAAAGGGATCAAGAACCATCAGCGAGTAAGGGTCCACCTGGGAACGGCGGAGCGTCTGGCCAAGCTGATTCTACTCGGCCCGAAGGAAAAGATTGAGCCCAAAGAATCAACCTATTGTCAGTTGACCCTCACCGATCCCCTTCTAGTGCTGCGTGGCGACCATTTCATTGTCAGGGATGAGACGGCCCAGCGCACGCTTGGAGGTGGGATTGTGGTCCATCCTTGGGCCAAGAAACATCAGAGAAGAGAGCCGGAACTCCGGGCGAAGCTCGAGTCCTTCCACACCAAAGATGCTCCTGAACTTGCGCAAGGCTTCCTCAACGAAAGCGATGACTTTGCCCTTCCGCTGGATCCGATCCATCAGTTTCTGAATCTCAGGGAAGAAGAAGTTCGAGAGTGCATGGGCAAGATAAAAACGATTCGGGCCTTCAGCTCCGAGGGTGAGACGGTCTACACGACGGAAAAGAAATGGCAGGGCCTTAAGGAAAAAATTCTTAAAGTCCTCCAGGAGTTCCACGTCACGCATCCTCTCGCACCCGGAATGGATATGGAAGAGTTGCGGGCAAAACTTCCTCACGGCATCTCGCCCAGACTTTTCCGTGTCCTGGTGGAGATTCTTGGTGCAGAAAAAACCACAGTTCGGGACGGAAACCTTCTGCGCCTTCCTATACACCGTGTCCATCTTCGTGACGAAGAGAAAACTCTCATCGACAAAATCAAAAAGCTCCTGGGGCACAACCCTCCTGCCCCTCCCGACCTAAAGCAGATAGAGAAAGAGCTTGCGATTGAGCGGGCAAAGCTCACCGAAGTCATCCGCCTGATGGAAAGAGATAAGTCCGTTGTTCGGGTCGCGACGGACCTTTACTTTGGCGCGGACTACGTTGACAAAGTCAGGGGGGTTCTATATAGATATTTCTCTGAAAATAGTGAGATCACTGCGGCTACATTCCGTGACCTATTAGGTTCCAGTCGCAAGTACACCATTGCCCTCCTTGAATATTTCGATCGTGAAGGGATCACGGTAAGAATCGGAGATGCGAGGCGACTGAAATCCCCATTGCCCGCCGGGAGGCAAGGAATCCCGCGATAATCCCGGCTGGGGGAAGTCCCAGGCCAGTTTTAGAAAGGACCCTGTTCATGAGACTCATAAGGAGAAAGAAAGCGCCACGCCTGACACAAGAGGTGAAGGCGGCGGGTTGAGCTGCGAAGCTTGGTCCCGGCGACCTCGTGCAAGTATTGCACGGCCTCCCCAAGTTCGATCACCCGGATATGATTGTCGGAGTGGAAACCTCTGACGATGCCGGTGTGTTTCGTTTGCGTTCCGACTTGGCCATTGTGAATACCGTGGATTTCTTCACCCCGATCGTGGACGATCCCTATGTCTTCGGCCAGATCGCAGGGGCCAACGCGCTAAGCGATATCTATGCGATGGGTGCAGAGCCGAAAACCGCTCTCAACATCGTTTGTTTTCCCAAAGGAAAAATGGATATTCAGGTGTTAGTCGAAGTCCTCAAAGGCGGGGCGGAAAAAGTGCGCGAGGCCGGTGCGGTCGTGATCGGAGGCCACAGCATCATCGACGAAGAGATCAAGTACGGGATGGCCATTACCGGAGTCATCCACCCAGACAAGGTCATCCGCAATGTAGGAGTTCAGGAAGGGGACGCCCTGGTCCTCACCAAACCGCTGGGTACGGGCATCATCACGACGGCCCTGAAAAAAGGCAAGGCTCCGAAAGAGAGCATCCAGGCGGCGGTTGCATCAATGACAACTTTAAACGACACGGCGTCAAAAATTATGCGCAACTATCCCGTCCACGCCTGTTCGGACGTTACCGGATACGGTCTGTTGGGACATACGCTGGAAATGGCCAGCGGCAGCAGCGTTACGTTAATCCTGGAATCAGCCAAACTGGCTCTGCTTCACCGCGCTCCACGTCTGGCTGAGAAAGGTTATCTGACGGGAGGATGCAAGAGGAACCGTGAATACCTGAAAGACAAAATCAGCGTAGACAAATCGATCCGTGAAGGTCTGGTGGAAGTGGCCTTCGATCCGCAAACTTCCGGAGGGCTTTTGATCGCTTTGCCACAGAGATATGCGCCAAAACTAGTCGAGGAGCTGCAGACAAACGGCGCAAAGTCCGCCACCACCATCGGCTATGCTACCTCCCTGCAAAAGGCCTGGGTGCGGCTGGTCTAAGCAAATAGGCCAGTATCTGGCCAAGTTTAAGCCGTTTAAATCGTTCAAGCCGTTACAAACGCTTTGAACTGCTATTGAGGGGCAGCCCCCCCCTCGGTTTTTCACCCATCAGCCTTTTCGCTGGCTTGACAGCCTTCACTAGTCCGTGATAGCGCTTCTCCGCGCAACTGGGAATTCTTTTTTCTCCAGTGCTTAGAAGTAGGCACAGTCCGATGGCTGGATTCATCGGCAAAAACATCAAGACTTACAAAGCGACACGCTTTCTTACTGGAAGGGGCGTTTACGTCGCCGATATCAGGCTCCCCAACATGGCGCATGCAGCTCTGGTTCGGAGCATACATGCGCATGCCCGAATTCGCGGGATCGACACAAGCCAGGCGCTCCGACTGGACGGTGTCTTAACTGTTCTTACCGGCGAGGACATTAAAGGCCGCCTATCTCCCTTCCCCGACAGCTTTGAGATTCATCCAACCCCATGGTTGGAGCACGTTAAACCGGTTTTAAAGGGTCCTCGCCCAACCGCTCTAGCACAAGGAAAGGTGCGCTACGTAGGCGAGCCGGTTGCTATTGTGGTGGCCGAGGACCGCTATAAGGCCGAGGACGCTGTCGATGCCGTTGCGGTGGATTATGAAGCGTTGACGGCTGTCGTTGATCCTGAAGAGTCCTTGAAGCCAGGAGCGACGCTCATCCACGAGGAGTCTGACGACAACATTGTCTTTAGCTTCAGCGTGAATAAAGGAGACGCGGATCGGGCATTGAGGGAGGCGCATTATAAGCTACATGAGCGACTCCGGCACCACCGATACTGCGCTGCTCCGATAGAGTGTCGCGGCGTTGTTGCCTGGGTGGAGCCCAAAACCAACATCCTGACGGTCTGGTCGTCGACGCAGGTGCCGCACATGGTCCGTAAGCAGATCGCGGCGCAACTGGATATTAAAGAAGAGACCATACGCGTGATCGCACCCGATATCGGCGGCGGGTTTGGTCCCAAAGTATTCGTCTACCCGGAAGAGATTCTTGTCCCGTTCCTAGCGCTCCAGTTGAGGCGTCCGGTAAAGTGGATCGAGGATCGTAGGGAACACTTCATCAGCACCGCTCACGGCCGCGACCAACTCCACGATGTCGAAATTGCCTTCGACGAAGAAGGCCGAATTCTGGCACTACGAGATCGCCTCCACCTTGATAACGGGGCCTACAACCCTATGGGCTTGACGGACGCCTACAACACGGCAGCCCATCTTCAGGGACCCTACAAGATACCGAATTTTTCCGTTACTGGAGTCTGCGTCTCGACAAACAAAGTACCAAATGCCCCATATCGAGGGGCTGGACGCCCTGAAGCGGTCTTTACTATAGAGCGCTGCCTGGATCTAGTGGCAAAGCATTTGGGCCTGGATCCGGCCGAGGTGCGCCGTAGGAATTTCGTCCAGCCGCAAGAGATGCCCTATCAGGCCGGAATCATGTACCGGGACGGCCAGCCCATCTGCTACGATAGCGGCGACTACCCTGAGACGCTCCGAAAGGCACTGGAAGCCGTCGGCTACGAGGCGCTTCGACAAAAGCAAAAGGAACTGCGGCAACAGAGTCGTTACCTGGGCATCGGAATCGCGCTTTACGTAGAGGGAACAGGGGTCGGCTCCTTCGAGGGCGCGAAAGTGCAGATTGATGCATCCGGCCATCTTACGGTCTTCACGGGCGCCACTGGGCAGGGGCACGAGACCATTTTCTCGCAGATCGCCGCTGATCTATGGGGCGTCGACATAAACGACGTCACGCTCGTCGAAGGCGACACTTCTACTATCGCCTTTGGATGCGGTACTTTT
Organism: Binatia bacterium; assembly: GCA_050735075.1. Taxonomy (GTDB): domain Bacteria; phylum Desulfobacterota; class Binatia; order UBA9968; family UBA9968; genus JAHFAO01. Next base: position 16,766 of record JBOHVJ010000074.1, read on the forward strand.
GGAAGCCGCAGCACGGTCAACGCCGGGGCGGCCCTCTACGAGGCCTCTTCACGGCTTAAAGAGAAGACGCTTAAACTCGCTTCCCACCTCTTAGAGGCTAGCCCTGCTGATCTAGAGATTGGCCAGGGAAAAGTTTTTGTGCGGGGATCCGAGATGCGTGCGGTCTCCTTTGGCGAGTTGGCCCGGGCAGCGGTCCCAGGCTGGGCTTCAAAGCTACCTGAGGGGCTGGAGCCCGGTCTTGAGACTACCTATTACTACGTCCCGCCCACAGTAACCTGGGCCAACGCGGCCCATGTAGCCGTGATCGAGGTGGACATCCACACGGGAAAAATCAAACTGCTGGACTACGTTGTCTGCCATGATGCGGGAAAGCTGATTAACCCGATGCTCGTGGATGGGCAGATTCATGGGGGCGTGGCCCAAGGGATTGGGGGCGCGCTCTATGAAGAGATTGTGTACGATCACATCGGGCAGTTGCTTAGCGGCAGTTTTATGAACTACATCCTCCCTGGCCCTGTGGAGGTCCCAATGATACGGACAGTCCATCTCGAGTCGCCTTCGGCACTGAATCCTCTTGGAGTTAAAGGGCTCGGTGAGGGAGGAGCCATTGCCCCGCCAGCGGCTATCGCAAACGCGTTGGCAGATGCCCTTTCGCCGTTCAAAGTGGAGGTTACCGAACTCCCCTTGAAGCCCGAGCGGGTCCTTAGTCTGCTGGAAGAGGGCAGAGGTCGCTTTGAAGCCCGCACCGTTTGAGTATCTCGCGCCTGAAAGCTTCTCAGAGGCGCTCGTGGCATTGGCAAAGCACGCCCCGGAGGCTAAAATCCTGGCCGGAGGGCAGAGCCTCATGCCTCTTTTGAATTTTCGACTCCTCAAACCAAGCATCCTCATTGACCTCAACCGAATTCGCGAGCTGGGATATATCAAAGAAGTTCCCGAAGGCCTTTTGATCGGGACTATGACGAGACAAAGCAGCGTTGAGCGCTCTCAGTTGGTGAAAGAGAGATGCCCGCTTCTCACAGAGGCAATGAAGCATATCGGTCACGTAGCGATCCGCCATCGAGGCACCATCGGGGGCAGCCTCGTGCACGGTGACCCTGCTGCGGAGTTACCTTCGGTCGCCTTGGCCCTGGAAGCGAAGTTTACGGTAGTAGGGCGTAGCGGAGATCGCACCATCCCCGCTGACGAGTTTTTCATCGACTACCTCACGACGGCGGTCGGGCCTGAAGAGATCCTAAAGGAAACCATTTTCCCAAGCCCCCCACCCTCTACGGGTTATGCGGTGGAAGAGTTCGTGCGGCGTCACGGCGATTTCGCTTTGGCCGGTGTAACAGCCGTCGTGGAGCTGGATCAGGAGGGAAAGATCGCCGACTCGCGCCTGGCCCTCTTCGGAGTCGCTCCTACGGCTGTGCGCGCGCGCAAAACGGAGGCTGCCCTAAGGGGGGAGAGGCCCAGCCTCGATCTATTCCGCGCTGCGGCTTCGCTCCTCGACGATGTCATCGACCCGCCCTCGGACATCCATGCATCCAGCGAATACCGGCGCAAGGTTGCGGCCGTGCTAACGGTTCGGGCTCTCGAGCGGGCAGTGAGCCGCTGTCAAATGAGACCGGCATAATGGCTAAGGAGCACGCGATTGCATTGATTGTTAACGGGACCCAGGTCGAGGGGCTTGTGGAGCCGCGCCTTTCTCTGGCTGACTTTCTGCGCGATCATCTCGGTCTGACCGGCACTCATCTCGGATGCGAGCATGGCGTCTGCGGGAGCTGCACCGTGCTCCTTAGCGGGGAGACGGTCCGCTCATGTCTTTTGCTGGCTGTGCAGGCGAACGGCGCCACGATCCTGACGGTGGAAGGCTTGGCATCCTTGGCTGGTGGCTCGCAGACCCTCCATCCCATCCAGGAGGGATTCCTGGAGAAGCACGGTTTTCAGTGCGGCTTCTGCACGCCAGGATTTCTGATGACGATCCACGAGCTACTAAACGAGAACTCAACGCCGTCCGAGGAGGATGTCCGGGAGCGACTCAGCGGAAACCTCTGTCGCTGCACCGGCTATCAGAATATCGTCGCGGCGGTCTTATGGGCGGCGGAGCGTCTGCGCGATCTAAATAGTCATGAACTTACATAGACCATTGCTCATGAAAGCCGAGCGCCCGCTCTCGGCTTTCCCTTCAGCTCCGCTGTCTCAAGCGTTCCGAGGGGGTAAGCCTTGAGGGCAGCGGGCACAGGGACGTGCAGGTTTCGGCAGGCCCGGACCGCAGGAGTAAGCAGCCTAAGGGGTTGGCGCGGGTGGCCCTTATAGGCAGAGACCCATTGACCGCGGCCGGAGAGGCTTGCCCCTGAGGAACGCTTGGGCTTCTGTGTTTCGGAGGAAAAGTGAAAGGAAATGATGCCTCCTGTTCTGCGACTTAAAGATATCAGCAAAGTCTGGCGCATCGAGCGGACCGGCGAAGAAGTGACAGCGCTCGGCGGAATCAGTATCGACATCGAGCAGGGAGAGTTTTTGGTAATCGTCGGACCTTCTGGTTGCGGCAAGTCTACCCTCCTCCAGATCGTGGCGGGCCTAGAGGAACAGACGAGCGGCACTATCGAGGTTACCGGATCCCAGGACGCTCAGAAACTTACCTGTATGGTCTTTCAGGAATACGCCTTATTCCCCTGGCGCACGGTTCTCGAGAACATCGTCTTTGGGCCCGAGGTCAGTGGGACCCCGAAGACCCAGCGTGAAGCGAAGGCCCAGACACTGATTGATTTGGTTCGTCTCAGAGGCTTCGACCATCGCTACCCGCACGAGCTATCGGGAGGCATGCGCCAGAGGGTCGCGCTGGCGCGGGCCCTCGCCAATGACCCGCGAGTCTTACTCTTCGATGAGCCCCTTGCGTCGCTCGACGCTCAGACTCGAAAGGTGTTGCAGACGGAGTTAGTGCGCATCTGGCAGGAGACGAGACGGACTTTTGTCTACATCACCCATGCCCTTGATGAGGCGGTCCTTCTCGGCGACAGGGTCGTGCTCTTCACTGCCCGGCCAGGCCGGATAAAAGAAATTGTCCCGCTTGGGCTCCCCCGACCGCGCAGCATTACGGGGCGGCGCGAAGCCGAGCTGCTCGAATACCTGTCCGAGAGGATTCGCGAAGAGGTGGAACGCTCGTTAAGGGCTGAAGGATTAACGTAGGTGCCGTTCCAAAAATCGCTTATTGATCCCCTCTCCCGCAAGAGACTGTGTCGCAATTCCGTTCATGGTTCGACAGGCTCACCACGAA
>JBOHVJ010000075.1:0-6030 GCA_050735075.1 Binatia bacterium
AGGAACTCAACCTGGTACGTCTATCCTCTTTGAGTTAGTTTAGTATCGGACGTCTCCTGGCTTCGAGCAGGACCCCACCGCTTGGGGGTTGGGGAGGTCCGAGGGAGGCAAGACCGGAGGCCGTGGAGCGAGGGGAGTCCCGAAGCCCTTAATTCTGGATGCAACCAAAGAATTAAAATGGATTGACAGGGAAAAAGGGCTGGGCTAGCGTAATTTTTCTAGATCATCACAAAGGAGGGTAGAGCCATGGCTGACACGATCCAGCGGGTTCAATACTTCTATGCAGAAGTCCCAGACAAGCCGGGGGAAGGCGCTAGGATACTCAGTATACTGAAAGAGGAAGGAGTTAACCTCTTCGCCTTTTCAGGTTTTCCTAAAGGCCGGAGGGCTCAGATCGACTTTATGCCGGTTGACCAGACTGCGTTCAAGGCCGCCGCCAAAAAGGCGAAGCTAAAGCTCGTGGGTCCAAAGAACGGCTTTCTGATCCAAGGCGATGACAGAATCGGTGCGGTTGCCGACATTGTATCAAAGCTAGGCGAAGCTGGGATCAATGTGACGGCGGTGGATGCCGTTGCCGCCGGTGCCGGACGGTATGGGGCGATCCTTTGGGTTAAGCCACGTTACGTAAATAAGGCCGCCCAGATACTAGGTGCTACCTCCCCGGATCAGAGCCAACAGCAGCCATACTGAGAGGAGTCTTAATTTAAAGCCAATAGCTGGCTGGCGTAACTTTTCTCATCCCTTGGCCGGATGGAGATGTGGGTAGGGGATGATCTGGAGTTACGAGGCAACCCTAATAACGCGTGCCATGCTTAAGGATGAAGTTATTAAGCTCGTCTTCCGAAAGAGGCTTCTTGAACATCTCGTTCCTCATACGGACTCTCTGAAGGCTAATTTCCCGAATAGCCTTTTCCATTCTCGCTAAGTCTCCTTCGCTCTTGACTGCCTTTGCAGCTTGCTTCGCAGCCTCTTTGAAGTGGTCTTTCTCATCTTTGAAGATTACGTCCATAGCCTTGGCTATCTTTTCTTCCAAAAGGCCGCCTCTCACTTTCCGGCCCTCTTTGAAAAGTCTAGCTCCGCCTCCCTCGGTAATTAGCACTGCGGCCTTGTCGATCTCTGAACCCGAGGAGGTGTACCGTCTCCTCATCTCTCCAAGCCTTCTTTCTTCCGGGAGTTGAACCGTATCCTGTGGCGAAATCTTCCGTCCAAGCAGGTACTCAAGTATATCCGCTTGCAGCAGATAGTGGTTGAATTCCTGAACCATTTGCTCAAGTAGGAAGTGATAGTGGTGTCTATCAACATCTTGGTCGACTCGGGGGAACATGTCAGCAAGATTAACCAGCTCCCGGTGTAGTCCACTGAAGTAGCCGTCAACAGGGTGGAGCTCTTTCCACAGTTGAGCCCTTAGCCAGAATATGTGGTCGTCTTTAGTTGGCCTTTTCCTAAAGAAGCGTCTTGCTATCTCAGCCTCAGCTTCCCAATAAGGGGTGGCGATCTCGATTAGTTCCTGCTCGCAGACCCTCGCCTTTCTTTTCTTCATGATCTCCCTTCTCGACGTATTGGCCGTTACCCTCTTCGTCCTTCAAACAGCTCTTAATGCCCTTTGCCATAAACTCACCTCATCGGCACCGGCAAAAAGATATCTCCTCAAAGCTTGTGGATTGAGATCAATTCCCAAGCCTGGTCCTTGAGGAGGGATCATAAAGCCATCTTTAGCCTCAAGGGGCTCCTTGAGCAGCTCGGTCCGTAGGGGGTTGCAGGTACAGTCGAGTTCCATCACGTGGCTGTTTTCCAGAGCAGCAGCAAGATGGAGGCTTGCGGCCAGCGCCACGGCATCGCCATAGGTATGAAAAGAGATCGGAAGCCCATGTCTCGTGGCCAGAGACGCAATGTGTTTTATCTCGCTTATCCCGCCCGCACGTGCAACATCGGGCTGCAAGATGTCAACCGCATTTCTGGCCATAAATTGTTCGAAGGCAAAACGGGTATGAAGATTCTCACCAAGCGCGATCGGCACCTTGGACCGGGCTTTGAGATGGGCATGCCCCTCTATATCTTCGACGAAGAGAGGCTCCTCTAACCAGGCAACTCGACATTCCTCCAAAACCGCCGCAGCCTTTAGAGCCACTTCGATCTCATAGCCCATATTTGCGTCGGTCATGAGGGTAAAATCTCTTCCCAGCGCTGCGCGCACGGCCTTAACGATCTCTAAATCTTTAGCCAAATCAAACCCCACTTTGATTTTCACCCCGCTGAACCCATTCTCGGCAAAGCTCAGGGCTTTCTTAACTACCCCGGTCGGCTCTTCAGGATAAAGGGCCGTGGCATAAACCTGAACCCTCTCTCTACAGCTTCCTCCCAGCAATCTAAAGACAGGGACGTTTTTCACCTTGCCCAAAATATCCCAAAGGGCTGTATCAACACCGCTCAGCGCCACAACTCCGATTCCTCTAGAACCGAACTCCCTCACCCCAGCACTAAAGTAGCTCTTTTCCCAAAGCTCCTCTGTCTTGGTCGGATCCATGCCGATTAATAAGGGCTTCAGAACCTTCTCAATAATAACCTCGATGATCGCCCCATTGCCCGAACAAGAGCCGATCCCAGTAAAGCCCTCATCTGTGTCCACCTCAACTAGCAGCGCCGCTCGATAACTCCTGACGCCGGTCCTGCTGCGAACCTGCCCCTCAGGTGGAATAGGCGCACGAAGCCGCATTGTTCTTATGTCCGTGATCTTCATCGCTTAGGAGAAATGGTTATGGCTTTGGGACTCAAGACATCTCCCAGTACTGACCCTCAATCGGCTTACCATCGACAGACTGATATCCTTCCTCGTCTTCAGTCCTGGTTCTGCCTTGGACATCGATCCTAAGGACATTTGGTCTTGCCTTACGCCCGCTGAATCGTAGCAACGCAAGAGGTTTTTCTCCGGTACTCTGAAACCAATAGTACCAGCCCTCTGGAAGCATGATCCCTTCCCCCTTTTTAAGGACTGTGGCGTTGTTGTTCTTGTCATAGAAGGTCGCTTCGCCATCCAAGACAATAAAGGCGTGGTCCTCGCCCGGATGGGTATGAAGAGTATTCTTCCGCCCTGGGCTGTAGTAGTTGAGGCCTATGGAGACCAAGTCAGTCTTGGCAAGAGGTGTATGACTTTTTCCACCGGTTATCTGAGGTGTCCTGACCTTAAAGGCAAAAGCATCCATTTTTCTTTCCTCCTCTCGTTCAAAATAACGTGCTCACGGTTGAAAGGTCTAGATGAAAGCTGTTGTTCTTGTCAAGTCATGGGCAGATTGGTTGCGAAAAGTTCGGTGCCCCATCCTCTTCCTCAAATTAGTTTTGCATTAGTACCACATAATGTGGTCTTATAACCACCACCTCAGCCAATTTCAGTCAGGGAAGGAGAACACCAATGGGCAAGATCGGCCTTTGCTTTGTCAACCCCGCTCCGCAGATTCAGCCCGGTTATGTGACAACGATGGCCAAGAGGTGTGAGGAGATAGGACTCCATTCATTCTGGGTCATCGACCGGATCGCCTATGACAACCTGGAACCCCTTACCCTGCTGGCTGCGGCAGCGGCGGTGACTAATAGAATTAGACTCGGGACCTCGGTCCTCCTAGCCGGCCTTAGACATCCGACCCTTCTGGCGAAGACAGTAGGCACTCTGGATTTCCTCTCAGGAGGACGTATAACCTTGGGTGTCGGATTCGGTAGCCGCGAAAATGACTTCACGGCTGTTGAGGTTCCCTTTCAAGGTAGAGGGAGCCGCGCAGAAGAGGCGATGAAATTGATGAAAAGGCTATGGACCGAAGATGGAGTGACGCATCAAGGCAAATTCTTTAAAGTGGAGAATCTCACTATCGGTCCGCGTCCGGCCCAATCCCCCCATCCTCCTGTTTGGACGGGCGGAGGCGCTGATGTCGCTCTCAGGCGTGCAGCGAGGCTGGCGGATGGTTATATCTGCGGCAGCACAGCCATCCAAGAATTTCCCTCGGTTTGGGAGAAGATCTCCCGTTTTGCCTCGGCGGCCGGACGCAACCCCGGAGAGATCGAAAAGGCCGGTCTTACCTTCATGGCTATCGATGAAAATAGAGGCAGGGCCGTTGATGCCTGCGCCGCCTATCTCAATCGTTATTACGGAAGGGGCAGGATCGACGTCGATAAGCACTTCCTCGTTGGCCCGCCTGGCGCGTGCGCCGAACGGCTCTCCTCATTTTTTTTGAAGGGTCTCGATACTCTGATTATTGGGACGGTGACGGCAGATCCCAAGCAGCTCGATCTCTTCGGTGAAAAGGTTCTGCCCCTTATAAAAGTCTAGTTGGTTACAGCGTCACGACGAGGATTGTCCCGATCACGGTGCAAACGGCACCCAAAACCACGCGGCGCGTGATCGCCTCTAGATCTTTCAGAAAGATAGCAGAGAGAAGAATAGAGAGGACGGGATTGGTACTTACCAGAGGCTCCACAACAACCAGCTGCCCAAAACTCAGGGCATAGAAAACCGAGACCATAGAGGCGGTATTGGCCAGCCCGGCTGCAAAGAACCAGCCGAGGCTGCGGCGCGAAAGCTGCAATACTCGGCGTCCCCCTCTTGCTCTGAGCATGACGGCGGCAAAAATAAGCCAGTGGTGGACGTAACTGCGGTAGCCATGAGGGGAAGATTTTCTGCCAGCAACCCGAGCTTACGCAAATTGCCCGAGATACCGAAAGATAGAGCCGCCAGAAGGGCATAGACCATGTCCTCCAACCGCCACTGCTTCTGCTCCGGTTGGCTTCTTGAAAGGATCACCACACCAAGGATTACGAAAGTAGTACCGAGGAAGTTCTGGAAAGTCCACGTCTCTCCCACGAGGAACACTGCCAGGATAGATGCAAACATAGGGGAGGAGTTAACGACTGGCACTGACCGGGCCACACCGATTCGTTCGATCGCGACGTAGCTTAATATCCGTCCGATACCAGGGGCAAAAATGCCGGCCACGATGAAGTACCAGACGGCAGAGGTGCGGAAACTCGATAGGGGGACAAAGAAGGAAACCATGAGCCACAGGATGATGGCGGACATGCTGAGAGAGATGAACGAGCCGGTGATGGCATTCGACGCCACCAGTCCGCGGCGAATCAGGATATGGGAAATGGCAAAGCAGACAGAGGCCTGGATGGCAAAGTACTCAGCCATACGGGAAAACTTAACCGTGAATCGTCGACCTATCCTCGGGGAACAAGCCTTCCGGCCTTAGGCAATAAATGGTCCAATTCGTTCAAATAGTTCAACCGCTTCGCTACGTTCAAATCGTTAAAAACGTCTTGAACCTATTGAACGGCTTGAACGTTTTGAACTCGATTCGTCTATCCCCTCGGCAAGGCACCGCTTTCATGTGCAAGGGTGAAGCAAAGATTCATGACTATTTCGAATTCGAAATAGTCAGTAAGGTGGGATTACTGCTTCCCCATACCCTTCGACCACTCGAAGTCTCGGTCGGTATAAGCCTCGCTGGGCATGAGAGACTTCACGCCTCTCTTGGCCAGCTCCTCCTCGAATTTCTTTCTGATAAAGGGATCCTCATCGGGGTATTCGATCTGGTCCTTGGCCCGGTCTTCGATCTTTTCGGCGTGTCCATGGAACTGCATGGGGGGATGCAGGGCCAGGTAACGTGCGGTCGTAGCCCCTGCGTTGAAGTGCTGGTGGAACCAGCGGTTGGGGGGGACAAGCATACTGCACTCGTGCCAGGGGACGACGATTTTCTCTTTGCCTTCTTCCCACATGATGGAGTAGCCCTCGCCCGAAGGGATGACAATGGCCCGGCCGGGGCCGTGGCGGTGAGCCTTCTTGTAGGTCTGGGCTGCGAAAACGGACATGTGTGCGGAGACCTCGGAGTTCGGGAACTGGATAAAGACGCTCCTCCCTCCAGCCCCCCTTCTCATATTGGTGTCTAACTTGTCCCAAGCCTTCATGTCTGGAAAAAAATTCCCGTACCAGTAAACGCGCAACCCGAGGGCTTCGTCGATCTCGGGGGAATGCACCATTTTGGC
>JBOHVJ010000076.1:0-3468 GCA_050735075.1 Binatia bacterium
TCACCCTGAGCGTGAGCGAAGGGTCTCGTCCCTTGATATAAGATTGCTCGGTTTCGCCTCGAGATGACACCGTGCTTCGCCTGAAGGCGAGGGGTTTCCTCCAACCCCGAGGGGAACACTAAAACGCGGCGACAGAAAACGTTCTGTACATCGCTTAACAGCGTTTGTCTACCGGGCATTCATTGATGCAAAATTGGTCGGTTCAACAACCTGGCCTAAAGACGCCAGGCCCGATTATCATCTTCATCGACTCACTCAGCCGATTGCGCTCCCAAGAGATGATCCGCCGCAATATATCCGGCAAGTCCAAGCTTGGCTGATAGCCAATCAATCGCTGAATCTTTGAGATGTCAGGAAGACGCCGCGGCATATCCTCAAAACCTGCCTCATAAGCCTGGTCATAAGGAACATGGATAATATCGGATTGGCTATTTGTCATTTGCTTCACCATCGCTGCCAGGTGGTAGATAGAAATTTCTTTCCCGCAGCCTATGTTGAAGACTTCCCCATAGGCCTGCGGGCACTGGATTAACGCGATCATAGCGTTGACGACATCCCCCACCCAGGTAAACGAGCGCTTTTGATTACCGTCCCCGTACACCGTAATAGGCTCGGCCAAAAGCCCCTGTCGTACGAAGCGCGGCACCACCATGCCATACTGCCCCGTCTGTCGCGGGCCGATGGTGTTGAAGAGCCTGACGACGACCGTAGGTAGACCCTTCTCCTTGAAGTAGGCTTTAGCCAGAAACTCGTCAATGATCTTGGAGGCGGCATAGCACCACCGGGCTCTAGAAGTTGCGCCTAGAACCAAATCGTCCTCCTCATGGAATTTTGGCAGGTCGAGTTTGCCATAGACCTCCGACGTTGAAGTCAGCAAGACCGGCCTCCGCTTGCGCGAACAGAGCTCCAGCACCAGCTCGGTCGCTTTAATGTTAGTCTCAATGGTGTGTACGGGTCGTTCTACGATCAGCCGCACGCCCACTGCCGCCGCCAGATGAAAAACCGCGTCGGCGCGGTCGATCAACTCGATCATCAAACCCCGGTTCATGACCGTGTCTAGAACATAAGAGAAAAGCGGATTCTCTTTGAGATGGTTGATGTTTTCGATGCTGCCGGTGGAGAGGTCGTCAATCACCTCCACGGTCCAGCCACGCTTCAAAAGAGCTTCCGCTAAGTGCGACCCAACGAAACCTACCCCACCCGTTATAAGCGCTTTTGTCATTCTTTTACGTGGCGTAAGGAGTGCTCAGTTATGAAACCACTCCCAGAGCCGACGGGCGAACTCTTCTCCATCCCAGTCCCGGACCACAACCCGGGGCAACTGAAAACGGTCAGAGTCTCGCCAAACAAGCTCGGCAAAGTTCGAGCAGGCGCAGGCAAACCCTGCCTCTCGAACGACGAATGCTGTCTCCATGGTGTAATCGGACTGCGATCCGTACGGATAAGAGAAACTGGTAACGGGATGCCCTAGGATCTCCTCCAGGCGGGCTTTGCTTCCCGAAATTTCGATCCGCTGCTCGCTCTCTGAGAGTACAGCCAGAACCGGGTGGGTCATGGTGTGGGCACCAACTTCGACTAGCCCTCCTTCGGCTAGCCAACACACTTCATGAGGCGATAGGGCACGGTGCATCCCACGGCCCATGGACTCCGCACCAGCCCACGCTATTACCTCATTCAGCACCTTCCGTCGCTTGTGTTCGGGCAAAGGGAGCAGCATCCGGTAAAGTGAGCGATAGAGGTGGTGGCGCAGGCTCGGGGTATCCTCCTGCAGAACGTTCCAGCCGTGGTGACGCCGGTGGGCCTTCTCACTGTAATGGGACGCTTCGCCTAACTCCCACTGATAAGGGTTTCCATTGACGCTCAGACAAAGTTTTTTGGGGAGTGTCCCAGGTTGCAGTAAGAGTCTTTCCAGTTCGTCCCACCAAAATTCACACTGGCGCCCTAGGTACCCGGAGGCAATAAAGACAGTTGCAGGTATGTCGAAATGTTCCAGCAGAGGTTTCGCAGCGTGGAAGTTATCGGCGTAGCCGTCGTCCAGTGTGACGACTACCCCCTGGCGTGGCAGGTTCCCATCACGAAGCGCTTGAGTCAATTCCTGAAGGCGCATGGGGCGAGCGTATCTTCGCAGAACCTCAAGGTGCTCGCTGAAATGCCGAGGTGTCACGCACAGCAATTGGGGGTCCAATGGCAATTCAGCCACGCGGTGGTAAAGCAGGATGAGCGCGCTGGGGGCGAATCTGTGCCTGAGCCATTGCGTGGTCCGCCGCATGCGTTCGATCCCGCGTATCCTCATGAGGTTACCTTAGTTTATATTCGTTTGCTGCCAGCCTGACTGACCTTCCAACCGGCAATTTACGGTGATAATGGGGCAAGCGATCTCAGCTCAGCCCCGGCTTGATCGCCCGCGCACAAACCTCCACAGCAAAGCGGGAATCGTGGTGATCCAGTTCACCCTTAACAAACTCGTGCGCCACCAACCCGCGTATTTCTCCGGCCGCTGTTAAAGAATTGCCGTAAGCTCGGACGGTTACGTTCGGTTCTCCAAAGACTTGTGCGAGTACTAAATACAAACCGTCCGGGGTAAAGCGCCAGATTTCCTTCGATCCCGGGTCACACATGCTAACATGAGGGACCGTAACTAAGAGAACGCCACCCGGCTTTAGGACGCGATACAATTCTTTAACTGCTTTATTTAGCTCAAATATCACATGTAAGACGTGAGTGCAGACGATGCAGTCAAATATATTGCTCGGAATGTCATTCGACTTCGTCAAATCGGCAACTATAGTAGCCGACTGGTTCCTGTCATCAATGTGCAGGATATCTAATTTGGCAACGGCCGAACCCCCGAAGCGAGGCGTGTAGGCTGCGTCCTGGAATTCCAGGCAATGCCCTCGGATGTCAGAAGCAAACTCTTGCAAAAACTCCTGCAAATAGTACCGGTGAATAGGCAATCCACGATCGAATCCCCATAAATAGCTTAAAGGTAGGACGCTTACTCCTAAGCGCACTCTAACCATGAATCCGTTGATGAACGTCAACACTTGCTTTGCTACTCGCTTAGCGGGCCTGGGTAGAATCCCTCTGATGCTCTCGAAGAGATATCGTAGGAGAGCCTTCGTAGCTTTGAGCAGACCTGGACTGTATTGCCGAAGTCGCCGTTTTACGGGTGCAGGCAAAAATGCTCTCGCAGCCTTGTAGAGAAGCAACGCGAGCCATTGCGGTCGCCAGAACAAAAAAGGATATTCTCCTTTGACACGGTTCTTCCACGGGCCATGGGACGGTGACGCGAGCGCGCACTTGCGGCACATTCTAGATACAAAGAAGGGGTGAGATGCCAGCCAACGGCCCGCAATAATCCAAAATATCCACCAAGTCATGTAATCCACTAGCTGATCAGCGACACTAGCGGAACAACCGATGGTTCGAGTGAGTTGCGCCATCCGGATAGAACAGTCGAGTGTAGCC
>JBOHVJ010000077.1:0-2022 GCA_050735075.1 Binatia bacterium
GGTAAGCCAAATCCACGACCTGATCCGTGAAGGTAAATTCAAGGCTGGAGATCAGTTGCCTTCTGAGAGAGAGCTGGCTGAAACTTTCAGGGTTAGCCGCACCTCTGTGCGCGAGGCGCTACGCGCCCTGGAAACTCAAGGGCTGGTGGTAAGCCGAACTGGCGCCGGAAATTTCGTTGCCGAGCTTCCGGTAGAGTCGTTGATTGGTCCTCTTGCGACGCTTCTCATCGAAGAGAAAGATGCGCTGGCAGATGTCTTTGAGATGCGGAAGCTCATTGAGCCGCACATAGCTTCGTTGGCTGCGGAAAGGGCGACCAAAAGAGACATCGAGCGGATGAAGAAGATTCTGGAGAAGCAGAGAAACCAGGTCACCCAAGGATCCACTGGCGTAGAAGCAGATGCCGAGTTCCATTTGGCCATAGGGCAGGCAACACAGAACCAGGCCCTTCAGAAGCTCGTTTCGGGATTGATGGAAATCCTGAGCCGCAGTCGAGAAGAGTCGCTGCAAACGCCGGGCAGGAACCTGATCTCCCTCGATTCCCACTATAAGATACTATCGGCTATCGAGGACCATGATCAGGAAAGGGCAAGACGCGCAATGCTTTATCACATCGATCAGGTGGAGCAAAACGTCCTTGTGGCCAAGAGAAAGAAGTCCCAAACCGTCTATCGCACCCCATTAGAAGAGAGGAGTATTTCATGATCAAACGAATAGAGGTCAACTATCGAGGCATCTTTCAGAAGAACCTCGGGAAAAAGATCGGCAGCGACATCGTCATGATCGCGAGCCGCATGGGCCAGCGGGCATTCTCCAACGGTCGCTACAGCGACTCGCCGGAGAGAAACGGTATCCCCTGTAAATATTTTGCCTTCGTTTCTCCGGATCTCTCAGAGGAGGAGCTGGAAGCGGAATGCGGCGCCAAGCTCGAGATCGACGAGACGAACATTTCGGTCGTCCTGGATGACACGATGTGCAAGGGCGTCGAGCCTTGGGGATGGCATGGCATTCGCCCGATCAATGAAAAGGTGATCAAGGACGGCTGCCTCCTTGTGGTTTCCAAGAAAGAGCATAATGACCTGCTCAAGTTCATCGGCAAGAAACCCTACAATTATCGGCTGGCGATCCTCGATGGCGACGCCAGTCTCGCGGGTCTCTGGGTCAACAAGGATGATTTGACCCACGAGCACATATTAGGCGGTATCGCCGCTATTGATCCGGCAGTGATCAGCATTGAGGCGGTGGAAGCCTACCTGATGGACAAAACCAAGCAGAAACACCGGGCCGAAGCGGCGCGCGCGGCTTACGAGTCGCTGAGGCAGGAAGGCAAACCGCCGCGAGTCAAGGTCGTCACGCCTCAAGAGGGCATCGTCTGGCCCCATCAGAATCCCGTTCTGCCCAAGTGGTTTGAAATGGCCGAAGGGGCGATGGTTCCGGCGGTGAAGCGCGGGTTCGAGATGGGTCCGAAGGGACAATCGAGAAATGCCATGTTCAAGCGCGGCACCACCAAGACGCAGAGGCCCGCGGTCAGGTTCGATCTCTGCACCAAGTGCACGCTTTGCTGGGTGGAGTGCCCGGATGAGTGTTTCGATCCGACGACGGACGGCTTGTACGACATCGAGTATCAATATTGCGTCGGCTGCGGCAAATGCGCCCAGGTCTGCCCGGTCAAGGAGTGCATCGTGATGGTCGACGAGCTTCAATTCGAGAATGACGACAGTCCTTGGGAACATTGGAAAAAGGACTCGAAAGACTACATCCAGTGGGTCGAAGAGAAGAAAGGTAAAGACCGGGTTTCCTACCCCTTCGTAACCGGCAAGGGCATGACCGTCACTCAGGGAGAAGTGATGCCCGAGGGAAAGATCGTGCCCGTCAGAAAGACCGAGGAGGTTGAAGCATGAGTGTCGCAGTCGCACAAGCAAAAACAGATCAATCAGGTGTCTACGAGCGGGAAGACCTTTTAAACGGCTGCCAGGCTGTCGCGCAGGGCGTGAGGCTAGCCGACGTGGATGTGATCGCCGCTT
>JBOHVJ010000078.1:0-9477 GCA_050735075.1 Binatia bacterium
CCAGGAATAAGACCAAACATGTTTTTTAGGGAGAGCGTAGCGCCGACCCAGTGGTGGGTTTTGAGTTTTGGCATTGATACAAGGAGATCCGCTTTTAATATGGTTTCGGGGAAGTAAAGATGATTTAGGTTTGTGAAGTGGCTCTTTAGGTTTAGCAGCCGGACATCGTCGTGATTGAGGTCCACATAAGGGACTCTGTAGTCTTTGAGAATTGGATGGAGACCGGACGCGGTTAGGAGATACTCGTTATCTCGGCGATGGCCAGGGCCCTCGGCCACGAGGACCTCTCGAGCCCCAAGACTCTTAAAGGCCTCAATTGCCGCAGCAATGACAGCGGGATGTGTATTGATCATGCCCGCCGAGTCAAACTCCACAAAATTCGGCTTTAAGACTACAGTCTTGCCTTGCATGCTTAAACGAAAGAGTTTTATCCCCTTGAGCAAAGTATCCTTGAGAGGGACGTCGTAGCTTTTGGCCCCGAGAATAGCGACCTGAGAGCGGCCCTTCTTGCGGTAGGCCTCCTTTTCCCACGGTGAGGACTGATTACATCCACCTACTACAGGGGCAATAGAGGCCGCTATCGAGGCCTTGAGAAATTCTCTACGATTAAGCATTAGCCTAGACACGAAAGACCCTGTGCCCGTCCCCAGATGCAAGGAGCGCCAGAGCCATAGTTTTTGTATCGCCCAAGAATCCTGTCTTAGCAAAGTTCCTTGCCAAGAGTTTTCTCCATTGAGATACGTCTTGGCCGTAGAGCAAAAAACAGAGGATGGACCAGCTTAAAGTATAGCCCGAATCGACTTGTGTTAGCATTTTTTGTAAAGCTTGTAGGCTAAGTTGATTAGCCCCCGCTTTATGGTGGTCCTGAAGAGCAATTAGGGCCAAGGCGGTCGTGTCAGGATAAGCCCATAGATTCTCTCCGAGAACTTTCGAGTTTCCGTAATTCCAACCTCCACCTTCGCACATGCGGTCGTATACCATGAGTTCTCCCTGGCGGATCCTTTCCTCGGCTTTCGTTCCACGAAGGTAAGGTCTCAGCCTTTTCAAGGCGATCAGCGCATAGGCTGTAGGTTCCACCCAACTGAAAGTGCCCGGGCTCCAGGACCATCCTTTCAAATCCGGGTTCAATTGCACATCTAGCTTTCCAGGTGAGAATCGGTAGATGAGCGAGGTCAACCATCCAAGCCCCCTGCCTTGCTGTTGGATCAGCCAGATTGCCGCCTGGAGGGCCTTTTGACGGTGATTTTCGAAAGGCGTGAGGGAAAGTATAGCAAGAGAGGTGGTCCACGAGCTTACTTTTAGGTGGGTGTCTAGCGGCCAGCCTCCATCTGAGTTTTGTCGTTCGGTCAACCAGTTCAATCCTCGGTCGATGCTATCAGCTAGAGATTTATCACCGCAGGCACCAAGGCTTAGAAGGGAGAAAGAAGTTGCTTCCGTAATGCTCCGTCTTCCCTTTCCTATACCCCATCCACCGTCAAGGTTCTGGGTTTTTATAAGAAAGTCAATTGCCGTTCCAATCATAGCTGAGATCAGATGTCAGCAGAGTTGATATTCACTTATCTTCTCTTTTCATAAGTTGGGTTTCCTTTTATGCCACTCTGTGGCCTGTTCATATGCAAAGGCGATCCTGAGGATCGTGGCCTCGTCAAAATGTTTGCCGATGATCTGCATTCCAATAGGCAATCCTTCAGAGTCGAAGCCGCAAGGGAGAGAGAGTCCAGGGAGTCCTGCCAGGTTCGTGGGAACAGTAAAGATGTCTGAGAGGTACATCTGCAGGGGATCTAGGGTCTTCTCTCCGATCTTAAAGGCTGTGGTTGGTGCTGTCGGGGTAATAATCGCATCACACTTTCCAAAGGCATCCTCGAAATCTTTTTTGATCAGCGCCCTAACCTTCTGGGCCTTAAGGTAGTAGGCATCATAATAGCCGGCTGAGAGGCCATAGGTTCCTAACATGATCCGCCGCTTTACTTCCGGTCCAAATCCTTGCTCCCTGCTTTTCATGTAGGTCTCAGCGAGGTCTTTGGCCGGCGCTCGATAACCATATTTCATTCCGTCATAGCGGGCCAGGTTCGAGCTGGCCTCCGCGGTAGCAATAATATAGTAGACCGCTACCGCGTACTCGGTGTGAGGGAGAGAAATCTCTTCAACTCCAATCCCGGTTTTTTCCAACACCCGGATTCCTTCCTTTAAGGCCTGTTCTACTTCGGCTTGCATTCCTCGGATAAAATATTCCTTGGGTATTCCGACCCTTAAGCCTTTAACATCGCCATTTAGATAGCTGCTGTAAGGCGGGACAGGAATGTTGATCGAAGTCGAATCTAATGGATCATAGCCGGCAATTTCCTCCAACATCATAGCGCAATCGGTGACATCCTTGGTGATCGGGCCAACCTGATCCAGAGATGAGGCGAAGGCGATGATGCCGAACCGGCTGATCCGACCATAGGTGGGTTTCAACCCCACGGTTCCACAACAGGCTGCGGGTTGACGGACGGAACCTCCGGTGTCCGTGCCTAAGGAAGCAACGCATTGGTCTGCAGCCACTGCCGCAGCCGAGCCACCGGAGGATCCCCCTGGGACTCGATCTAATTTCCAAGGGTTGCGAGTGATGCCGAAGGCCGAGTTTTCCGTCGAGGAGCCCATTGCAAACTCATCCATGTTTGTTTTTCCCGTAGTGACTGCTCCGGCCTCTTTCAGTTTTTTGACTGTGGTGCTGTCGTAGGGTGGGACGAAGTTGCTGAGGATCTTCGAGGCACAGGTTGTCAGCACACCTTGGGTGAGAAAGATGTCTTTCAAGGCAATCGGAATGCCGAGGAGGGGAGACCATTTCTCCCTTGTCTTGAATCGTTCGTCGGCTTCCCTCGCCTCTTTTAAAGCTGTTTCATAGCAAAGGGTGATATAGGAATGTACCTTCTCTTCGGTGGCGGAGATCCGGCGGAAAACCGACTCAGTAAGTTCCTCAGAGGAGACCTCGTGCTTTTTGAGTTTCCCGTTCAGTTCGTGAAGGGTTAGGGAATGGAGGTTCATTCAATGATCTTAGGTACTTTGAAAAAGCTTCTCTCCCTTGCCGGAGCATTGGCAAGGAGGGTATCCGGTGAGGACTGATTGACCACACGGTCTTCACGGAAGACGTTGACGATATCCACAACGTGGGCGAGGGGCTCTACGTTTGCGGTCTCCAGTTGGTTCAGCTTCTCCATGTACTGAAGGATCTTGTCAAGTTGCTGGGTTGAGGTATCCACCTCCGCCGCCGACAGCTCCAGTCTCGCGAGTGCGGCCACCCTTTTGACTTCATCATGCGTGATCTTCATATGATTTTTTTAACATAAGCATAGGCTCAGTTCAATTAAAGGAAAATAAAATTATTGCAGTTCTAGGCTCTTTTGGTTAAAAGGGTTTTATGAGGGGGAGGCAGGGGCTACTTCATCCTTCATTCTTGGAGGTTGGTAAGTTAGAGGAACAAGGATACTCCCGCGGATTTAGGTGCATTGCGGGTTTGGACGAAGTCGGAAGAGGGACTTGGGCGGGGCCGGTTGTGGCTGCTGCAGTGGTTCTGCCACGGGGGATCAGCCATCCCGAGATCAAAGACTCGAAACTTCTTACGCCTAGGAAGCGAGAGGCGTTGACGCTTTGGATTAAGGAGAGAGCGGTAACCTGGGGGTTAGGGGTTGTCGATTCTGAGAAGATCGACCGGATGAATATTTTAAATGCTAGCCTTCTGGCTATGGCCCATGCTTTCTCGCAACTCAAGCCAGTGCCAGATTACCTCTTGATTGACGGAGCCCATAAAATCCCTTTGGACTTCTTGAAAGGGGAAGGCGGAAGAAAAGAGCCGAAAGGTGAAGGGCAACAGGCAAGAGACGCGAATCTTGATCCCAATGCGTTTGGCCTTACGGCTCATGCCTTACCCTTCCAAAGAGCGATCAAGAAGGGAGATAGACTGTGTCTTTCGATTGCGGCGGCCTCCATAGTGGCCAAGGCCGCGCGGGATCAGATGATGAGGGAGTATGATGAGATCTATCCCGAATACGGGTTTGGACAACATAAGGGCTACGGCTCTCCCTTGCATCTGGCCGCGCTCAGCCGCTATGGCCCATCACCGATTCATCGTCGGAGCTTTAAACCGGTCCGACGATATCTAACTGATGTCGACGGGGTCGCTCCTGCCTCTCTTTTCCGCCAAGGGTAGGGTGTGCAGAATCCAAAACAGATTCTCGGTAAAGAGGGGGAGCTGATTGCGGAGAGGTATCTCAAGAGGAAAGGCTACAAGCTTGTGGAGCGGAACTATCGCTGCCCTGTGGGAGAGATGGATCTCATCGCTTTGGATCGTCGCGTGATAGTCTTTGTGGAGGTGAAGACCCGTTCGGATGACCGCTTTGGGCCACCTCTGGAGTCGGTTCATCGACGGAAACAAGAAAAGATGATCAAGACAGCGCTCTTTTTCTTAAGCCAACGCCGCCTGCATCATCGCGAGGCCAGATTTGATGTCATCGGTATTTCCTTTGCGGCTCAAGAGCCGATGGTAGAGCATATCGAGAATGCCTTTGATTTCTCACAGAGGTTTTGATGCTAGACATTAAGCTTCTCCGTGACCACCTAGAGCTGGTTAAGCAACGGATCGCTAGCAGGGGAATGGAGATAGACTGGGCCGAATTTGCTGCCGTTGACCTGGAGCGCCGCCAGGCCCTTGCCAGATTGGAGAGGCTGAGGGGAAAGAAGAATCAGCTCTCCGGTGAGATCGGCAAGCTAAAAAAGTCAGGCCAGGATGCCACTTCGCTGATGCAGGAGGTGGAGCAGCTTACCCAGGCGATCCGCGAGGGAGAGGGGCCTTTGGCGGAGATGGACAGGCGATTTCAGCATTCCCTGCTCATGATCCCGAACCTCCCGCACCCGAGTGTGCCGTCGGGGTCGGGACCGGAAGACAACAAGGAGATGAGACGCTGGGGCGAGCTTCCCCGGTTCGATTTTTCCCCGAAGAACCACTGGGACGTCGGAGGAGAGCTGGGGATCCTAGACTTCGGTAGAGCGGCGAAAATCGCCGGCGCGCGTTTTGCCGTTTACCACGGACAGGGGGCGTTGCTGGAGCGGGCGCTGGCCAACTTCATGCTCGACGTCCACACCCGCGAGCACGGCTACCTCGAAGTCTTGCCGCCCTTCATCATCAACACCGCTTCGCTCACCGGCACAGGTCAACTCCCCAAGTTCGCTGGCGACTTGTTCAAGCTGGAAGGCACGGATTATTGGTTGAGCCCGACCGCGGAAGTGCAGGTTACGAACCTTTTCCGCGAGGAAACCCTCGATCCCGACCGCCTGCCGCTCAAAATCTGCGCCTGGACGGCCAACTTCCGCTCCGAAGCCGGCAGCTATGGCAAGGAGATGCGCGGCATCGTCCGCCAGCACCAGTTCCAGAAGGTGGAGCTTGTGAAGTTTGTCCGCCCGGAACAGAGCTACGATGAGCTTGAGTCCCTGACGCGCCACGCGGAGGCGATCTTACAGAAGCTCGGCCTCCCCTACCGCGTGGTCGCGCTCTGCACAGGCGATCTGGGATTCGCCGCCGCCAAGACCTACGACATCGAAGTTTGGCTGCCCGGGCAGAACACTTACAAAGAGATCTCTTCCTGTTCGAACTTCGAAGACTTTCAGGCACGCCGCGCCCAAATCCGCTATCGCGCGGATAAAAAGGGGAGATCAATATTCGTGCACACGCTCAACGGCTCCGGGCTGGCGGTGGGACGGACAGTAATCGCGGTCATCGAGAATTATCAGCAGAAAGACGGAAGTGTCGTCGTGCCGGACGCGCTTCGCCCTTATATGGGGGGCCTCGAGCGGATTGGGTGAAGTTAGAAAAAGGCGTGATGCGCTGACGGCGCCTGGCATCTGGCTTGTTGCCTATTGCTTGATGACTGTTTACTATTAACTGTTTCACTATTCACTGTGTTACGGGAGGGGTGGCCGAGCGGTTTAAGGCACCGGTCTTGAAAACCGGCGTCCACTCCGTGGACCGCGAGTTCGAATCTCGCCCCCTCCGCCATAAATAGCGATTAGAAATTCTAGCTATCAGCAGTCAGCTCAAAGCTCTTAACTAACGGCTGGAAGCTGATGGCTGAAAGCTGTTGGACGGAGAGATGGCCGAGTGGTCGAAGGCGCACGCCTGCTAAGCGTGTGTACCCCTTAAAAGGGTACCGAGGGTTCGAATCCCTCTCTCTCCGCCAGATTTTTGTGCGCCCGTAGCTCAATTGGACAGAGCACCAGACTACGGATCTGGGGGTTGGGGGTTCAAATCCCTCCGGGCGCGCCAGATATTTTAGAGACCGAAGAGCCCTTCTTCATTTCTTTGGCGGCACTTTTTGTGTTATGGTCAGAGAATATATGAACAACTTTTTCTCGGATAGAGATAGCGGGGACCACATCTACATGAATCTGGCCTTGCAAGAGGCTGGTATAGCTGCCGAAAAGGAGGAGATACCGGTCGGGGCTGTGGTCGTATATCAGGGAAGAGTGATCGCTCGGGCTCACAACCGGCGGGAGGAGTTGCAAGACCCTATCGCCCATGCAGAGATCCTGGCTCTTAAAGATGCCTCCTTGCATCTGCAGAGTTGGCGCCTTGACGGATGCACGCTCTATGTGACGCTGGAGCCATGCGTCATGTGCGTTGGCGGGATTCTTCAGGCCCGGATCTCAAGACTGGTCTTTGGCTGTTTGGATCCAAAGGGGGGTGCGGTTGAGTCGCTCTATCACCTCTGCGATGATCCTCGGTTGAATCAGCGTCTAGCAGTGACTAACGGTACGTTGGGAAGTGAGTGTGCCGGAATTTTAGAGGTGTTTTTCGCTCGTTTAAGGGAAAAGAAGCGCGCTGTCAGAAGGGCGGAGAGGTGGCCGAGCCCGGCTGAAGGCGCTTGACTCGAAATCAAGTGTGCCCTAACGGGCACCGGGGGTTCAAATCCCTCCCTCTCCGCCAGATTCCACTTTAATTCCAAGGAAGCTTTACTTTATCTCTCGATGGTTGTAACTGGGCAGGTGGAAGGGGTGTTTGTTAGGCGAGCTAACCCTTAATGCCTCTTCATGTCTAGTCTCTTATTTTGGGCTGTAGACATTCCAGATCATGAGAAAGACAATAAGGGATAGGACTACTACTACGAAATCAACCGAGACCAGAAAATTTTTTCCTCAATATTCCTAACCACCAAAGGCGGTTGAAAGTTAAAGGAGCAAGGCATATGCCAAGGCTTCATTTTTTCTAGTTATCCGTCCTTAATTGGTTGAAATTTAAGAGGAAAATGAGATACTTGGGTGAAATAAGGCCATTATTGCGGATGACATAAGTTGTTAATAGGTGGTAAATAGTTATCCGTTTGGATACGCGAAGTACCTAAAAGGTTACCCAGCCAGTTTCGAAAGCCGCCAAGCGTTATGGCTTTCCTCGGGAAGAGAGCTTTTTTGAGCTTGACGGTTAAATTAAGTAGATGCAGAATGTCTCCCTTGGAAAATGATCTTTAGCATAGCTACCGGATATAACGCTATATAAAGTTACAGATGAATCATATAGATCGATGTTACGAAGTCCTGGGCCTTAAACCTGGGGCTTCGATAGAAAAGGTGAAGCAAGCTAAGAGGGATCTGGCCAAGGTGTGGCACCCGGACCGCTTCCCTCACGACCCTCGGTTGCAGCAGATGGCCCAGGAGAAATTAAAGGAGATTAACGAAGCCTATGAACAACTGCATTCTTTTTATCGTAGTCATCGCCGCAGAGCATTAAATCAATACCTTACCCGTAGGCGCGAGCGGTACGGTGAGACGTCGGACTCTCTTTCTCAGGTCGATAAGCCACCTGAGACCGACGAGTCAGCAGACACGAGATGGGTCGCGGTTATAATGGTAGTTCTTTTGGTCCGTGCCCTATCGAGCCAAGTCATGGCCCCTACAAAAGACACCGCAGCTAGTCTTGAAGAGACGCCTTCTGTCGCCCTGTCTGAGGGTTCGGCCGCGAGCTCTTTGGGCGAGGGTGACCATTCTCAAACTGTAGGGAAAGTCCCGATCAAAGAACGATCGTCTTTTGAGGATCCCAAGGACAGGAATCGGGTATACACCGAGCGAGGGAAACCTGGCACCTCGTGGAAACCTGTTGTGCCGAGCGGCCATTTCGGTATTGGCTCGACTCAAGATGATGTTTTGGCAATTCAGGGCGAACCATCTATTAGAATCGGAAACACGTGGCATTACAAAGATTTTTCTATAACATTTTCCGGAGGTCGGCTTTCGGGCTACTCCCATATTTCAAAGAACCTAAAGGTTCGCATTCTTCCGGGGAGTGATACATCTGAGGCGAAGTCTCGTGGCTATTTTACGATCGGTTCAACGAAGGATGAGGTAGTGGAAATTCAGGGGACGCCTTCGAGCGTCACCGGAAACACGTGGCACTATGGCGATTCGTTAGTTGATTTTTACCGGGATCGGGTTTCAGACTACTCAAATTCTTCGAAAAATCTGAAGGCTCGACTGAAACATCCTATTGAGCCGGAAGGGCAGGGAAGGGGATCGGACGAGACCCAGTTAGGAAAAGCCGAGGGAGACTTGAAATAGGCTAGAGGGCTGCACCCAAAGATCTGACTCGCCCAGTTGTGTTATTCGTTCCGCAATGAGGTTCCTATTAATGGTTGAAGTAGGCAACATATTTGGCCATTTGGTGCCAGCCGAATAAAGGAGAGGTGACCGAGCGGTTGAAGGTGCACGACTGGAAATCGTGTGTACCCCTAAAAAGGGTACCGGGGGTTCGAATCCCCCCCTCTCCGCCAGATTATTGCTTCCCCAAAGGTAAAACCAGCCGATAGCCAATCCCGCTTTCCGTCCTAAGAAGTTTTTCTGGCACATCAGGGATCTCGATCTTCTTGCGCAGGTGGTTCATGTAGACGCGGAGGTATTGAGAGTGCTCTTCGGCATTCGGTCCCCAGACTTCCCGCAGTAATTGTTTGTGAGTGACAACCTTGCCTGCATGCTGCGCTAGCACCTTGAGAAGGGCATATTCCGTGGAGGTGAGCTTCACTTCGTGACCCTTTACAGTGACCGTGCGGGCGTTGAAGTCAATGGCGAGGTGCCCCGCTTGGAAGTAGGGGTCTTCCGAGGCGAGAGGAGCGCGTCGCTGGATCGCACGCAGGCGCGCGAGAAGTTCGGCCGAATCAAACGGTTTGGTAACGTAGTCATCCGCCCCAGAATCCAATGCGGCCACCTTATCTTCCGGTCCGTCCCTGACCGAGAGAATCAAGACTGGCACATGACTCCATTCACGCAGACGCCGGAGGACCGCCAGTCCATCCATATCCGGCAAGCCCAGGTCGAGGAGAACGACGTCCGGCCTTCGCAGGGCGACGTCCGAAAGTCCCTGTTTTCCGCTGTCTGACTCAAGCACGTGGTAATGGTCATCCTCCAACACGATGCGGAGCAGCTTTCGGATTTGCCTCTCATCATCTATGATGAGAGCCG
>JBOHVJ010000079.1:0-3485 GCA_050735075.1 Binatia bacterium
GACATGGGGGGAGGAACCACCGATATCGCCCTTTTTCATGATGGGGCGGTCAAACACACTGCTGTTCTACCTGTCGGAGGAAACCACCTGACGAGCGACATCGCTGCGGGACTACGGACGCCGATTGGCGAAGCAGAACGGATCAAGCAGAAATACGGCTGTGCTCGAACCGTGATGGTCACTAGAGATGGGACCGTGGAGGTGCCGAGCGTTGGTGGGAGAAATCCGCGGACGATCTCGCGACAGCTCCTATGCGAGATCATCGAGCCCCGTTTGGAAGAGATCTTTCAGCTCATTCAACAGCAGATTGCCAAGTCAGGTTATGAGGGATCGTTAGCCTCGGGGATGGTGATGACCGGAGGATCGACGCTGCTTCCTGGCACGATCGAGATGGCAGAACAGGTCCTTAGCATGCCCGTGCGCCTCGGGATTCCTGCACAGGTAGGTGGGCTTGTCGATATCGTCTCCAGCCCTATTTATGCCACCGGTGTAGGGTTGGTCCTTTACGGCATGAAGCGACAGGATAAAAACTTTTTCACTACTCGTGAGAACCACCTTTTTGCTAAGGTGAGAAACCGTATGATGGATTGGCTTAGTGAGTTTTTTTAGGAAAAAGGCAAAACTTAATAATAATTCATAATAAGGAGGGAAGCATATGTTTGAGCTCGTGGAGCACGTTAATCTTGGCGCCAGGATCAAGGTGATCGGAATCGGGGGAGGAGGGGGAAACGCCGTGGACACCATGATCGCGGCTAAGCTGACAGGGGTGGATTTTATCGTGGCCAATACTGATGCTCAGGCCCTCGAGGACAACCGTGCGCCGGTCAAGATCCAGCTCGGAGGGACAATCACAAAAGGCTTAGGGGCCGGAGCCAATCCTGAAATTGGGAGGCGAGCTGCCTTAGAGGATCAAGACAGGATCCGCGACTATTTGGCGGGGGCTGATATGATCTTCATCACCGCTGGGATGGGAGGAGGAACAGGAACCGGAGGGGCGCCCGTCATTGCACAGGTTGCCCGCGAAGTCGGGGCGCTCACCGTTGGGGTGGTAACCAAACCGTTCATTTTCGAAGGCAAGAAGAGGATGCGGCAAGCCGAGGAGGGTATCCGCGAGCTCAAGCAGAGCGTGGATACCTTAATCGTCATTCCGAATCAGCGCCTCTTAAGCATTGCGGCGAAAACGACCACGATGCTGGAGGCCTTTCAGAGGGCAGACGATGTTTTGCTTCAGGCGGTGCGCGGCATCTCCGATCTGATCATCACGCCTGGACTTATCAATCTCGATTTTGCTGATGTCCGCGCGGTGATGGCCGAGATGGGACTTGCCCTGATGGGGGCGGCCTCTGCCTCGGGAGAGAATCGAGCCGTGGAGGCGGCGCAAAAGGCGATATCGAGTCCGTTACTGGAAGATATCTCAATCCAAGGGGCCAGGGGCGTTTTGATCAATATTACGGGAGGTCCAGACTTATCCCTCTATGAGGTTAATGAGGCGGCAACAATGATCCATGAGGACGCTGATGATGATGCTAATATCATCTTCGGGGCGGTTATCGATGAAAGGATGAAGGATGAAATCCGTATTACCGTTATCGCCACCGGATTTGGAGGGAAGGAAAAGGAGGCACTCAAACCATCCATCGGGAGTGTGGCCAGTAAAGAGAAGAAGGTGATCCACTTAGGCACCATCGTGGACGATCTGGAATCCCCCACCTGGCACCGCAAGAGACAAGACACCGGGGAAGTCGAGACTGTCACGCTCGGCAAGGCCACTCTGCGTTTCAGCGAGCAAGACGAGGACAAGTTCGACATCCCGACATTTTTGAGGAAGCAGATGGATTGAGAGACAGCCTATCTCTGGAAGCCAGGGTAGAAGGGTTGGTATCTAAAGATAGTTAGAGCTTAAAACTCAAAGCCTATGTCAAACTTGGCATCCGGAGAGGCGAGGTGCACACACACGACTTCATTGGCTTTATCCAGAGAATACTGTTCCTGTGTTGTCTCATGCACTTCCGGCGGCGACATTTTAAGGTACATGCCTTCTGCTGAAAGTTTTTCACAAGCACGTCCGTTGGCGACGTTGACAAATTCTTTCGCCGCATCTAGCGCCAGTTCATCTGCTTGGCTGATGGTTTCATTGAACATGGTGGAGGCCATCTGGAGCAACACTTTTGGTGGGACAGACAAAAGAAAATTAAACTTTATGTTATTTCCCTCCATTTGCTGTGAAATCACCCAACGGAAAAGCCGCACCTTCTTTTTACCCACTTCACCCTGCTCTATTTTTGTCTCCTGATTGCCAAACCGGGTGAACATTATTATTAACCAGTCTGTAAAAGTTTTCACTATGTCTTTATGTAACACCTTGTTGAAAAATGCAGAAATCTCTGTCGTGATTCTCTCCTCCTCTTCCCTATGGCTTTTAAGTTCTCTTTCCAGTACCTCAACGGTAATATAGCCCTTCGACATCAGCGCTTCCCCAAGCAAGGCTTCTTGACTGGCCTGTGCCTCAAGCAGCTCGTTCACCTGGGATTGGACAAGAAAACCCATATCCATTGCCAGCTCGCCAAAGCGGCGGTCAGTTTTTTTCTGTTCTGCGTGGATCTTTTTCACCTGCTCTGCTGTGAGCATTCCTTTTTCAATGGCGAGTGTCCCAAGGGGTGTATGAACCCCCTTCATGAGGTCCATGGCCTCTATGAGCCGCTGCGACGTGATCCTCCCTTTTTCAAGTAAATATTGTCCGAAAAATCTTGAGCTCATGAGATCATCCCAGCTACCTGTCTTTTAGGTACGGCAATTGAAAGCCTAAGAAGCCTCCATAAATATTTAATAATACTAGAAAAAGGGACCACTTGGCAACAGACAGGTCATGCCTCATGGTTTTTCACGGTTTATGAAGCGGTGACGTGGCCAGATTGATGCTGTAGCGCTGCCAATCAGGATCGGCTCCGACGTAATAGAGGTGGTACATGCCGTTCTTTAGGAGGACCCCGCCCCCGATATGGAGGCCGCGCCGCTCACCTCGGCTGTAGTTCGTCACGAACACCGGTTGCGGCTCCTTCCTCCACACTTTCCCATCGTTTGACCACGCGAAGCCAACACCCATAGCAGTGTTCTTGTCCGGGTTGTCATCATCCTTCACTGCGTCGTAGAACATCTCGAATCTGCGGTTGGTCCAGATCACATAGGGACGGCCCACGTTCGGTTCCCCGCGCGCCACCTCCCACGGTAGTTCCGGCTTCAGCACGATACCGTGTTTGGTCCAACGGATACCGTCGTCGGACGTAGCATAAGCGATCGCAAGGTGCGTCCGGGTGCTCTTTGCCTCGCGCGAAAAACTAGTATACCACATGTGATAACGACCGTCCTTGCGCAGGACGTGGGGGTCGGCGATGTGGATAAAGTCCTGCACGTCACGGTCAAGGACGGGAGGATTAGGCTTGAGGACGAGGCCTTCAACGCCATGCGGTGACTCCTTCCCAGGTAGT
>JBOHVJ010000080.1:0-2230 GCA_050735075.1 Binatia bacterium
CAGCGTGCCGTCCCAACCCTCAGATGTATTGGGGACACCGCTGGTAAACTCCGCGCGTTAATGAAAGGACGTACGTCGATGAAATTAAAACCGTTGCACGATTGGGTATTGATCCGGACCGGCGAGCCGAGCGAGAAGAGCGCCGGCGGCATTATCATTCCGGACACCGCGCAACAGAAACCGGAGGAAGGAGAGGTCCTGGCCGTGGGGGCGGGTCGCTTTGTCGAGGATAAGGATTCTAAGGAGAAGGTCAAGAAGAAGAAATTTGTGAAGACCACCCTCAAGCCGGGCGAGCATATCCTGTACGAAAAATACGCCGCCAGAGAAGTGGAGGGCGACGATGACAAGTTGGTGCTGGTTCGTGAAGAGGATGTCTTGGGCTATCTTCGGTAATTTACATTCTTCACAGAAATAGGAGTGCTCTCAAATCGGGCCCAGAACTCACTCCCGGAAATCTTACTCTGACGCCGATTTCTGGACTGTAAGGCGCTATAAGGTTGGTGCCCAGTTTTTTGGCCTGGGAGCATAGCTGGCTGAATCTCTTCACAATAGATGCACTTCGAGATCCGTCGAGGTAAAGCGTTGTAAGATTTTGTCATATCTTGTATTATGTTGCTTGACATCCTTGTGAGCGCTGAAGAGAGGGTGAGCCGTATGCTCGAACACGACTCAACGGTTGAGTTAAGCCGCGAAGAGCTCGTCAAACGCCTGGAGCAGGAAGCCCTGCGCCGACGAGGGATCGCTGCCCGCGATCTACTCCGGGCTTATCGCGAGGGACGGTTGGAAGAGCCCGGCGAAGTGGCCGATCTGCTTGCCCTAGCCGGTTTGCTGCCCGAGGACGATCCACTCTTTGCCGGCGCCTGATCCTGCGCACCGAGTAGCCGAAGTTCGCCAGCTCAATTCCACCATTCGCGCTGGCGGCCCCGACGCAATACCCGCCTTTCATGAACTCAGCAATCTGTTACTCAATATCACCGTTTTGGCTCCTGGCAGCACAGTAAAGCTGATCAGGCTTGCCCAAGACCCTACCAAGGCAGTGCTGGGTGGGCGAACTGCAAGGGAGCCCTTATGTCTCAATGATGCACGTTACCTACGCGTCTCGGCGAAACTTTATCTCGATCGGACCACTGAGCCCAATTTTCTGAAGGTCGAGGAAACCAGCTACCAATACCAACTGGATCCAGAGGGAGATCGCTGGATCTTTCGATACGACTACCTGAGAAATCCTCCCCATGCATACCCGGCATCTCACCTTCAGATCAACGGTCAACTGGCCGAAGCCGAAGCGTTTGGAGACCTACCATTGAAGAAGGTATACTTCCCAACCGGGCGCGTCTCACTCGAAGCTGTGATCAGGCTCCTGGTGGAGCAATTCAAAGTCCCATGCAACCAGCCCTCTAAAATCTGGCGACCAGTTCTGGCCGAGAGCGAGCGTGACTTCCTCAAAGTAGCCCACCAGGCCCTTTCAGGACCTGAACGCTGAAGTTGACTCGGTTCTGAACTCAAGCGTGAGTGAAGGTGGAAAGCAGGTATTCAAAGTTCCCTGCGGACGGGGGGGGAGGAGGGAGAAAAAACTGTTCCTGACACCGTTTCACACTTTCGATTTCTGGACTCCTGTCAGCCGTGACGAAGACCTCGAATTGTTCCTCGGCCAGCCTGAGCAACGGTCCATTCTTGAGACCGATCCAGCCTATCTCCTGCACTGTACGAATGGCAAGGTCAGGCAGCCGTGCCTTGATCAAACGAGGGACAGATTCATCCAGCAGGATGGTCAAGCGGACTGGCCCAGCTTCAGAAGGGTCGTCTTGGAAAATTCGAGAACTTGCAACGCCTGCTGACGCGTAACGGTAGGGAAGTTCTCCAGAAACTCATCCAATGTGAGGCCCGCTTCCAGGTTGCTGATGAGCGCGTCCACCGGCACCCTGGTGCCGCGGAACACCGGAGTCCCGCTGACAATGTCAGGATCAATGGTGATCGGCAGCCGCTGCAGTTCCTTCTCTCCAATGACAAGCGTCATGGGCTCGCCCTCTCGGTATGGTCGTTGACCATTATAGTCTAGCTCTGAGTCCTGGTCTACCTGCCACAAAGTGGAAACGGACTTTCACAATCGCGGCGATTTCCCACATGCTGGAGATAGCCAGTTATTCGAGGGTCACGATGTCTTTGGGATCGAGTTGTTCAGCCAGGTGGGGGAAGGCTAGGCCAGCCGTGGGGAGGAGTCAAGGGTGAG
>JBOHVJ010000081.1:0-7574 GCA_050735075.1 Binatia bacterium
GTTGAACCATCCTCTCTGCATACTCTTCTCGCCCCTCAATCGGACCCCCGATAACAAGATAACGTGCCTTGGGATATTCCTTCTCGCAGATGGCCACGGCACGAAGAAAGGTATCGACGCCCTTCCAGTGGTCCAACCGACAAACCAAACCTACTAGTGGCGCGTCAGGCGCAAGCCCCAAGTCTTTGAACACGCGACTTCCGTCATTCTCAGGGTGGTAGCACTGAATGTCGATTCCATTTGGGATCTTTCTCAAGTGCGACGGATGGGCCCCATTGCCGCCGCCAAACACCTCGGCCACGGCATCACTCGTGACGATAATACGATCGGCGAAGTATCTGGCTAGGAATAATTCCAGATCACGAAAGACTCTCGATCGCCAGACAATTTCTCGAATGTGCCAGACGTGCGGACGCCTTGCCAATTTTGCCGCCAGGAAACCATAAAGATTGTGCAGGGTGTTGGTGTGAACCAAATCAATCCGCTCTCTCCGAATAATGCGCAGAATTTTCCAAGCCGCCCTGGGATAATTCAGGATGTAGCGCAAGAAGTACAATTTGCCTCTACGCGTGGTCAGCTTCAACATCTCTTTAAGGATGGAGACTTTGCATTGCTGCATCTTTAACGCTTCAACCAACGGACCATCCGACGGCAAAACAACGTGGGGTCGAAAGCGAGTCTTATCGAGCTTTTCTATAAGTCGCAGCAGCGAAATATCGGAGCCGCCGATCTCGGAAGTGGATTGCAGATACAGCACATTGTGTGGAGTACAGTTCCGCATCAGTCAACCGCAACTGTCTTTCTCCCCTTTAGCACCCCTTTGTAGACTCGTTCATACTGCTCCGCCACATTTTCCCATGAGTAGTCCTTCGCGCGGTCAATCCCCCGTTGGCTGAATTTCTCTCGCAGTCTAGAATCAGTGATCAATCTGCATAGCGTGTCTCCGAGCTCTCCGTCCGAGACAATCAAGCCAAATCGCCCGTTGTCTAAAACCTCCCGGGCCCCTGGATTGGACGCGGCGACAACGGGGGTCCCAGCAGCCATCGCTTCAACGTAAGGGCGCCCAAAACCTTCATAAGAACTCGGCAGACAGAACACCCAGGCCTCGGCATACAATCTTGCAAGGTGTTCTGGCGGCACAATGCCAAAGCATCGCACGCCATCCCCTTCCACCTTGTCAGGGCAAACAAGCCATAGCTCGGCTTCGGGGACATTCGGCTTGACGTGACTATGAAAGACTCCCAGCAGGAATTTGCCACGCTTTCGACTGTCTAAATCGCCAACAAAAAGAATTGAGGGGTTCTCAGACTTCCTTCCGTTGAACTGAGAAAAATGTTCGATCTCCACACCGTTCGGAATCACCCCATGAATCCGTGGATAGTGATGACTTGTCTCTTTTGAGACACCCACGACAGCATTAGCCCGAAGATCTGCTATCAGCTCACAACCATAAAAATACAGATGCATGAAGAAGCGTTTGGGTGAGCGAGCGCGCCAGCCATTGTGAATAGCTTCGGCCAGAGCTGATCCATGCATGGTGCGAACGATTGGAGGCCCTGCTCGTGTGATCAGGTGTTCGTCGCCTTGGGCGTGGATGATGTCGAACGCCGAAAAATCCTGTTTGGCTATCTGAAATGGGAAGGTCCATGGACTGGATGGATAACCTAAGATGGCACGAGTTAATGGAAAGGAGCTAACTTGGTAAAGGGCATCGTAGGGCGCCGGGTCATGGCTAAATACGGTGACGATATGGCCCCGTTGTTGTAGAGCGTTGCAAAGCCCATGAGTAAAGTAACCCACGCCTCCACGTGATTGGCTCGGGAGGAAGCGCTGGATGACTGCGATCTTAAGCATTCGCGATCTGTCGATAGATCGCCAGTACCTCTCTGGCTGTTTTATCCCAACGGTAACGTTGTGCCTGTTGGAACCCCTTGACTCGGTAAGCTTCGCGCAAGGTGCCGTCGGTTAGCAGTGCAGCTACGTGCGCGGCCATTTGCTGGTGATCTTCCGGATCGGTCAGAATGGCTGCATCACCTAAGATTTCTGGCAACGAGCCGCGGTTAGAAGATACTACAGGTGTTCCACAGGCCATAGCTTCGAGTGGGGGCCACCCGAACCCGGCGTAGAGCACAGGATATAGAAGCACGTCGGCACAATTATAAATGGTGGGAAGATCACGGAATGGCACCTTGCCGAGATGGAGAACTCTTGTCCTCAGATCAAGCTTATCAAGCAGGCGCTCTTGTCCTGCGCTGAACGGATCTCCAACCTTGATTAGCTGAACATCGACTCCGTATTGCCTCACGAGACAACCCAACGCCAGGAAGACCCTCTCCAGGTTTGTATAGTTGAGGGTATGGCCAATGTGGAGGATATACTTGCCGGGAAGTTGGTAGCGTCTTTTCAAGGCGTCGCGATCCTGGACCATGTGAAACGAAGGATCGATGCCCAAATAAACCACCTTCACCTTTTCCTCCGGGTAGTCAACGAGATTTAGAAAATCCTCACGAGAAGTCCAGGAGTCGGCTATGACCATGGCTGCCTTGCGAATGGCTGTCAGACTATATCGGAGCGAAAGGCGTGTACTGAATGCCACCCCTTTTACCTTCGTAACCATGGAGTCATGAAAGGTGACGACGGTATTATGAGCTGGCAAGCTAAGCAGCAGGTGACCGTACCCATGGTCGATAACATGGTTCACATCGCCAGCCGAGGTTTTACTAAACCGCTGGTACCTGACGTATTGGTCCCAATATCGGGCTACTTTTGGTTTCAAATGAATTTTAGTCGGCAGACAATCGACGATTTCCTCGTGCTCTTGGAGCAATGGTCGAATCCCGTTGAGAAGCTGATCGGCGTAGATCTGCATGCTCTTCCTGAAGGCATCGGGAAAGGCACGAAAAAGAGAGACTCTCATGGTGAGCCGTTAGCCGGAGAATCTCAGCGAGAGATTTGGTTCCTCCAAGGCTGGTGGCCGTCGACTCCCGGTCCTTCGGCCGGCAGGCCGTGCGGGATTCCCAACAACTACAGTGTAGGGGGGGACATCCTTTGTGACCACAGAGCCGGCGCCGATGACGGCGCCCTTGCGGATTCGTAAGCCATCCAGGACAATCACCCGATTCCCGATCCAGACATCGTCTTCGACAACGATCCCCTTCCGGGTCACTCCCTGCTCGTTGATCGGCAGATCAGCATTAGCGAAGTTATGATTTTCGGCCAAAAGATCGACCGCAGCCCCGATCGTCACGTTGGAGCCTATTGTGATGCCTCCCCCAGCTCCAATCATGCAACGAGGGCCGATGTAGGTGTTGTAGCCGACGACTAATCCTTTGCCCAAATTCGCCAATGAACTTGTCGCCTGGATCCAGACATGCTCGCGTATTCGGACGTCGTCGCCAAGCTGGAGCCCATCTCGCGAGAGACCGTTGATCGTGGTGTAGTCGCCTACGTAGACATTTCGCCCAAGAGAAATGTAGCGGGGATAGAGAATCTCCACGTTCTTCCCGATAAATAGACGTCCGCCACACCCTTTGAAACGATGCCGCAGAAGGATACCGCGTAGCCACGACCACCCTCCTCGCTTCCAGAGGTACTGAACAACTTCAGTAAGACTTGCCTCGATCTCTTGCGGTGGCGCCTGTGTTCCTCGTCCTAACGCAAGCTGGTAGATTCTCGTCTTGAGTGTGTTCATAACGGGTTCGAGACGCGAGGAGTCCGAGGATGCTTAACAAGATCTCGATACAGACTCTCAATCTTCTGCATCATCTGCGAAACGCCAAAGCACTGCTCCGCACGATCCCGCCCGGCTTTGCCCATTTTTACCCGAAGCTCCTGCCCTTGAAGAAGCCGTACCATCGCCTGTGCCAGCGCGCGAGGGTTATCAGGAGGAACCAGGAGACCTGTCATTTTGTCCTGCACAATCTCCATCGGTCCACCATCACCTGACGCGATCACCGGCTTGCCTAGTGCCTCAGCCTCAAGGACGACCAGTCCGAAGGAATCAGGGCGGATCGATGAGTGGACGATGACATCAGCCGCTGCCATAAGACGCCGTGTATCTCGCACATGACCGGTGAAGCGAAGACAGCCATTCAAGTTCAGCTTATCTGCTAAAGCATGCAACTCGCCTTGGTAGGCGGCATCTAGCCCAAAAAGAGTGCCTCCCACGACGAGGAAACGCGCAGATGGCATCTGCTGTTTCACAATGGCCGCCGCTTCAAGAAAGACATGCGCCCCCTTCCAGCGTTGTAGTCTTCCGCACCAAGCAAAAACCCGAGAGTCGGGGGGCCACCCACACTCCTCAGATTTTAGATTTTCGATTTGGGATTTTGGATTTTCTATTCTGGGGAGGTCTATACCATTATGAATGACATGGATCTCTCTGCGTGAGGACCAGGTTCGCTCGAAGCTCCTCGCCACATAATGGGAAACAGCTACGATCGCGGTCGAGGGAATGAGGAAAGCAAACAGATGTACCAGCCCCTGTGTGCTCCAGGACCAATCGAGGACATCATGAAGATGATAGACGCTTGGGACACCAGACAACCAAGCCGCTGGGCCGCCATAAAGATGTGCCCCTGTGCCATTGCAATGGACCAGATGAACCCCTCTGCTACGGATGATGTGTTGTAGTTGCCCAATGACCTGGCTAGCACGTTTTAGATCCCTGAACCGCCCTGTTGGGAGCACCTCAACGTCGACGTTAGCCTGCTCCCTAAGTTCTTGCACAAAATTCCCATCCCGGAGGCAAACTACAGTCGGTTCAAACCGGCTTCGGTCAAGGCTTCGAAGGAGGTTGAGCAGGACAACTTCGGCCCCACCCCGCTCTCCTGCCGAGGTGATGTAAAGGATTCGGATCATCTAATCTGTGGTTTCCACGCAAGTGGGCTTGGCGAAAAGGTGGGCTGCCAGACCGTCTCCGCCTGCTCGCCGCTGTGGGCCGGCACAACCATCCTCCGCTGGCGCTCCAGATCAGCCAGCTTGAACAACACGCCAATCGAAAACCAGAAGTAGAAATTCGTGGGCCCATGGTCAATCGCTGTGCTAATGGGAAGGACCACAATCGTAAGGGAAACATAGACAGCGAGGGCATACCAGAGTACGGCCTCTGGCATCCCTTGAATCTCTCTTCGAAGTCGGAGGATAAGTGCCCCGATCGCAATGGCCACCCAGAGGAAGGTGCCGAGGCCAAGCACACCGGTTTCCATGGCGAGGATACCCAGGTAACTCTCCACCAACTGAATTTCGGCAGATTCGGATAGGTGTCGAGTACCTACCGTGGAAATTCCCAAACCCATTCCGAAGGGATTTTCCAGAAGAGCGGGGAGGAAAAGCTGGCCAAAGTATGTGGTTTGGAAACGTTTTACATGCTCGTAAGTGGCGATTGAAGCAAATCGCTCCTCCACTCCCGGACCCAGGAAGGTAAAGCCGAACGCCAGGACGGCATAACCGACAAGTCCCCACCTAATGAGCCCTTTGACCTCTTGGGAAAGCAGAACCAGGATCGCCATAGAAGCGCTTAGCAATACAACTGACGCTCGGGTTCCGGAGGCGAGCATGGCTAAGACAATGAGCGCCATTGAGATCGTTGTGACGCCCTTCCAGCGCTTCGAAAGGTATCCAGCCATAAGCAGCGCAGCGGCAATGAGGCCGCTGAACAGGAGGTAGCTCGAATACTGGCCGGCTGAGGTAAACGTTCCAGGGACGCGCCAATATTGTTGGACTGATGGCTCATAACGCGGCGTCCAAAGCACTGCAGAGTAAGTTGCGCCTAGCTCCCTGAGTCCCTCCGGCCCTCTGAAATAAAGATAAATCCCAAAGGCAGATGCGCCGATTGCGTATAGCGCAAGCGCTGAAAAGAGTCGCTTCAAATCATCATCAGATCGGACAAAGAAGTAGCCGATGCTGATTAGAGGAATGTAGAAAAGCTTCTGCTTGAGGGCGAACAGTCCTGCGAGCAAGCCTGTTCCAGGGAGGAGTAGATATAATCCGGCTATAACGGAGAAGAAGAGAAGTGGTAGAGTCAGCTTCTTTAGAGTGGGGGATGGAGCGAAGAGTCTATTTAGGTTGGGTAAAAACACGAGAACGTAAACTGCAAGGATCGCAAAGTCTTTGTAGAGGAATGGGAGCTTGGACGGATACCATATGTTGATGATCAATCCCTCGATACAAGTATAGAAGAAGATTAGCTTGACCAGGTTCCGCGCGGCTTCATTCACTCTGCTTCATCTCCGCAACCGATAATCCTGTGACTCGATCAGATCCTCCTGCTCTACCTCCTGTATCACCTGCTCCCGAGTCTTCATGTAACGGAGGATAAAACCTGGTGCTCCGTGGGGCACCACCGTCATCTGTTGTCGCGCCACCACGGCAAAATCCACTGGCCCCCGATTAGGCACCAAGTCTGTGCCCCATTGAAAGATGAACCCAATGTTCCACAGGATGAGCAAAACCAGGGTGAAATAGAGGATGGAGGATCGAAGATAGAAAATAGAGAATAGTCTGGTACGGATCGCCTGTTCCAAGGTAACACGTGATAAAAAGGTCTGACTTTCTTCTAAGAAGACGGCCAAGCCTAAGACGAATACCGGCGTAAAGGAAATAAAGAAGCGGCTCCCGAAGGCCGACTGGCCGTGCCAGTTCTGGTAGCTGGCAACGGTGTAATAGAATGCCACAAAGGTCACCATCAAGATGCTGGCTAAAGAACGGTCCCGGCGCCATAGCAATATCAGGCCGGCGACCGAAAACAGCAACACCGGCGTCCAGAGGAACATCCCGTGCTCCGGGGCAAAAGCCACCTGCCAAAGCCTGGGAGAATCCCAAAAGAATCTGTCGTCATAGCCAGTGCTCCAGGGTGAACCATGGATGATCCACTTGATAACTAAGTTAGGCATCAAACCTAAAAGCGCCGCCACCCCAAACGCTACCGCCTGTGTCAACCTTTTGAGGACAGAGGATGGAGGATAGAGGATGGAAGTTAGTGGAATCAGGAGAAAGACTACATTCAAGTAATAAACCTCTACCATCAACCCACCTACTAACCCCCACAGGCCCCACTGCTTGAGACTCCTCATCGGTCGTGTTCGCAGCCAGTACCACAGGAAAAGAGAGACTAAAAAGGCAGCCAGGGCGTGAACATGAAAGGGAAGGAAGTACATATATACCGGGAGCGAAGAGGCGAACCAGATGC
The DNA here is from genome assembly GCA_050735075.1 of Binatia bacterium. Classification (GTDB taxonomy): domain Bacteria; phylum Desulfobacterota; class Binatia; order UBA9968; family UBA9968; genus JAHFAO01. Next base: position 7,190 of record JBOHVJ010000081.1, read on the forward strand.
CTGCTGTCGCTAGCAAAGCAATCCAAGAGTTGGTCAGCCGTTTAGCCACGTGGTGAGCGAGCAGCAGCCCGACGAAAGCGTAGAGGGCCGTACCAAAAGCACAGAGCCACCGATACGGTGCTGAGTACCCGTCGGTCGGAATGTTCAACCCCAGCCCATTGAGGATCAACACCAGGCCATGCGCTGCCAGGAAAAAAGGTGTCCACAGTAGCGAGGGTCCCACTGCCCATTGGTTGCGCACATAGCCCCCTGGCGTTGCGAGAGCCGGCCTTAAACGCCCATCATCCTCGAAGGCCATCTTGATAAAGGCCGGATCCCCATGACGATATTCGTTCTCGAAATGTAGATCCCTGTCTACCACCGAAGAGCGCACATAGGCGTAATA